>CAJUSA010000001.1 GCA_910589015.1 uncultured Christensenellaceae bacterium
ACCGGGTGATATTGTTGTCGATTTAGACGCAATTATTGATGCGATTAGTTTCCGTCAAGGAAAAGAAGATATACTTTTTCCAAGGACAGAAATATCAACACGACGACGCTTTATGGCGACGGTGAGGCGCAGGTTTCTCTTTCGTCCGACAAGACGATTTCGGGCGCAATCGGAACCATGGCCCGCGACGAAGAGTTCGAAGTTGACCTTGGAATCGCTGAAATCATGGGCGATGGCTCGAAAGCAGAACTCGCGGTTACGTCGATGAAAGCCGTTAATTTCGGTTATGAGACGGAATTTATCGGCAAGGACGGAATTACGAAAACGAAGAAAGTATGGGTTCTGAACGTTCAGGTAACGCCGCCGAACGAGAGCCTGACGCAAACGCAAGACAATATCACGCAGTCGACGTTTGATTACAATTATACGGGATACGGCGAGTACGTCAAAACCGCAGACGGAAGCAGCGACTATATCGATCCCAAAACGGGCGGGAAATTGCGTGCATATACGGTCAGCAAAAAGCCCGGCGATGCGGGTTATGAAACGTTCCTTGATTCGGTACCGACGCCTAAGAAGGCACAGGGAACGGTGCAGGGAGTATAAAAATACGCCCGAAAGGGCGTTAATGGGCGGATACGGTTTGCGGGTTCGATTCCTGCGTCGCCCTCAACATTTATTTGGAGGAAATTATGAAAGTTCAATTACCGATTGTTGTAAAAAACGAAATCATAAGCAAGAAGCACGTATTTGAAACGGAAGAGCGGGATTTTGATGTGGACATGTCGCTTGCGTGTCAAATGCGGTGGGAAACAAAATTCCCTGAACTTGCAAAGACGGAGACTGTTGTCGATTACGGTCAGCGTACGGCAAAAATGAGTTCGACGAATGCCGCTGTGATTTTAAGCAAGCTCAAGTTTCTGTATTGCTTGTTTGATACGGAAATGAGTTTTATTCAGTTTGTAAAAATGTTTGATTTTACGAGCGAGGACTATGTGAAGGGGCTGATAGCTCGAATTGAGGAAATCTTTCAGCTTGTGCTTGATTCTTCGTCTGAAAAAAACTGATAAAGCATCGGGCGGCGTTAATTGAGTTGATTGAAAAATGCAATTTGCATTCAAATGCAAAACGCTTCCCGATGCCAATATCATTGCAGTACATCAAAGAGCTTGGCGAAAAAGGAATTGATTGGAAAGGATTACACGTTATAGACGTTTTCAGCCTTGTGTATTCAATTCGAATCGACAACTGTAAAAAGGTTCTATCGGATAAAGCCACTGCACGCATGAGTGCGGCAGGGGTGCAGGCAATAATGCCTGCAAGCGAAAGCGATTTTGAATCGTTGTAAATAGGAGAAATATGTCAAAAAGCGTTACCATAAAAATCGGCGCCGATACGAAGGACTTTATTGACGGAATAAAAAAAGCCGATAAGCAAATCGGGACGACGAAAAAAACGGCTGACAGTTTGGCGAAAAGTTTGCAGTTGGAGTATTCCGATGCCAAGTTTACGCAAGCGCAGAAAAAGTATCAATCCGCATTGCAGAAGACCGAGGAACAGGCGGAAGCGGTTCGCGCAAAGATGGCGGAACTTGAAAAGGCTGGGAAAGTAGATACTGCAGATTATGAAAAGCTGGAAGAGTGTCTTGCAAAAACGGAGTCGAGAGCGACCGATTTACGCGAGGCGTTAAAAAAGGTAAATCAAACAAAACTTGATCAGGCAACAAAAGAAACGGAATCCCTTTCCGTTGAATTGGAAAGTGTCGGGAAGAAGATGAAGGCGGCTTCCGTTGTTTCGGCGGGCTTGATCGCGAGCATGGGGGCGGTTGCAAAGAAGTCGGCAACACTCGGTGCGGAAATTGACGATATGTCGCAGCGCTTCGGTGTAAGCGCAGAGACGATTCAAGAATGGGAGTATGTCGCAGTTCAATGCGGCGTCGGTTCGGACGTATTCACAAAATCGCTCGTTAAGATGCGGTCGGCAATGACGGATTTATCGACGGGGGCGGTAAGCAACGCATCCAAAGCTTTACAATCGTTGGGGATTTCGCCGAACCAGTTTAGAACGCAGGAAGAAATGTTCGACGGTATTGTTGATGCTCTTTCCCGCGTACAAGATAAAACGTTGCAGACTGCGTAAGTACCTGAAAAGTCTAAATTCGGCACAGTTAAAAACTGCTGCAGGGTTTGCGGCAATAGGGGCAGCGGCGGCTATCGGAACTGATTTGTTTAAGAACTGGAGTAAAATGTCGACCGTTGAAAAGATATTAAAGGGGCTTGCTCTTGCGGCGTTAGTTGCGGCGGCGGCAGTTACGGTATTCCACGCTTCTTGGTCACTCGGTATCGCAATCGGGGCAATCGCTGCGGGCGTTGTGGCTGGTCTCGCGGCAATTAATGCGGCGCAAAAAAAGATCATGCCTGAAGAAGATGGGTTCAGTGCAGACAACATAAGTGGGAAGACGGGTTCGGGATATAATCCCGACCAGTACGACTATTCGGGCTTTTCGGGCGGCGGGAATCGTTATAGCGATTATTCGCAAAGCAACTCACAAATCAACATCACGGTAAATGTAACCGAGCCGGGTGCAACTGCAGAAGAAATTGCGGCGGCGGTTAGTAGAGAGATAGCAACAATCGCACAGTCAAGGGGGTAAAATGAGACAATTTGCATTTGTCGTATTCGATTCTGACAATACGGTGTTGGAACGATTTGTGCTTGATAAAGTTACGGCCCCGAGCGGGCTTGGGTGGAAGTTGAAACTTACGAAGCTTGAAGGCGACGTCGTTGATACGATAACGAAAGTTGCGCAGGACAAGCAGACGGTGAAACTTACGGTGAATTTTATCGATCGGGCGTATGAGCGCTACAACATACTTTCCCAATGGTTGCAGAAGTATTCGCATGCAGATGACCATGTTGCGCTTGAATATGACGATGGAACGCAGGCGCGGTACGTTGAAGGAAAGGTGACAGAGTTCTCAAAGGCAGAAAAGGACGAGTACAACAGACTATCGTGTAACGTAAGTTTTACCCCGTTGACGCCGTTCTTTGTAAATATCGAGCGGAAGATTACGATTAAAATTTCAAGCCAAGGGAAGTCGTATCCGTTCCGATATTCATACTGTTACGGGAAAAATGAAGTTAAGAACGATGAGATCACAAACCCGTATATTTCACCCGTTCCCGTAACTGTAACAATTCGTGGAAGCGTGAGCGCACCGCGCGTTGCACTTTCTTCGGCGGGAAACGGAAATGCATATTGTGTTGTCAGCTTCCCCGACGTGACGCTTCGAGACGGGCAGTCGATAATTATCAATAGCGCAAGAAGAAAGATTTACTTTGACGACGGGAGCGGGAATCTCGAAGATTACAGCGTAAAAACAGATCCGTCGGAAGATACGTTTTTATTCGCGGAAAGCGGCGTCAGCCACATATCAATGAACTTCCAGTCGAGCGACACAGGGGACTTGACAGGCTCTTGGAGGCAATACGGTTTATGATTGTCACGTTTTACGATAAGGGATTCAATGGATTACAAAACAACGCTTCACTTGTCGTCGACAATGGAAGTTATTCGCTTGTTCGGCGTGGGGTTGATATGGACGAACTGAAATGCACCTGCGAGGCGTTTACGGCGGATATGCAGCCGACATTCGTTGTCGTAAAGAATGACCGTGGGAATTACGTTTACGGGGCGCTGGCGGGCATTCCGCAACTTGATAAAAACAATCAAACAAAGATAACGGGATCGGACATTAAGTCGATGCTCAAATCGGATATCATGATTGATTTTAGTACGAGGAAGCCGTCGACGCCGAAGGAGTTTTTCCAAGAAGTTTTTAACGCTTGGAATGATCAGGTAAACCAAAATAGTTTTTACTGCGAATTGGTTTTTGACGAAAGCGTAGAAGATGTCCGATGGGAGTACTTGCAGCCGACGGGTGAGCGCGTTGCTCGGTATAACGCATGGGAAGACCTATTTGCGCCCTACTTGAAATATTACGCTTTCTTTATGACAACCAAAATCGAGCTTTCAGAAAAAAAAGTGGTATTCCGTATCGGATGTTCCTTAAACGGAAAAGAGGAGAATGTGCGGTTGTGGGAACTTGGCATATACGATTACGGGAAATGGATCGCAAGCGTAAATGAAACGCAAGGGGCGGTTCTAAACACGATAACAAACGAGGTGACTTCGGGGATTCGCTGGGTTTTAACATCGCAAAATAAATTCATAAGTTGCGATGATTCATCGGCGGCGGATAGGGAAAAACTTGCGAAGGAACGGGACTGCTTTCCGATAAAAAGGAAAGTTGTCTTAAAAGAAACGGATGATGCCGAAAAGCTGACGGAGCTTCTTAACGAGGCGAATACGGAAGCATTGAAGACGCTCGCTGATTCAATGTTCAAAGAAAACTTGGAAATTTCAAACGAAGAGTTTTTACAACGCTTTGAAACGAGACGCGGCGGGGATATCGTTGCATCAAATGAGCGAGAAGAACAGCGCGTTCGGGAAATGTTTAGTACGAAGTTCAGCATTTATGTAAAGCGCGGAAGCAAAGCACCATATAAAAGGTTGCCGTGCGGCGAACTACATTATAACGAAAATGGCTTAAAAAAAATTCAAATCGGATATCGATTTACAGGAAGCCTACGACGAGTACGACATCGATCAGAAGTTCGGCGCGGCTCGGAGAAAGCTTGAAGAAGTTCAGGCGCTGTTCTCGACGGAAGGAATCGGGAACAATTAACGGAGGAGTAAGATGAAGGAACAATTTTTGCTGTATGGCGTTTGTGCCGCAATTTCTGTTGTGGCTGTCGCTGTGACTTCGCTTTTGAAAATCATCGTTTGCGCGATTGCAAAACGATACAAGAAAAGCTTGTCTGGGAACGTCAAGGAATACCTGTTTACGCCGATTGCGATTTTGCTTGCGGCGGGTGGGGAATACTTATGGCTTGAGGTGTTCATGCATTTAGAGGATGAGCAGATATTCATCCTTCTTATCGTCTGTTTTAGTATCGCTACGATGCTTATCTACTGGCTGTTATTTCAACCGACACGAAAGGCGGCGGTCAACTTAATTCGAGCTGTCATGAAGAGAGGGCAGTTCGCACCGATTGTGGACGCCGTTGAACAGAGCGGACTTGATAAGATTTTGCTGGGAGAAGATGAAGTGCATTCGAATGCAGAAAGCGAACAAAGGCAGAAGACAGAAGAAGTCGAGCCAAGTGAAGCGAAAAACGAATTTGCCGCTAACGAAAAGTGCGATGTCGAGTTGCCGCGTTCCGCCGAAGAGCAGCTACGGGAAATGGTAAACGCATTAAAACAAAACTAAGAAAAAACCGAGCGGCAGTTGCCGTTCGGTTTTATTATGTTGGCGCGGTGAGAGGGATTCGAACCCTCGCTACCTTTAACAGTACTACGCCCTTAGCAGGGGCGCCCCTTGAGCCTCTTGGGTATCACCGCATGTCAAGTTGGGATTGTCTATGAATTGTCTATTGCCGAGAAATAACCAGTAACAAATAGGCACATTTTGAGCGTTTTTCTGTCTATTTAGGGAGTGGTAGAAAAACTTTTCTTTTCGTTCCTATATGTTACAGGAAATTTCAAAGTGTGGGGTTTCCCGTAAAGACTACCAGTACACTTAGCAGGGGAGCCCCTTGAGCCTCTTGGGTACTTCTGCACGGCTTATTAAAAGCTATATTACTATATCATATTTGCGTTCGGTTTTCAAGTAAAATGATCCCGAAACTTCAAAATTTTTTCAAATTTCCGTTTTTATTGTCTTGCGGTGGCGAATTATTTATGATAAAATAAGGGCAAGAGGGTTGAAAAATGAACATTTGGCATGATATCGACGAAAAACGTATCCGCCCCGATTCCTTTGAGGCGCTCATTGAGATACCGAAGGGCAGTAAGGCGAAATATGAACTCGATAAGGAAACGGGTATTCTGCGGCTTGACCGCATTTTATATACCTCGACGGTTTATCCCGCAAATTACGGATTTATTCCGCGCACTTATGCCGACGACGGCGATCCTTTAGACGTGCTCGTGCTTTGCAACGAAGTAATTTATCCCATGACTTTGGTGCATTGTTATCCCGTCGGCGTGATCAAAATGATCGATGGCGGTGAGTTAGACGAGAAAATTATCGCCATTCACGTGAAAGATCCGAATTATAACGGATACACCGATATAGCGCAGTTGCCCGATCATATTTTCGAGGAAATGATGCATTTCTTCGAGGTGTATAAGAGCTTGGAACACAAGGAAACGACGGTAAAAGAGATCGCGCACCGCGATGAGGCGGAACGCATTATCGAAAAGTGTATGGAAAATTATCGGAAAAAGATCCACATGTAAAAAACGCCCCTTTTGAAAGGGGCGTTTTCTGTTCGAGTATTATTTGACTGCTTGCAAAACGCTGTCGGGCGCCTGTTCGTAACGAGCGAAGGTTTCGGAAAATTTTCCGCGGCCCTGCGTCATCGAACGCAGTGCGGTGGCGTAAGTGAGCAGTTCGCCCTGAGGCGCTTCCGCCGTGACGATTTGCATGTTATCCTGCGTATCCATGCCGATAATGCGTCCTCTGCGTTTGTTGAGGTCGCCCATCACGTCGCCGACGTATTGCTCGGGCACGCTGATGCGCAGGCGCGAAACGGGTTCGAGCAGAACGGGGTTCGCGTTTTTCATGCCTTCTTTGAAGGCGATTTCCGCCGCCGATTTGAACGCCGCTTCCGACGAATCGACGGGGTGATAACTGCCGTCGAATAAGATTGCTTTGACGCGGATCACGGGATAGCCCGCCAGCACGCCGTGGGGCAGGCATTCGGTGATGCCCTTTTCCACGGCAGGAATGTACTGTTTGGGCACGGTGCCGCCCACGACCTCTTCTGCGAACTCGAAATCTTTGTCGCTGTGCTCGAAACGCATCCTGCAATGCCCGTACTGTCCGTGACCGCCCGTCTGCTTTTTATATTTGCCTTCGGCGGTCGATTTTCCGAGAATGGTTTCTTTATAGGCGATCTGCGGTGTGCGGAATTCGGCGTCGGCGGAAAACTTGGCTTTGAGCTTTTTGCGAATGACGTCGAGATGTACTTCGCCCTGTCCGCCGACGAGCGTTTCGCCCGTATCGGGATTTTTGCTGATCGAAAAGCTCTTGTCTTCTTCCGCCAGCTTGGCAAGCCCCGTAAAAACTTTGTCTTCTGTGCCGCGTACCTGTGCATATGCCGCCATAAAGAGAACGGGCTTGGGGAAAAGAATGGGGTCGAACTGCACGGGGTGGCTTTCCGCGCAGAGCGTATCGCCCGTGCCCGTGTTCGTCAGCTTGGATACTGCGCCGATGTCGCCTGCGTTCAGCTCGGAAACGGCGTCGAGCTTTTTTCCGCGGACAAGGTAAAGCGTGCCGATATTTTCGAGCGTATCGGTGTTGGGGTTGTAAACGCGCATGCCCGATTTGAGCTTGCCGCGGCAAACGCGCAGGTAGTTCATTTTTCCGACGAAAGGATCGACTGCCGTTTTGAAAATCTGGGCACAGAAGGGGCCTTCCTCGTCGCAGGCGATTCCCGTTACGATATCGTTTTTAAGATCTTTCGCGGGCAGGTCATGCCGTTCGGCTGCCTCAGGCATATATTTCACGATTTCGTTCATGAGGTTGATAACACCCTTGTTTTGCAACGCGCTGCCTGCCATAACGGGAATAACGCCGATTTCGAAAATACCTTTGCGAATGCCGTGAATGGTATCTTCTTTGGAAAGGAATCCGTCCTCGAAATATTTTTCAAGCAAAACGTCGTCGCTTTCGGCGGCGGTTTCCATGAGTTGATGCTGCATAACGTCGTATTCGCGCTGATACGTTTCGGGAATGGGAATTTCCTCGGCGCCCGTGTTCGTGAAACGGTACGCCTTGCAGGTGAGCGCGTTGACGTTGCCCGTCATCTTGTTGCCTTCCATAATGGGAATCTGAATGGGGGCGATTTTTCCCTTATATTTTTCATGTAACGCGCGTACCGTGCCGGGATAGTCGGCGTTTTCTTTATCCATGCCGTTGATGAAGATGATGAGCGGTTTTTTGGCTTTCAGGCACATGGCGATCGCCTTTTCTGCGCCGACGCTCACGCTGCCCGTTGCGCCCGTTACGACGACGGCGCAGCCGCATGCGCGCATTGCCTCGTTCGCTTCGCCCTCGAAGTCGTAAAATCCGGGAACGTCTAAAAGGTTCAGTTTCACGTCTTTCCAAGACGTGTACGCCACCGAGAGGGAAACCGACATCTTACGCGCGATTTCCTGTTCGTCGAAGTCGGAAACGGTTGTACCCGCCGCCGCAGAACCCATGCGCTCGATGGCGCCGCTGTTGAAAAGAATGGCTTCGGTGAGCGTGGTTTTTCCTTCGCCGCTGTGTCCGACGATGGCTACGTTCCGAATGTCTTTTGCCGATATACTCATAATCTTTATCCCCTTATCATGATTTGAAACTTTTTCGTGCCGAGCGGAAAAGTTTACTTGTATTTATTATAACGAAAATGCGCGAAAATGCAATACCTCTTTGAAAAATAATAAAAATATTTGAAAATCCGTTGTTTTTGCTTGACGAAACCGAACGGATTTTATATACTGTTTTTTGTTAAGATAAATTGTTGCTGCTGTGGCTCAGCAGGTAGAGCACATCCTTGGTAAGGATGAGGTCGGCGGTTCAAGTCCGCTCAGCAGCTCCAAAAAAACCACCAAATTTGGTGGTTTTTTCTTATATTTCAACACGAAGTAACATAAACATTGAAAAGGTATTGTAAATTGAAAGGGAAGGTGATATAATATGGGGGAGAACATATACTTCATGATAATGGGCGTGATTATAAAGTAAAAAGCGGGACGGATGATCGACGGTTGATAAAACAAGAGCAGCGGGAATTAGATAAGGCAAAGAATAAAAGAGGTTTTGGTAAAATGATAGATTTGCAACGTTGTAACGAAGAGGAAAAAGAAATGGTTGATGACCTCATTTATTTGTATGAAACGGGACAAGAGTTTTTTTCTGTTATAAAGAACGTAGTTAATATGCTATAATGACTGTACGATAAACAGTAATTTAGCGTAAGGATACTATGATTGATAGCGAATATAATGAAACAATAAAATCCGATGTTTTGAACTTCGGAAATAGAATTGTAAACTGTTGGGGGTACCGAATTGATAACGGATATGTCATTATAGATACAGGCTATGAAAATAGTTATAGGAATTTCAAAAAGAAACTGAAAGCAAATAATATTAAAATCAATCAAATTAAATATTGCTTTATGACACACGCACACGACGACCACGCCGGATTTATAAATCAGCTTTTGTTCGATAATCAAGAAGTGAAAGTCATTATGAGCGATAAAGGGATTGACACTTTACGCAAAGGGCAAAACTCTTTTGTCGGCGGTTGTACAAGTAAACTTGCACTTGCATTTTGCAATGTGATGAAGTTGTTCGGGATGGGACAACACAAATTTCCGCCTATACAAGCCGAATATGAAAGTAATCTGTCTGCAAACGCAGAATTATATTTTTCATCAATCGTTCTATTATTACTTGGCTTTTTCATAACAAAACCCCCTAATACAAGTAATACTTTCAGTTAATATTTTCGCACAAGTATTACTTGAATTTTATCTTTATGTATATTATAATGGATATAAGAGAAAAAGGCAAGCATTTATGTTTATCTAATCTATTTGACGGAGGGCAAAATGGAAAAAACTATCGACGAATTGGCAAGAGAAGCAAGGAACAGATATTGGACGATAAAGACCAAAAAATTCTTGAAAGCGTAATAAAAGATTTTGGGCTATTTGAAATAAACCCCGAAACAAATGATTTTACGGCTGATATGGTAACAACGCAATTAGAATACCGCAAGAATAGCAAACAGGATTGCCGCGTCCACCAAAAACGCAGGCAAGGAAGCGGAAAAAGCGGCTAACGGCGGTTTCTCTAAATTCGTTGACCGTGTAGGGCGTGTTGCTTTGTATCGTGCTATTCGGCGCGGTTTGCAGATGATTACGCAGACTTTCACAAGTAGCATACAGGCTTATGCACAGGTTGACGATAGGTTAAACAGCACAATGTCGCAGTTGACAAGCTCGACAAAGGTTATTTCACTGTCGCTCGGCACAATGATATTTCCGATTTTACAGGCTATTACTCCCGTTGTGCAGTCGTTGTCCGTTGGCTTTGCAAATATGGCAAACGTGATAAATGCGTCGATGGCGAAAATGCAAGGGCTTTCTACATATACGAAAATCAACGCAAACGCTATGAAAGACTACCGCAAGCAGATAAACAAAACGAGCGGCGCGTTGGCTGATTTTGATAAATTCCGCGCTTTAAGCGGCGAACAAAAAGACAGCTCCGTATTCTTGGAAGAAGCGGAGGTTGAAAGCGTAGGCGAGGAATTAGGCAAATCGGAAAAAGTTTTCAATTCGATATACTACGCTTTAAGCGGTATTGCAGAGCTGTTTTCAAGCGTTTTGGGGACGATAAACAAAATAGGCGAATCGGAAGTATTCAAAACCGCCGTTACCGTAGTTTCCGATGTGGTAGGCGGCTTGTCGAGGGCGGCAAGTTGGGTGCTTGATATTGTTGACAATTTGGGTTTAATTGAGCCGATATTAGGCGGTATTTTAGGCTATTTAACGGCTATCGGCGTAACAAAGATAATTACCGCATTGAGTAGTACTGCGCTTTTCGGTTGGCTTAAAGCGGTTGTTAGTCTATTAAAAGAAGATTTTTCGGGTACGCTTAAAATGCTTACGGGCGATCTAACAAAAGTTCTATCGACTACAAGGGCATTGGCGTTGGGTATCGGTGCGCTTACAGGTAGCATTATGTATTTGGTCGCAAATTGGGATTATATGAGCGACGCAGCAAAAGGTTTAACCATTGGTCTATCCGCTCTTATCGGTGTTCTTATCGGTGTTTTAACGGCGATAGCCGCTGTCAAATGGGCAGGATTAGGTATATTCGCAGCGGTGAAAGCAGGTATAACGGCGGCGGCTGTAACGGGGGCAATAGGTATAGCCATAGGTACGGCTGTAAGCACAACAAAGAATAGTATTAACGTACCTCAATATGCAAACGGCGGTATTCCCGATAAAGGCAGTTTATTTGTTGCAGGTGAACAAGGCGCGGAGCTTGTCTTTAATATGCCGAACGGTCAAACGGGCGTTTCAAATACACAACAGTTAGCGCAAGCCGTCCGTGCTGGCTGTTTAGCCGCATTACAAGAATATGGGGCTTCTCGTGGAAGTGATTTAGATTTTTCCGTTGATTTGGACGGAGAAGCGATATATAGAAATACTACTTCTCACGCTAAACGGCGCGGTCAAGGTTGGCATAAGGTATAAAAGAAAATGGACGGCGGAAACCGTCCTTATCTTTACAGTCTTTTTAGTGGCTTTAATTCGCGCTCTGTGGCTTTACGGATATTTCTCCGTCTTTGCGCCTTATGCTTGAATTTAGAGCGTTCTACGGCGTTGTACGCTGTTATAAGCCGTGTTTTATAAATAACCGCGTCCGAAGAAAATATTTTTTTCGATTTAGCGTGATAGATAGTAATAAAAGTAACAATCTTTGCACTTTCTCTATTTGTAAAGTGAATTAAATACAATACTTTATAATCAATGTTCTATACTATTGTTTCGCGTATAACCGCGCGTGCGCGTGCGCGAGAGAAAAAGCGCAACTGTTATGATTTAACTTTGTTATGGCTGTAGAATTGTTTATAGAGTTGGAAACAACAAAGAATGATAAAAGAATAATCTTCAATGCTATGCGATTTTAATTTTAGATTTTAGATACACTACGAGGTAACCCCCGCATTTCGAGAGTTAACGCTTTATTTCCCCGTCGGTACCCTTTGCCCCGCTTCCGAAAGGATAAAAAATAAAGCCGTTACAATTTCAATAACGGCTCTACTTTATTAAGAGATAATTATTTTAATATGGCAATTCGCTTTTCAAGTTCCGCTTCCTCGTACTTCGCTATCAGCTCTATCATATCCGCCGCCGTGTGGTTATCGCCGTAATACTTATCAAAGCAATCATAGTATTTACGCCGGTCGGAGAACTTAATATTGACAGGTAAAAAACCAGCCTTTATAAGTTCAAGGTTGAGTATTAAACGACCCGTACGCCCGTTGCCATCAATAAAAGGGTGTACGCCCTCAAAGCGTAAATGAAATTTCGCAACGGCTTCTATAATGTGCTTGCTCTTGACCGCCTCCGCATAGTCGGCAATAAGCGTTTCCATTTGCGGCGCAACAAGATAAGGTTGGGGCGGCGTATGTAGCGCACCGCTTATTCTTACGGGTACGCTTCTATACTTGCCTTTATTCTCTCTATCGTTCATTAAAACAAGTGTATGAATATCCTTTATTACGCTTTCCGTAAGGGGCGTATTTTTATTTGCAAGCCCTATAACGTATTCAAATGCTTCTTTATGTCCGATCGCTTCCAAATGGTCTTTAAGGGGCTTTTCGCCTATTGTTACGCCCTCTAATACAAGCGCAGTTTCGCGCAACGTAAGAGTGTTGCCCTCAATGGCGTTGCTGTCGTAGGTATTCTCTATAATGAACTCATCACGCAACCGTTTTAATTCCGTTTCGTTCAACGGGCGCATAGCTTTCAATTCTTCCGCAAGTGCATTGATTTTTGTAAAGTCCATTGTTTAACCTCCGTTATATTTTTGTTCCGTCGGGGAACTCAAAGCCGAACACATACACACCGCCCAACGCTTCGGCTATTTGCTCTAATTCCTCTTGCGTAAAAGTGGCTCTTTTTAGCTTATTGTTAAAGTTTGACGGCGTTTGTCCGATAGCACGGGCTAACGCTGCTTGGCTTATTCCCTTATAAGCGAGAGCCATATTTATTTTTTGCTCTACCGTCATAATGTTACCTCTCTTTGTAGTTTACACACATTATACACTTAAATAATAACGCTGTCAAGTCTTTGAATATAAACATACACTAAAAAAATAATATTTTTCGTAAAAACATTATAAAAACAGTTGACATTATACACGCAATAGTGTATAATGGTATTACAAAGGTTGAGGAAAGGCAACCAAAGTAAAAAGGGTTTACCGCTAAATGCACCGACCAAAGCGCAACGATAAACCCAAAGAATGAGGAACGCACGGACAAGCCGCCGCCCACGTTCCTATGATACCACAAAGAGCGGTAAAAATCAAGTCATAGGAGATAAAAAAATGACACTCAAAGAAATCTTGGCAAAGAACGTAACCAACGGCAGAATTTTCGCTATTGAAGCGAGAACGGAAAAGAAAGGGTTAAAAGGTATTCGCTTTATAAAGCATACCACCCTTACGGCTCAATGGGGAGTTAATTATTCCCACGTTGCGGCGGTCAGAGAAACGGTTGAAAAGAGCGGCGGCGCAAAGCCTAATTGGTTTGAACATACGGAGTACGACAGCATAGTACGCAGTAAGAAAGACCCGACGAAGTTATATTTGCAGATAATGAACCCTCGCGGCTTTCATACCGATTACTTTCTTATGGACGGAACGCCCGTTACAAAGGCTGATTTAATCGCTATGGGGGCAATAAAAGACACGGAAGCGGAAAAGCCCGTAACGCTCGTTTATGCGCTTGAAAGCATTGTTTCAATCACCTACAAGGAAAGCAAAGAAATCAAAGTTAAGGAGGCAATAGCGGCGTAAATAGCCGCGTCCGCAGGGGTGGCGGCAATAACCAAAGCCGCCGCCCGATACGGACAATTAAGAGGTGTTACTATGAATAAGTTTTTAATCAAGTGGAAAATAGAAAGGCTTTACAGACGGGGAAACAAGTTGCTTGAACGGCTTGACTATATCACGGAAGAACACGCTAAAAGACGCGAGAAAGCCGATATGATTGACGATGGCGACAGTATGTTAAGCGCATACGAACACGCCTTAAAAAGCGATTTATACGGCATAAACGCAAGGCTTTTCAAGTTCGGTCAGATGATACGGGCAAAAGTTGATTTGTTCGATTTTGAGTGGAACGACTATTCGGGGGTGTTGGCGTAATGGAAAACGATATAACCGAGATATTGACGGACACAGGCTATAAAGCTATGGAAGCGCAACAGTATTTGACGGAAGCGGCGGCGGTTATGCTGTCGGACTGTCAAGCAAATATGCGCGGCGTGTACATAAGCCCGAAAGAGCAAAAAGACCGTCAAGCGTTTCTTTGCATACTTCTTGCACAAATAGAGCAATGCCACAACGCCATAGTAAAGAATATACGGACGCTTGCAAAAGCTGAAATGATACGCTTATTTAACGAGCAAACGCACGGCTTATATAAAGCACAAGCACCGCAAATTGTCGAGGAATTAGCCGAGCGTATGAAATGCGAAGGCATCATATAAGGAGTAAAAGAAAATGGACGATTTTATTTTAAGAAGATTAAAAGCACTTGCAAGCAACATAAGGCGAAACAACCAACTTGCAAACGGAGAACTTAACGGCAAAAGCATATATCTTGAACCGCAACGCACTTTTAAGGAAATAGCAGAAAATACCGAAAAGATTGTTGCCGAGTTACAAGACATTTTGTTTTATGCGGCAAGCGGTAACGTACAACCGCAACCCGAACATAACGACAGCGACACGCAATTCGATACAGACGCATACCGCAACTTCGGCTATGATGAAACGCCGCACGGCGTGGACGGAATGGCAACGGCGCATATAAAGCAGATTGCCACCGAACTATTGCAAGCAAGGAATTGTATAAACCGTGTGCATTTTGCGTTCTATGGTGTTATGGGTTTACAGGCAGCACATAAAACATTGACGGGAGAATATCAACCGCAAATATTTGTTGACGGTATGAATAAAGCGTTTAACTTATTTGAAGCGGCGAGAAAGGCGTTTACGGAAGCGGTCAACATACTTTGCGACATTGTGGACTTTGCGCCGACAGACACCGTAAAAGCGCATTTAACGGCAATAGGCGCAGGAAACAACGCAAATTAAAGAGCATAGAAAAAGGGCGGTAGCCTTTAATAGCCGCCGCCCTTTACTTATTGTGATTAGAAAGCGAACGTAACAGCGAAACCGCCGTTGAAATAGTATAGAGTTCGTCTAATCTTGTTTTGGTGACCCGTGCGGGAATTGAACCCACGATACCACCGTGAAAGGGTGGTGTCTTAACCTCTTGACCAACGGGCCGAATATTAAAACGGCGGAAAGCCGATTTATTTATGGTAGCGATGAGTGGAGTCGAACCGCTGACCTATCGGGTATGAACCGATCGCTCTAACCAACTAAGCTACATCGCCATGTCTGGTTGCGGGGGCAGGATTCGAACCTGCGGCCTTCGGGTTATGAGCCCGACGAGCTACCTGGCTGCTCCACCCCGCGATGTCGGTATCCGCTCGCTCAAAACGAATAGCTTATTCATTTTAACGGAAGAAACGCGTTTTGTCAACTGTTTTTGTAATAAATTAAAATAAATTTTCATGAAAATTATTTTCCCCGTTGCATTCTTTCCCGAAAAATGTTATACTGAGTGCACGATGTCGCTTTTTTCTTTGGAAGAGTACCGCAACCGTCGCGTTTGCGTGGCGTTCTCGGGCGGTGCGGATTCCGTATGTCTTTTACATCATTTTTATAGCGGCGCGGCGCAATATGCGATCACGCTCACGGCGCTTACCTGTGAACACGGTATCCGCGGCGAGCAGTCGCTTGCCGATCTTCGGTTCGCGGAAGAGCTCTGCGCCCGTTGGAAGATCCCGCTTGCCGTGTTCCGCCGCGATATACCCGCTTATGCCGCGCGGCATAAAATCGGGCTGGAAGAGGCGGGGCGGATTTTCCGTCACGAATGTTTCGAAACGGTTTTGCGCGAAGGGAATGCCGATCTGATCGCCACGGCGCATCACCGCGACGATTATGCCGAAACGGTGTTGTTTCGCCTTGCGCGGGGCACGTCGCTTGCGGGCATGAAGGTCTTTTCCGAAAAATATGCCCGTCCGCTGCTGCATGCGGGGCGTGCGGAAATCGAAAGTTATCTTGCCGAACACGGGTTGGATTTCGTAGAGGACGCGAGCAATGCCGATACGTCTTATACGCGCAATGCGTTGCGGCACGAAGTTCTGCCGCTTTTGGAACGCTGTGTTCCCGGCGCGAAACGAAATTTAACCGCGTTTGCGCGCCTTGCGGCGCAGGACGATGAATATCTGCAAAGGCTTGCCGCCGCCGCACTGCCTGCCGAGGGATTGCCGCAGATCGCCGTCGATTTACCCGATCCGATCTTTTACCGTGCCGCCGTGCAGGCGTTGAAACGTTTGGGTGCCGAGCGCGATTATACGCAGGCACTGCTCGACGAAATTGCCGCATTGCGCAATTTGCAAAGCGGCAGGCGGATCTGTCTGCCGCAAGGGATCGAGGCGATCCGCGAACATGGCATGATCGTATTCTGCCGTCCGCGTCGGGGAAATCAGGAATGTGCCTTTGCGTGCGGAACGTTCTGTTTCGGCGATTACACGGTCACGGTAGGCGAGGGAACAAACGAAGAGGGACTGCGGTTCGATCCGGACGCCGTTCCGCCCGACAGCGTTGTGCGTACGCGCCGTGAAGGCGACGTGTTTACGCCCTTCGGCGGAAGAAGCAAAACACTGAAAAAATATCTCACCGATCAGAAGATCCCCGCGCGGATCGGACACGGGTTGCCTCTGTTGGCGCACGGAAACGAAATCCTTGCCGTCATCGGGGTGGAAATTTCCGATCTGATCAAAATCACGGCGAAAACGGTGCGGCAAGGTTACCTTGTCTGCCGCGATCATACAATTCAACCGCTTTAATACAAAGGAGTAAATGATGAACAAAGACGTAGAAAAGATCCTGTTTACCGAGGGCGATATTGCGCGCGAAGTCAAGAAATGCGCCGCCTGGCTCGACGAGCGTTACAAAAACACGACGCCGCTTGCGGTGAGCGTACTCAAAGGCAGCGTAATTTTCTTCTGCGATCTGGTGCGCGCCATGAACACGCCCGTGCAGATGGATTTTATGACGATCACCTCTTACGGTGCGTCGTCGCAGAGTTCGGGCGTGCCGAAAATCGTGATGGATCTTGCCGCGCCCGTCGAAGGGCGCGACGTGTTGCTCGTAGAGGATATCGTTGATTCGGGGCATACGCTTGTAAAAATGCGTTCGCTGTTGGAAGGCCGCGGGGCGAAGTCGTTCACCGTCGTCACGTTGCTCGATAAGCCCTCGCGCAGACAGGTCGACGTCAAAGCCGATTATTCCTGTTTCGAGGTGGGCAACGAATTTATCGTCGGTTACGGACTCGATTACGCCCAGCAATACCGCAATCTGCCTTACGTCGGCATTCTAAAACGTTCGGTTTACGAAAAATAAGAAAAACCCTCCGCGCAAGGCGGAGGGAAAAGACGGTTATTCCGCCCGAACGGCGGCAAGATACGAGGCGACGAGGTTGCAGTAAATCTCGCGTTCCGTATCGCCGAGCGGGCAATCGTAGTGCGAAAGCGTATCTTTCACGAACTGCACGCGCTCTTCCTGCGTTGCAGGCACGTCCTGCGTAAGCAGAATGCGGGAAACTTCCGCAACGTTTTCGTCGGGAACGATCCCTTCGAGCAGCGGCGTGATCGGCGTGGTTTCGCCTTCCTTTTTCGCGCGGAAAAACTGTTCGTATACCACGTAGTAAAGCGTTGCGGCGCTGCCGACCGCTACACCGTTTTGCAGCGTTTCGCACCATTCTTCCGTTAAGGGGCACACGCTCAGCGTGGCGAGCATGCGGTAAGCGCAGTAAAGCGCGATCCCCAAGAAATAAGGGAGGAATACGAACAGTCTTTTGCTTGCGCGTTTGAGCGCCGTCTTTTTGAGCAGCGACGTGACGAGGGTCACCGCCGCGGCGAGCAGCAGCACGTCCGCGCCGTAAAGGCGCAGCGCGCTTAAGTACCGTAAAGCGTCCATAAAAATAAACATACCTCCGAGTACCCGTCGCGTTATGATTATAACACGGCGGGCTTTTGTTTCGGGGGATAGGTGACAGAAAAAGAGAGCGCGTATTGTTTTTACGGTTGAAATTGCCTTTCCGAGCGAAATTGGCATTGCGGCATATAATGTCATTCCGAGCGAAGTCGAGGAATCTGAAAGGACAAGACCCTTCGACTATGCTCAGGGTGACATGGTTGGGGGACACAGTAACACTCAGGGTGACATGGTTGGGGGACACAGTAACACTCAGGGTGACACGGCTGCCGTCCCCGAGGCAATGTTATACCTCGCATTGCCGAATTGGAAAATGAAAACAACGGAAACAAATTTTACCGAAGGTATTGACAGGGGGGGGGTATGATATGATACAATATAGCTGAGAGAATAGAACGGGAGGGCGAAACGGTGAAAAAGAAAGGATTGATCGCGGTATTATCGTTTGCGGCGGTCGGCACGCTTGCGTGCGGGCTGGTCGGTTGCGCACAGAAGGACGACGACGTTGTCTACGGCGAATGGGTGACGACGGTCGCGGCAACATGTGAAGAAAAAGGCGTTCAGATCCGCGTAAGCCTTACCGATCCGAATAAAATACAGGAACGTTCCGTTCCCGCAATCGGGCACGACTGGAACGAATGGCAAACGCTTACGCCCGCAACCTGTCTTACGGAGGGATCGCAAACGCGCACCTGTAAAACGTGCGAAAATTCCGATTTTCAATCGGTAAAAGCGCTCGGGCATGATTGGGGCGAATGGGAAACGGGGAAAGCGCCGACGTGCAGAGTGGCGGGGTATGAAACACGCGTTTGCCTGCGCGATGAAAAGCATACCGAAAACAACCCGCTCGATGCGCTCGGACATGACTGGACGGATTGGATCGTAACGACCGCGCCGACCTGCGAAGAACTCGGCGAAAAAACGCGCTATTGCCGGAACGACAACGCGCATACCGAGAATATGTCGGTGGGCAGACGGTATCACAGTTGGGATGAATGGGTTGTGACGAAAGCGCCGACGGAAAGCGAAGAGGGCGAGGAAACGCGTACATGCCGCCACGATAAAACGCATACGCAAACGCGTGCCACGCTTCCCTTGGGCAGTGAGGGCTTGGTTTTTGAGTTAAACGGCGACGGAACGGGCTATCGGGTTTCTTTGTCATACAATTACCGAAATTCTGCGCGCACGGTGTACATTCCCGAATCTTATAACGGTTTACCCGTAACCGAAGTTGCCGATTCTGCTTTTATTTATTGTGAAAATTTGGAAGAGGTTGTTTTTTGCGGTAAAAGTTCCGTTTATAAAATCGGGGACGGTGCATTTTACGGTTGTTCGAAATTGCGGCAAATCGATTTGCCGAATAGCTTGATAGAAATCGACGCAGCGGCTTTTCGTCGTTGTGCGGCTTTGGAAAGCCTTGTCATTCCCGAAGGCGTTACAACGATATCAATCGATTTTTTGTATGAAAATACCTCTTTGCGGTCGATTTCGTTCCCGTCTTCGTGGATTCCGAGTAAAACTTTTTTTGACCGTGCTTACTCTTCCTTTAGGGGGTGCTCTTCCCTCGAAGAGATCACGGTCGGAAAGGGAAATCAATATGTGCGCGCACAGAGCGGTTGCCTGATCGAAAGGGCGACGAATAAGTTGCTTTACGGAACGAAAACAGCCGTCATCCCCGAAGGCGTCACTTCGATTGGGAGATTGGCATTTATTCGGAGTGAAATAGAGAGTGTTGAAATTCCCGCGAGCGTGACGGATATCGGATTGAGAGCGTTTGAACAGTGCAGAAAATTAAAACGCGTAACGTTTGCACCGAACAGTAAGCTGACGGAAATAAACATTACAACTTTCGGGGAATGCGACGCATTAGAATATTTTGAAATACCCGCAAGCGTAACCGAGTTGACGTGTAATGGGGGTTTATCTCGCGTTTCGGTGCAGACGTTCGAGATTGCGGAAGACAATGAAACGTTCAAAAAAGACGGCGGTTGCATTATCGAAAAGCAGACGGGCGTTCTGCGTTACGGCGGAAAGGATGCCGTCATTCCCGAATACGTAACGGCAATCGGTGACAGAGCGTTTTATAACGTTGGTCTTACGGCGGAAACGATCGTTATTCCCGCAGGCGTGAAAAGGATCGGTCAAGAGGCATTTTGCGGAAACAGCAACGTAAAGTCGATTACGTTCAACCGTTCCGCCGACGGCAAACTGCTTTCTTCGCTCGAATCGGTCGGGTATCGGTTTATCGGGGACACAGGCATAAGGGAATTTATCATTCCCGCAAGCGTGAAAACGATCGCCGAAGGCGCGTTTGAAGATAAAACGAATTTACGGACGCTTACGGTGGAAGAAGGGAATGCGTGTTTTAAGACGGAAAGCGGCTGTTTGATCGAAACGGCGACCAATACGTTATATTGCGTGTTAAACGGCGCGGAAATTCCCGAAAGCGTTACGGCGATCGCAAGCTATGCGTTTGCCGTATGGGGCGATTCTTATATCGTCATTCCCGAAAGTGTGACGTCGGTCGATCGTAATGCTTTTTATGGAACGTATTCCCATCAGACGATCGTGCTTGCGGAGTTTGCCTCGCAGGAAGAGGCGGACGCCGCTTGGAGGACGGATTGGCGGTTAGGGTGTTATGCGTTGATTGTTTACGGAAAAAATTAAATCATAACGAAAAAAGCGCCTTCGGGCGCTTTTTTCGTTTTGTTAGATTCCTCGACTGCGCTCGGAATGACATCAGAGAGTGGAATGACAGAAGAGAGTGGAATGACATCAGGGTGCGGAATGACAGAAGAGTATGGAATGACATCAGAGAGTGGAATGACATCAGGGTGCGGAATGACAGAAGAGTATGGAATGACAGAAGAGTATGGAATGACAGAAGAGTATGGAATGACAGAAGAGAGCGGAATGACAGAAGAGAGCGGAATGACAGAAGAGTGCGGAATGACATCAGAGTGCGGAATGACAGAAGATACCCTGAGCACAATTTTCTCTTGTCACCCTGAGCGTAGTCGAAGGGTCTTTGGAACTGTCGGAAAGAGCCCCCTCAAAAATTATCTTTTCTAATTTCTTTGAAACGCTTTTCATTTTGAAAGCGGTGTGATATAATTGTCATACAAAATTCATAAAAGGAAAAAGGGTATCACTATGGAAGAAGAGAAAGTAACTCCAACCCCCGCGGAAGAGCCCGTCGAAACGGCGGCGGCCGAACCTGCAGCACCCCCCCCCACGGAAGAAACGGCGTCCGCCGAGGCGGCTGCGCCCGCACCCAAAAAGCTTAACGCTTTCGATAAGTTTTTCGGGATCACGGCAAGCGGTTCCACGTTCAAAGCCGAAATCATCGCAGGGCTTACCACGTTCATGGCAATGGTCTACATTCTCATGGTCAATGCGGGCATGTTCTCTGCCTGGATCTTCGACGACGCGGGCGAGCCGCTCTTCCAGATCATTCCCGGTCTTACCTACGGCGCGATGTACATCGCCACGGCGATCGGCGCGATCGCGGGCACGCTTTTGATGGCGCTGCTTGCCAAAATGCCTTTGGCGCAGGCGTCGGGCATGGGCGTCAATGCCTTTGTCGTGTACACGCTCATTCTAACCTCGGGGCTTACCTATGCCAACGCCATGGTGCTCACTCTGCTCGACGGCGTTATCTTCGTCATTCTCACCGTAACGGGCTTGCGCAAGAAAATTTTTGAAGCGATTCCCGTTGCCGTGCGTCACGCCATTCCCGTCGGTATCGGCCTTTTCATCGCCTTCATCGGCATGCAGAACGCGGGCGTGATCAAGGCGAACGGTTCGACGCTCGTCGAATTCATTTCCTTCAACGTAACGGCGGAAGGCTTTGCCTACGGCACGATCGTGGCGCCGCTCGTCGCCATTCTCGGCGTGATCGCGATCGCCATCATGGCGAAGAAAAACGTAAAGGGCAACATTCTCTGGGGTATTCTCGGATCCGCGGCGCTCTATTATGCGTTGTCGGCGCTCGGGCTTGCCTGGGGCGACGCGGCTTGTAAGGGCGTGTTCACGCAAATCGGCGAAACCTTCAGCTTCAATCCCTTCGGCGCCTTTGCGGACTGGGGCACGCAGTCGGTGGGGCAGGTATTTGCAAACGGTTTCGATTTCAGCCACTACCTTTCCACGCACAGTGGCTGGTCGCTTGCGGGCGTGATTTTCGCCTCGGCGCTCTCGCTTTGCATGGTCGATATGTTCGATACGATCGGCACGCTCTATGGCGCTTGCTCGAAGGGAAACCTGCTCGACGAGAACGGCGCGCCGAAGAACATGAACAAAATGATGCTCTGCGACGCGATCGGCACTTGCGTCGGCGCGGTTGCGGGTACTTCCACGGTCACGACCTTCGTCGAATCGTCAGCGGGCGTTTCCGCGGGCGGCAAAACGGGTTTCACCTCGCTCATTACGGCGGCATGCTTCTTCGTGGCGATGTTCTTAAGCCCGATCGCGCAGCTTATTCCCTCGGCGGCAACGGCGTCCGCGCTGATCTGGGTGGGCGTTCTCATGATGGGCTCGGTCACGAAGATCGACTGGTCGGACGCGGCGGAAGCCATCGTGGCGTTCTTCACCTTTATCATCATGGTGCTCGGCTATTCGATTTCGAAAGGCATCGGCATCGGTATCATCGCGTTTGTGCTCGTCAAGCTCTGCACGGGCAAGGTCAAGGAAATTTCGGTTGTCACCTGGGTGCTTGCCGCGCTCTTTATTGCGACCTTCCTCGTATCCTCGATGTAAAACAACGCATAAAATAGAAGTGTTTGGGAAAAATTAAGTTATGAAAAATACGATGCGCGTAACGGAAGATCTTTATTATATCGGCGCGAGCGATCGGCGGATCGCGCTTTTCGAGAGCGCGTTTCCCGTGCCGCGCGGGGTGTCTTATAATTCCTATCTGTTGCTCGATGAAAAAACCGTGCTGTTCGACACCGTCGACGCAGCCGTGACCGAAGAATTTTTGCACAATCTCGAAAGCGTGCTCGGCGCAAGAACGCTTGATTATCTCGTCGTGCAGCACGTCGAACCCGACCACAGCGCGAGCTTTGCACGCGTTCTCGAACGCTATCCCGAAGTCTGCGTCGTGGCGAGCGCGAAGGCCGCCGTCATGCTCAAAAACTTTTTCTCGTACGAAGGCGCGACCGTCGTAAAAGAGGGCGACGCGCTCGAAACGGGCAAACACCGTCTGCGCTTTCTCGCCGCGCCCATGGTCCACTGGCCCGAGGTGCTGTTCACCTACGACGAGGTTGCGGGCACTCTCTTCTCGGCGGACGCATTCGGCACGTTCGGCGCCCTCGGCGGCAGTATCTTTGCGGATGAAGTGCAGTTTGAACGCGATTTTCTCGACGACGCGCGCCGGTATTACTTCAATATCGTCGGCAAATACGGTGTGCAGGTGCAAAGCGTGCTCAAAAAGGCGGCGGCGCTCGAAATCAAAACCGTCTGCCCGTTGCACGGCCCGATCTGGCGCAAGGACTTTGCATGGTATCTTCAGAAGTATGATATCTGGAGTAAGTATGCGCCCGAAACGCAGGGCGCGGCGGTCTTCTATGCCTCGATATACGGGCATACGCAGAACGCGGCGGAAATTCTGGCGGCGGCGCTGGCGGCGGAAGGCGTGAAAGAGATCGCCGTTTACGACGTATCGGTCACGGATAAAAGTGTATTGCTTGCCGAGGCGTTCCGCTACTCGCACGCGGTTTTTCTGTCGCCGACGTATAACAACGGCATATTTGTGAATATGGAAGATTTTCTGCGCGATCTGTGCGCGCACGGCTATTGCAACCGCCGTTATGCGTTGGCGGAAAACGGCTCGTGGGCGCCGCAGGCGGCGCGGCTCATGCAGGAAACGCTGTCGTCTTGCAAGAATATGCAGAAAGTCGGTGAAAGCGTAACGGTGTTATCTGCCGTTACGACGCAGAATGCGCAGGAACTGAAAGCGCTTGCGCGGGAAATTGCAAAATCGTTTGATTGATAAAAGGAGAAAATATATGGCTAAATTTATTTGCACTGTTTGCGGCTATGTGTACGACGAAGAGGCGGGCGATCCCGATAACGGCGTCGCGCCCGGAACGCGTTGGGAAGACGTGCCCGACGACTTTACCTGCCCGCTCTGCGGGGTCGGCAAAGACGATTTCGACGCGCAGTAACGTAAGATAAAAAAGAGCGCCTCCTGCGGCACGGCCGCACGGGGCGTTTTTTTTTGCGCCTGCCGCGCAGGGACGAATTACTTTACATTTGCATAAAGACATGGTATAATCATTTTGTTATGAAGGTTTATGCAATCAGTGATCTGCATCTTTCGGGAACGTCGGATAAGCCCATGGACGTGTTCGGTGCCGAATGGGAAGGGCATTTCGATAAAATCAAAGCCGACTGGGAAAAGAAGGTGACGGACGACGACGTCGTGCTGATCGGCGGCGATACGTCGTGGGGCATGAAAACCGAAGATGGCATGTACGACGTTGCGTCGCTTGCGCCGCTCAAAGGGCGCAAGGTGTTCATTCGGGGCAATCACGATTACTGGTGGAGCGGCATCACGAAGATCCGTTCGCTCGCGCCCGACGATACCTTTTTCTTTTTGCAGAACGACTGCGTACGCATCGGCAATGCGGTGATCGCGGGTTCGCGCGGGTGGACGTGCCCCGGCAGCGCCGATTTTCAAGAACACGACATGACGCTTTATCTCAGAGAAGCGGAACGGTTCCGTCTTGCCTTCACGGAAGTCAAAAAAGTGCGGCAGGAAGGCGACCTTCTCATCGCGCTCATTCATTATCCGCCATTTTCGGTGCGGCGCGAAGATACGCTCTTTACGCAGCTCTTCGAGGAAAACAAGGTGGATAAAGCGGTGTTCGGGCATCTGCACGGCAGCGGTTATTTTCCGTTGCGCAGCGAAAAGGCGGGCGTGGAATACTACCTGACCTCGTGCGACAAGACGCGATTTGTCCTCACCGAGATCTACGACGCCGAAGGCGCGCGTGAAAAAATATAGGCAATTCCCCCGAAAACGGCTTGCGAACGCTTGACTTGTGCAAGTCGTTTTTGTTATAATACTTACATGAAAAGAAGGGTTTGTCGGTCGAAAAAATTCGGAATCGGAAGCACGTTCAAGCGGGCAGTTTTTTCCGCATAGGAAGAAACTGCTTTTTTTATTTTGGAGGCAGAAATGAAAGTTGCGGTTATCATGGGAAGCGACAGCGATCTTCCCGTCGTAGAAAAGGCGTTTGCGGTGTTCAAGGAATACGGCGTACCCTTCGAGGTGCGCGTGCTTTCAGCGCACAGAACGCCCGAAGAGGCGCGTTCCTTTGCGCGGAACGCAAGGCAAAACGGATTCGGCGCGATGATCTGCGCGGCGGGCAAAGCTGCCCACCTTGCGGGCGCGATCGCGGCGAATACCACCCTTCCCGTCATCGGGATCCCTGTGAAGAGTTCGACGCTCGACGGGCTCGACGCGCTTTTATCGACCGTGCAGATGCCCTCGGGTATCCCCGTTGCGACGGTCGCGATCGACGGCGCGCAGAACGCCGCTCTGCTTGCCGTGCAGATTTTGGCGGTAAGCGATAAAGCGCTTGCGGACAAGCTGTTGTCCTCGCGCGAGGCGGCGGCGAAAAAAGTACTTGCAAAAGACGCGGAACTTTCCGCAAAATATCATTTATAAAGGAAGGTAGCAAAATGGAAAAGACGGTTCAGCTCTACGAGGGCAAGGCGAAAAAAGTATACGCGACGGCGAACGAAAATCTGTGCGTCGTATCGTACAAAGACGACGCGACGGCGTTCAACGGCGCAAAAAAGGGCACGATTGTCGGCAAGGGCGTCGTCAACAACCGCATGACCAACATGATGATGCAGCTTTTGGAAAAGCACGGCGTTCCCACCCATTTCGTGGAAGAACTTTCCGACCGCGAAACGGTCGTCAAAAAAGTGAGCATCGTGCCGCTCGAAGTCATCATCCGTAACGTTTCGGCGGGGTCTTTTGCAAAGCGCTACGGCGTGGAAGAGGGCATTGTGTTCGAACAGCCCACCATTGAATTTTCTTATAAATGCGACGCGCTCGACGATCCGCTCATCAACGACTATCACGCGCTCGCGCTCAAACTCGCCACGGCGGAAGAGATCGATACGATCAAAAAATACGCCTTCAAGGTGAACGAGGTGCTCAAAGAGTACTTCCTCAAACTCGGCGTGCGGCTCATCGACTTCAAACTCGAATTCGGTAAACTTCCCGACGGCAAGATCGTACTCGCCGACGAAATCTCGCCCGATACCTGCCGTTTCTGGGACGCCAAGACGGGCGAAAAGCTCGACAAAGACCGTTTCCGCCGCGACATGGGCGGGGTCGAAGACGCTTACAAGGAAATCTTCAAGCGCGTTACCACGGGGGAATAATATGACGGGACATATCCACGAAGAATGCGGCGTGTTCGGGATCTTTGCGCCTGCGACGCAGGCAGTCGCCTCAACGGCGTATTACGCGCTGTTCGCGCTGCAGCACCGCGGGCAGGAATCCTGCGGCATCGTCGTCAACCGCGACGGCGTGTTTACGGGTTATAAAGACGAAGGACTTGTCAACGACGTGTTTACCGCCGACGTACTCAAAAAACTCGGCGAAGGCGAACTTGCCATCGGGCATGTGCGCTATTCCACCACGGGCATGTGCGGCAGAGAGAACGCGCAGCCCATTGTCGTCAATCATCTGAAAGGCAACATGGCGCTTGCCCACAACGGCAACCTGACGAACGCCTTCGAACTGCGTTCGGAACTCGAAAGCGACGGAAGTATTTTCCACACAACGTCGGATACCGAAGTCATCGCCTACACCATTACCAAAGAGCGTGTGAAAACGCGTTCGATCGAAGAGGCGGTGCTCGGCGCGATGGATAGGCTCAAAGGCGCGTATTCGCTCGTCGTGATGTCGCCCACCAAGCTCATCGCGGTGCGCGATCCGCACGGATTCCGCCCGCTGTGCTACGGCGTGCGCGAGGACGGCGCGCATATCGTCGCTTCCGAATCGTGCGCGCTCAACGCGATCGGCGCCAAGCTCGTGCGCGAGATCGAGCCCGGCGAAATGGTTGTCATCACGAAAGACGGCGTAAAAAGCGACAAATCGCATTGCGGCGGAAAAAAATCGCTTTGCGTGTTCGAGTTCTTTTATACGGCGCGTCCCGACAGCGAGATCGACGGTTGTTATGTGCACGACGCGCGCAAACGCGCGGGCGCGTTCCTTGCCGAAAAGTATAAGATCGACGCGGATATCGTCATCGGCGTGCCCGATTCGGGACTCGACGCCGCACTCGGCTATTCGCAGGCATCGGGCATTCCCTACGGGATCGGATTTCTTAAAAACAAATATATCGGCAGAACGTTCATCGCGCCCGATCAGAAAATGCGCGAAGACAGGGTAAAGATCAAGCTGAACGTCATTGCTTCGGCGGTACGCGGCAAGCGCGTCATTCTCGTCGACGATTCGATCGTCCGCGGCACGACGAGCCGCCCGATCGTCAAACAGCTGCGCGACGCGGGCGCGAAAGAGGTGCATTTCCTTTCGTCCGCGCCGAAATTCTTAAATCCCTGCTACTACGGCACCGATATCGATTCGCGCGAAAACCTCATCGCCTGTCACTATTCGGAAGAGGAAATCGCCAAAATCATCGGCGCGGATTCGGTGGGGTATCTCGATCTTGCCCATGCGGGGCTTGTTTCGGGCGGCGACGGTAGCGGATTCTGCTGCGCTTGTTTCGACGGCGCATATCCGACCGAAATCCCCGAAAATCCGCAAAAGAGCCGTTTCGAACGCCCTCTGAGCGAAAACCCCAAATTTCAGAAAAAGGATTGAATCATGGAAAAAAGTTATTCGGAAAGTTATAAAGCGGCGGGGGTCGATATTACCGCGGGCTATAAGTCGGTCGAGCTCATGAAAAAGCACGTTCGGCGCACCATGCCCGCAGGCATGGAAGATATCGGCGGTTTCGGCGGACTCTTTCCCTTTCCCGCGGCGGGCATGAAAGAGCCCGTTCTCGTGGCGGGAACGGACGGCGTGGGCACCAAACTGCGTTTGGCGATCTTGCTCGATAAACACGATACGATCGGGATCGACTGCGTCGCCATGTGCGTCAACGACGTCATCTGCTGCGGCGCGAAACCGCTCTTCTTTCTCGATTATATCGCCTGCGGCAAGAACGTGCCCGAGCGCATCGCCGAGATCGTGGGCGGCGTGGCGGAAGGCTGCGTGCAGGCGGGCTGCGCGCTCATCGGCGGCGAAACCGCCGAGCACCCCGGCACCATGCCCGAATACGATTACGATTTAGCGGGATTTACGGTCGGCGCGGTGGATAAAGCAAACGTGCTCGATAAAAATTCCGTCAAGGAAGGCGACGTTGTGATCGCGGTTGCCTCGTCGGGCGTGCATTCGAACGGATTTTCTCTCGTGAGAAAGGTGTTCGATATCGAGCATTGCGATCTGAACGCGCCCCTCAAAGAGCTGGGCGGCGCGTCGCTCGGCGAAACGCTGCTTACGCCGACGAAGATCTACGTTAAGTCCATGCTCGCGCTCTTCGAAAAAGTCAAGGTTAAGGGCGTATCGCATATCACGGGCGGCGGATTTTACGAAAATATGCCCCGTTCCATTCCCAAGGGGCTGGGCGTTAAAATCAAAAAGAGCGACGTAAAAGTTCTGCCTATTTTCGATCTCATTCAAAAGACGGGCAACATTTCCGAACACGATATGTTCAACACCTTCAACATGGGCGTGGGGCTGAGCGTTACGGTTGCCAAAGAGGACGCCCAAACGGCGCTTGCCGTTCTCAAAGAACAGGGCGAGGACGCCTATTTGCTCGGCGAAATTATTAAGAGCGACGACGGCGTGGTATTGATATGAAGAAAATAAAAATCGCCGTCCTCTGTTCGGGCGGCGGCACGAATTTTCAGGCGATTCTCAACGCGCAAGAGGCGGGACTCATTCCGCACGGCGAAGTCGGTTTGCTCGTCAGCGACAGTCAAACGGCTTACGCGCTCGAACGCGCAAGGCGCAACGGCGTAAAAACCGCCGTCGCGGATAAAAAGATTTTTACCGACCGCAAGGCGCGCGAACAAGAAATTTTGCGCCTGTTAGGCGAATACGGCGCGCAGCTTATCGTGCTGGCGGGGTTCATGACCGTGCTCAGCGCAGAATTTGTAAAAGCGTACGAAAACGCGATGATCAACGTGCACCCCGCGCTTATTCCCAGTTTCTGCGGCGAGGGCATGTACGGGTTGCATGTGCACGAGGCGGTGCTCGCGCGCGGCGTTAAGGTGACGGGCGCGACCGTGCATTACGTCACTAAGGTGTGCGACGGCGGCCCGATCATTGCGCAGAGAGCGGTGGAAGTCAAAGAGGGCGATACGCCCGAAATCCTGCAAAAGCGCGTCATGCGCGAGGCGGAATGGGTTATTCTGCCCGAGGCAGTAGAACAGGTTTGCAAAAAATTATCGGAGGGAATGAATGAATAACGCTTTGAATATCGGGGAACGTCTGCGCGGCAACGCTTATCCCGGCAGAGGAATTATCGTAGGGCAGCTCAAAGACGGCAGGGCGGTGTTCGCCTATTTCATCATGGGCAGAAGCGAAAACAGCCGCAACCGCGTGTTCGTCGAGGACGGGCAGGGCTTAAAGACCCAACCGTACGACGAGAGTAAGGTCAAAGATCCTTCGCTCATCATCTATTCTCCCGTCAAGGTTGTCGGCGGCGATATCGTCGTGACGAACGGCGACCAGACCGATACGATCGAAGAGAGTTTGAAAGCGGGAAAATGTTTCCGCCATGCGTTGCGCAAGCGCACGTTCGAGCCCGACGCCCCCAACTTTACGCCGCGTATCAGCGCGATCCTGCATACCCGGGGTGCGTACTTCTATGAGATGTCCATTCTCAAAAGCGCGGACAAAGAGGGCAAAGCGTGCAACCGTTATTTCTTCGATTTCGAACCGATCGCGGGCGAGGGGCGTTTTATTCATACCTATCAGGGCGACGGAAACCCGCTGCCTTCCTTCGAGGGCGAACCCGAACGCGTGAGCCTTTCCGCCGATTTCAAGGCGTTCGCCGAAGAAATTTGGAACAGCCTGAACGAAGAAAATAAAATTTCGCTCTACTGCCGCGCAATCGACTTGAAGAGCGGCAAAGTCGAAAATATTTTACGCAATAAATACGAATAAGAGGTTGTATTATGAAGGAATTCTCTTTGAAATACGGGTGCAATCCCAACCAGTACCCCGCACGCATCTATAAGGAAAACGGCGAACTGCCCGTGGAAATTCTGAACGGCCGCCCCGGTTATATCAACTTTCTCGACGCGTTCAATTCCTGGCAGCTCGTGCGCGAGATCAAAGCGAACACGGGTTGCGTGGCGGCGACGAGCTTCAAGCACGTTTCGCCCACGTCGGCGGCGATCGGAAAGAAACTTTCGTCCGCGCTCAAAAAATCGTGCTTTGTCGACGATATCGAGGGGCTGGACGACAGCCCGCTTGCCTGCGCCTATGCGCGTGCGCGCGGAACGGACAGAATGAGTTCGTTCGGCGATTGGATCGCGCTTTCCGACGAATGCGACGAGGTGACGGCGCGCATTATCTCGCGCGAGGTTTCCGACGGCGTGATCGCGCCCGCCTATTCCCCCAAAGCGCTCGAAATTCTCAAAGCAAAGCGCAAGGGCGCTTACAACGTCGTGAAAATCGACAAGGATTACGAACCCGAGGCGATCGAAAGAAAGCAGGTGTTCGGCATCACCTTCGAGCAGAGCCGCAACGATTTCGTGATCGATAAGAATTTGCTTCAAAATATCGTGACGAAAAATAAAACGCTGCCCGACGACAAGGCGCTCGATCTGATCATTTCGCTCATTACGCTCAAATACACGCAGAGCAATTCGGTCTGCTTTGCGACCGACGGACAGGCGATCGGCGTGGGCGCGGGGCAGCAGTCGCGCATTCACTGCACGCGGCTTGCGGCGCAAAAAGCCGACCTCTGGCACCTCAGGCAGCACGCCAAGGTGCTCACGTTGCAATTTGCCGAGGGCGTGGGAAGACCCGAAAAGAACAATATCATCGATCTGTATCTTTCCGACGATTACGAAGAGGTGACGGGCGTAAACGTGTGGCGCAAGAATTTTGCGGTGCGTCCCGAGCCCTTCACGAAAGAAGAGAAGAAGGCGTATCTCAAAACGGTTTCGGGCGTATCGCTCGGCAGCGACGCGTTCTTCCCGTTTTCCGACAATATCGAACGGGCGGCGGCGAGCGGTGTTTCCTTCGTGGCACAGCCGGGCGGTTCGGTGCGCGACGATCTTGTGATCGAGGCATGCGACAGCCACAACATGGTCATGGCGTTTACGGGCATGCGTCTTTTCCACCACTAACGTTTTTGCACGGGGTAAAGGTTATGAATATACTTGTCATCGGCGGCGGCGGAAGAGAACACGCCGTGATCAAATCGCTGAAAAAAAATAAGAGCGTCGAAACAATTTACGCGCTGCCCGGAAACGGCGGCATTGCAAAGGACGCCGAATGTTACCCGATTAAGGCGACCGATCTTGAAGGCATTGTCGCCTTTACGAAGACGCATAAGGTCGATTTCGCCGTCGTTACGCCCGACGATCCGCTCGTTCTGGGTTTGGTCGACGAGCTCGAAGCGGCCGGCATTCCCTGTTTCGGGCCGCATAAGAACGCCGCGATCCTCGAAGGCAGCAAGGTGTTTTCGAAACAGCTCATGAAAAAATACGGTATTCCCACGGCGGCGAGCGAAACGTTTACCGACGCGGACAAGGCGATCGCTTACCTCAAAAACAGCGCGTACCCCGCCGTGATCAAGGCGGACGGTCTTGCGCTCGGCAAGGGCGTGATCATCGCGCAGAATTTTTCCGAGGCGGAACAAGCCGTGCGCGATATTATGTGCGATAAAGTGTTCGGCGCAAGCGGAAACAGCATTCTCGTCGAGGAATTTTTAACGGGTCCCGAGGTTTCCGTGCTCTCGTTTACCGACGGTAAGACCGTCGTGCCCATGATTTCTTCCATGGATCACAAACGCGCGCTCACGGGCGACAAGGGCTTAAACACGGGAGGCATGGGCACGGTTGCGCCCAACCCTTACTACACCGAAGAGATCGCCAAAGAGTGCATGGAACGCATTTTCTTGCCTACGGTCGAGGCGATGAACAAAGAGGGGCGCACGTTCCGCGGCTGTTTGTATTTCGGTTTGATGCTTACGCCGAACGGCCCCAAAGTCATCGAATACAACTGCCGTTTCGGCGATCCCGAAACGCAGGTCGTCCTGCCGCTATTAAAAAGCGATTTGCTTGAAATCATGCAGGCGGTGCACGACGGCACCCTTTCGTCCGATAAAGTGAAGTTCAAAAACGGCGCGGCGTGCTGCGTGGTGGTCGCCTCGGGCGGCTATCCGCAAAAGTACAATTCGGGCTATCCCATCACATTGCCGCAGACGGGCGCGGACGAATATATCTATATCGCGGGCGCGAAAGAAGAGAACGGAACGCTCGTCACCGCGGGGGGAAGGGTGCTCGGCGCGGTCGCCGCGCGCGATACGCTCGAAGAGGCGGTAAAAGACGCTTACGCGCTTGCCGCGGGCGTTCGGTTCGAACATGCCTACATGCGCGAGGATATCGGCGCCAAAGCGCTTGCCGCATTAAAGTAATTTGGAGAAACAAATGGTATACAGAGTTTATGTAGAAAAGAAAACGGGGTTCGATAACGAGGCGCGCGCGCTGCTTGCCGACGTGCGCGAAATTTTAGGCATTCCCGTGGAAAAGATCCGCATTATCAACCGTTACGACGCGGAAGATATCGAAGAAGAATTGTTCAAGCAGTGCGTGAATACCGTTTTTTCCGAACCGCAGATGGACACGGCGGGCGAGGGGATCGACCTTTCGGGCGCGCGTGCGTTTGCCGTCGAATATCTGCCGGGGCAGTTTGATCAGCGCGCCGATTCCGCCGCGCAGTGCATTCAGCTCGTTTCCATGCGCAACCGCCCCGTTATTCGCACGGCAAAGGTCTATGCGCTTTACGGCGACCTCACCGAGAAACAGATCGAGGCGGTGAAGCGCCATGTGATCAACCCCGTGGAAAGCCGCGAAGCGTCGTTGCATAAACCCAAAACGCTCAAAATCGACCACCCCGTGCCTTCCCGCGTGCAAACGCTCGAAGGGTTCCTCGACCTCGACGCAAAGGGGCTCGAAGCGTTCGTCAAAAAATACGCGCTCGCCATGGACGCGGACGACGCGGCGTTCTGCCAGAAATATTTCCGCAGCGAGGGCAGATGCCCCACGCTCACCGAAGTGCGCATGATCGACACCTATTGGTCCGATCACTGCCGCCATACAACCTTCCTGACGACCATCGATTCGGTTTCGTTCGAGGACGAGCTGTTGCAAAACGCCTATAACGATTATCTTGCGGCACGCAGCGAGATCGGCCGCACGAAGCCCGTCAACCTCATGGATATCGGCACGATCGCCGCCAAGCTCTTGAAAAAGCGCGGCATGCTCGCAAAGCTCGACGAATCGGAAGAGATCAACGCCTGCACGGTGAAGATCAAAGTGAAGATCGACGGCAAGGACGAGGACTGGCTGTTGCTTTTCAAGAATGAAACGCACAACCACCCCACGGAAATCGAACCGTTCGGCGGCGCGGCGACGTGTATCGGCGGCGCGATCCGCGATCCGCTCTCGGGCAGAAGTTACGTCTATGCCGCCATGCGCGTAACGGGCGCGGGCGACCCGCTTGTTCCCGTATCCCAAACGCTTGCGGGTAAACTTCCTCAGCGCAAGATCGTGACGACCGCCGCGGCGGGGTATTCCTCTTACGGCAACCAGATCGGGTTGGCGACGGGGCAGGTCGACGAGCTCTATCACGAAGGTTACACGGCGAAACGCCTCGAAATCGGCGCGGTGATCGCCGCGGCGCCCGCAAAGAACGTGCGCAGGGAAACGCCTGCGGCGGGCGATAAAATCGTTTTGCTCGGCGGCAGAACGGGCAGAGACGGCTGCGGCGGCGCGACGGGTTCGTCGAAGTCGCACACGCTCGAATCGCTCACCCATTGCGGAGCGGAAGTGCAAAAGGGCAACGCGCCCGAAGAACGCAAGTTACAGCGCCTTTTCCGCAACGAGAAGGCGACGCTGCTCATCAAGCGCTGCAACGATTTCGGCGCGGGCGGCGTATCGGTCGCGATCGGCGAACTTGCCGACGGACTTGAAATCGACCTCAACGCCGTACCCAAAAAATACGACGGGCTCGACGGTACCGAACTTGCCATTTCCGAATCGCAGGAACGCATGGCGGTCGTCGTGGCGCCCGAGGACGTGCAAAAATTCATCGCGCTTGCCGAAGAGGAAAACTTAGAGGCGACCGTCGTTGCGACCGTCACCGAAATTCCCCGCCTCGTCATGCGTTGGAACGGGGAAACGATCGTCGACGTATCGCGCGAGTTCCTCAATTCCAACGGCGCGGAAAAGCATATCGACGTGGCGCCCGCCGCGATAAACGATTATAAAAAACCGACGGCGGAAGACTTCGTGCAGGGGTATAAAGACCTTGCGGGCGATCTCAACGTGTGCTCGAAACGCGGCCTTTCCGAACGGTTCGACAGCACGATCGGCGCAGGCACGGTGTTCATGCCCTTCGGCGGCAAGTTTCAAAGAACGCCCCCGCAGGCAATGGTGCACCTCGTATCCTGCGAGAGCGGGCATACCGACACCGTTTCGTACATGGCGTGGGGCGGCAACCCGTACGTCACCGAAAAAAGTCCTTACCACGGCGCCTATCTCGCCGTCGTCGAGAGCGTTTCCAAACTGATCGCAAGCGGCGCGGCATTCCGCGACGTCTATCTGACCTTTCAGGAATATTTCTTGAAGCCGGGGCGCGACGCCGTCCGCTGGGGACAGCCGCTCGCGGCGCTTTTGGGCGCGTTCAAGGCGCAGACCGAGCTGGGCGTTGCGGCAATCGGCGGAAAGGATTCCATGAGCGGCACGTTCGAACATATCGACGTTCCGCCCACGCTCGTATCCTTCGCCGTCACCACGGGCACGGCGGGCGAGGTCGTATCGCCCGAATTCAAAGAGGCGGGTCACACCGTCGCCCTCATCAAACCCGAATACGACGAAAACGGTCTGCCCGTGACCCGTTCGCTCAAAACGGTGTTCGAAACGGTTACGCGGCTCATTCGCACGGGCGCGGCGGTTTCGGCATATACGCCCGTATACGGCGGCGTTGCCGAGGGCGTGCTCAAAATGTGCATGGGCAACGGCATCGGGTTCCGCTATGATGAAAAGATTACGAACGAAGAGATTTTCGCTTACCGTTACGGTTCGTTCATACTCGAGCTGACGCACGGTGAAATCGGCACCGTGCTGGGTAAAACCACCGCAGAAAAGAGCATTGCGCGCGGGGGCGAGACCGTTTCGCTCGATACGCTCTGCCGCATTTACGAGGGCAAGCTCGAGAGCGTGTACGCCTGCAACATTCCCGCCGCGGGCGCGGTGCAGAAATATTCGCACGACGAGCGCGGCACGGCGGTTTACGGCGGCACGCCCGTCGCACCCAAAGTGCTCATTCCCGTATTCCCCGGCACGAACTGCGAATACGATACGGCAAAGGCGTTTGCCGACGCGGGCGCGCAACCCGAAATCTTTGTTGTGCGCAACCGCACGCAGGAAGAAGTCGCGCGTAGCGCCGAAGCCTTCGTTTCTAAACTCAACGGGGCGCAGATGGTGTTTATCCCCGGCGGATTTTCGGGCGGCGACGAGCCCGACGGTTCGGGCAAATTTATCACGGCATTTTTCCGCGGCGCGGCGGTCAGAGAGGCAGTCACGCAGCTTTTGGAAAAGCGCGACGGACTGATGGGCGGCATCTGCAACGGATTTCAGGCGCTCATCAAACTCGGACTTGTTCCGTTCGGCAAGATCGTCGATACCGATGCAACCTGCCCCACGCTCACTTACAACACGATCGGGCGGCACCAGTCGAAGATCGTGCGCGTACGCGTATCGTCGGTCAAATCGCCCTGGCTGAGCGGCGTGAACGCGGGCGACGTGTTCTCCGTTCCCATTTCGCACGGCGAAGGGCGGTTCGTGGCAAGCGACGGGCTGATTGCAAATCTTGCACAAAACGGACAGATCATGACGCAGTACGTCGATTTCGACAACAATCCCACAATGGACGTGCAGTTCAACCCGAACGGCAGTTTCGGGGCAATCGAGGGAATTCTCTCGCCCGACGGCAGAGTGTTCGGCAAGATGGGGCATTCCGAACGCAAAGGCGTTTCCCTCTATAAAAACGTGCCCGGCAATTATGATATGAAGCTGTTCGAGAGCGCCGTGAAATATTTTAGATAAGTTCACGGAAATTTCTTTTCAGCCGAGAAAAGAAATTTCCGTGATTTGAGCGGAGTTTCCGCTCTTGGCGCGAATTGTGAAATGCCCGCCATGGAACTTCGCGCCAATTCACACCTTTTGAGCGATAAATCGCAAATTGAGTGCGACTTGCGGAAAAGTGTGATTTTCCTTGTCGCCGATAGTTGAACATAAAAAATTTTGTGAGTTTAACGGAGTGCTTATGAAAACCGATATCGAAATCGCACAGAGTGCGCGCATGCTGCCGATCGAACAGGTTGCCGCCAAGCTCGGGCTCCGAGAAATCGAGCCGTACGGCAGGTATAAGGCGAAAATCGATTTATCCGTCATGAACGCGAAAAAGAAAGATGGAAAACTTATCTTAGTCACCGCGATCACGCCGACAAGCGCGGGCGAGGGCAAGACCACGACGACCATCGGGCTTGCCGACGCGCTTGCCCGTTTGGGCAAAAAGGTCGTCGTCGCGCTGCGCGAACCTTCGCTCGGCCCCGTATTCGGCATCAAGGGCGGCGCGGCGGGCGGCGGATATGCGCAGGTCGTGCCCATGGAAGACATTAACTTGCATTTCACGGGCGACTTTCACGCCATCGGCGCGGCAAACAATCTGCTTGCCGCCATGCTCGACAATCATATTTTTCAGGGCAACGAATTGAAGATCGACCCCGCGCGCATCACCTGGCGGCGGTGCGTGGATATGAACGACAGGCAGCTGCGCAACGTCGAGGACGGGCTGGGCGGCGGCAAGAACGGCGTGCCGCGCAAAGACGGTTACGATATCACCGTTGCAAGCGAGGTCATGGCGATTTTGTGTCTGGCGACCTCGCTTACCGACTTAAAAGAACGCCTTGCGCGCATCGTGGTCGGATACACTTACGAGGATAAACCCGTTACCGCGGGCGATCTGAAGGCGGCGGGCGCAATGTGCGCGCTTTTGAAAGACGCATTAAAGCCCAACCTCGTGCAAACGCTCGAAGGCACGCCCGCGCTCGTGCACGGCGGGCCGTTCGCCAACATTGCGCACGGGTGCAACTCGGTCGTCGCAACGAAAACGGCGTTGAAACTCGGCGATTACGTCGTGACCGAGGCGGGGTTCGGCGCCGATTTGGGCGCGGAAAAATTCCTCGACATCAAGTGCCGCAAGGCGGGGCTGACGCCTGCGGCGTGCGTCGTCGTCGCCACCGTGCGCGCCCTCAAAATGCACGGCGGGCTCGATAAAACGCAGCTCGGCACCGAAGATCTGAGCGCGCTCGAAAAAGGGTTGCCCAATCTTTTGCGCCACGTTTCCAACATGAAAGAAGTGTACGGTTTGCCCGTCGTGGTCGCCGTCAACCGTTTCCCCACCGATACCGATCGGGAAATTTCCCTCGTCATCGAAAAATGCAAGGCGCTCGGTGTCAACGTGCGGCTTTCCACCGTATGGGCGGAAGGTGGAAAGGGCGGCGTCGAACTTGCCGAAGAGATCGTGCGGCTTTGCGATATCAAGAGCGATTTTCGGTTCTGTTACGACGAAACGCTGCCCGTCAAAGAGAAGATTGCCGCGATCGTGACTAAGGTCTACGGCGGCAAAGACGTCTGTTATACGAGCGAGGCGGAACAAGAGATTGCGCGGCTCGAAGAGCTCGGGTTCGGCAAGATCCCCGTCTGTATGGCGAAAACGCAATATTCTTTTTCCGACGATATGACCAAACTCGGCGCGCCCGAAAACTTCACCGTCACCGTGCGCGCGGCGAAGGTTTCGGCAGGCGCGGGCTTTCTGATCGCGCTCACGGGCAATATTTTAACGATGCCCGGACTTCCCAAAGTGCCCGCGGCGGAAAAAATCGACGTCGACGAAAACGGAAAGATCACGGGTTTGTTTTAATGGAACAAAACGAATTGCTGGGGCGCGCAGTTGCGCCCCTTCTTCAATGGTACGAAGAAAATAAACGCGAAATGCCCTGGCGCGGCGAAACCGATTTTTATAAAATTCTCGTTTCCGAAATCATGTTGCAGCAGACGCGCGTCGAGGCGGTGCGCGAATATTATGTGCGCTTTTTAGAGCGTTTCCCCACGGCATGTACGCTTGCCGAGGCGTCGGAAGAAGAAGTGTTAAAGGCATGGCAGGGGTTGGGGTATTACAACCGCGCCCGAAATTTACAGCGCGCCGCAAAGCAGATCTGCGAACACGGCGTGCCGAAAACGTACGAAGAGGTGTGCGCGCTTTCAGGCGTGGGGGAATATACGGCGGGGTCGCTCTCGTCGATCGCGTTGGGGTTGCCCTGTCCCGCCGTAGACGGCAACGTGTTGCGCATTTTAACGCGCCTGTTTGCCGATGACGGCAAGATCGACGAGAAAGCAGTGCGCGCGCGGTTCGCGCAGGATCTCAAAAAAGTTTATCCCCCGCAGGCGTCGCAGTTTTGTCAGGCGCTCATGGAATTAGGGGCGATCGTGTGCGTGCCGAACGGCGCGCCGCTTTGCGGTATCTGTCCGTGGCAGACCTTTTGTCGCGCCCATGTACGGGGGGAAGAGCAGTTATATCCCGTAAGAAGTCCCAAAAAAGAGCGCCGCATCGAGGAATACAAGGTGCTCGTGTTGGAATACGAGGGGCAGTTCGCGCTCGTCAAGCGTGCGGAAAAAGGGCTGCTCGCAGGGCTGTGGCAGTTTCCCATGTACGGGGTCGAATGCGATCAGGCGCAGTTCGGGGAAGAGCGCAAAAAGAAAAAAGCGAAACATATTTTTTCACATATCGAATGGCGCATGACGGGGTATCTTCTTGCCGCGCGCGAAAAATTTCCGCAATTCGTGTGGGCGGGCGCAGACGAGATCGAACGGCAGTACGCGCTGCCTTCGGCGTTCAAGGCGTTTTTCGGTTGGGTAAAAAATTAAACAAACGCGCCAACGATAGTTGGCGCGTTTGTTTATTCTATCCCGAATAAAAGATTCGGTTCAACGCCGAATTGATGATAAATTGCTTTAATGCTGTCGTATCCGGGTTTTTTCTTCCCCATAAGCCATTGGCTTACCGTTGTTTGGTTAACGCCGATGATGTCGGCAAATTTTTGTTGGGTCAAATTCTGCTCGATTATAATTTGTTTTATAATTTCAATATACGGCATAAAAAAATTATAGACTTTTGTAGGTCAAAAGTCTTGACATAGGTCAAAAGACCTATTATAATTAAAGTATCAACCACACGGAGGAAGAATATGAGGAACACAAAAATATTGGCGACGGTCGGCGTAAGTTTCATGATGATCGCCGCAACGGCAATGAGCGGGTGCAGTTTTTTCGATACGCCTGAGGACGACGGGGGAACGGTGCAAAATAGCGGAAAACTTCACGTTGAGGGCACGCCGCAATGCAATAGCGATTACACGAACGGATTGGGATATTCAGTCACGGTCACGGGAATTTTGAAAAACGATACAAAAAAAGATTATTCGTATGTGAGCATTACTTATACGTTATATGACGCCGAAGGAAATAATATCGGTACGGCGCTCGATAATACGAATTATTTAAGCAAAGGCGAAAGCTGGCGTTTTTCGGCAACGACATTAGGCTGGGTAGACGTCGAACCCGTTTCGTATAAATGCAGCAATATAACCGCTTTTTAAGAATTTCATAAATTCATTTTCGACCGCGTTGACATCAGCGCGGTTTTTTGTTATAATGGGGAACGTTATGGAAAAGAACGGGGCAAGAGGAAAATTTATCGTATTCGAAGGTACGGACGGCAGCGGAAAATCGACGCAGCTGAAATCGCTCGTGAAATATTTAGGCGAAAAGGGCGTTTCGTGCTTTGTCACGCACGAGCCAACCGATTCGCCGTTCGGCGCGATCCTGCGTTCGTGCCTGACGGGGCGGATCGATACCGACGAGCATACGATCGCCGCGCTGTTCGCGGCGGACAGGCTCGACCACATTCACAACCCCGTGAACGGCATCTTAAAAAAACTGAACGAGGGCGTAAACGTTTTCTGCGACCGCTATTACCTCTCGTCCTTCGCCTATAACGGCGGATTTGTTCCGCTCGACTGGGTGGTTGCGCTCAACGCGCCCGCGCGCGAGGCGCTCAAACCCGATGTAACCGTTTATATCGATATCGATCCCGCGCAGTCGATGGCGCGCGTAGCAAAACGCGGCGAAACCGAGCGTTACGAGGATATCGAACGGCAGAAGCAGATACGGCGCAATTATTTCGATTTGTTCAAGCGTTTTCCCGACGAGAACGTGGCGATCGTGAAAAGCATGGACGACAAGAACGAAACGCAGAAAAACCTGCGCGCCGTCGTTTGCAAAACGTTGGGGGTGTAATATGAAAAGTGATCTGATCGTCGGCGAGGTGCTCAAACCGCAGGGGATCCGCGGCGAACTGAAAATCAAGCCGTTTACCGACAGCGAGGCGACCTTCAAAGATTTTACGCGCGTGTTTATCGACGGCGCGGAATATAAAATCCTTTCCTGCCGCACGGGCGGCGGCGCGGTGTATCTCGGCTTGCGCGGCGTGCCCGACCGCAATGCGGCGGAACTGCTGCGCGGAAAACAGCTCACGGTGCCGCGTTCCGACGCGCCCGCCCTTCCCGAAGGGCGTTATTACGTCGCCGATCTCGAAGGCTGCGAAGTGCGCACCGAAAAGGGCGAGCTGTGCGGCACGCTTAAAACCGTGCTTAAAAGCGCGACCGACATCTATGTGGTGGTAAAGGACGGCAAAGAAATTTTATTCCCCGCGGCGGCGGGCGTGGTGCGCACCGTCGATCTGGAAGCGCGGCTCGTTACCGTCGATGAAAAGCGGTATCGGGAGACCGCCGTATTATGAAAATTACGATTTTAACGCTCTTCCCCGAAATGTTTACGCCCCTGAAAAGCAGTATTATCGGCAGAGCATGGAAAGAGGGAAAGCTCGATATCGATATCGTCGATATCCGCGATTACACCGAGGACAAGCACAAAAAATGCGACGATTATCCTTTCGGCGGCGGCGCGGGCATGGTGATGATGGCGCAACCCGTCGGCAGCGCGATTGAGGCGGTCGACCCCGACCGCACGGCGCGGCGCATTTATCTTTCGCCCAAAGGGCAAACCTTTAAGCAGGACAAGGTGTACGAGTTGGTTTCGCATGAACATATCGTTTTGCTGTGCGGGCATTACGAGGGTATCGACCAGCGCGCGATTGATCTCTTTATCGACGAAGAACTTTCGATCGGCGATTATGTGCTCACGGGCGGCGAGCTTGCCGCCATGGTGGTGGCGGACGCGGTGGCGCGCTACGTCGACGGGGTGCTTTCGCCCGAATCGCTCGTGCAGGAAAGTTTTTCGGAAAATCTGCTCGAATACCCCCATTACACCCGCCCCGTGGAATACAGGGGGCTGAGCGTGCCCGAAGTCTTGCGCAGCGGCAATCATGCCGAAATCGACAAGTGGCGGCGCGAACAGTCGCTTGCGGTGACGAAGAAAAACCGCCCCGATCTGTTATAAAACCCGAGAAGATGTTTCGACTTCGCTCAACATGACAGAGAGGAACTTCGCTCAACATGACAAATGGCGGCTGCTTAACATGACGGCGGGCGACTGCGCGCAAGAGGACGTAACGGCATACTGTCATTCTGAGCGTAGCGAAGAATCTTGTATTTGAAAAAATCATGAAAAATATTCAGTGGTATCCGGGGCACATGGCAAAAGCCATGCGGCTCATGGAAGAAAGCATCAAACTTTGCGACGCCGTCGTGTTCGTGCTCGACGCGCGCGCGCCCGCCTCAAGTTTTAATCCCCGTTTGTGCAGGATCGCGGGGAACAAACCCGTGCTGTACCTCTTCAATAAGGCGGACATGGCAGACGGGCAAGCCGAAATTCTGTTAAAAACCGTTAAAGAGAGCGGCAAACACGCCGTGCTCGGCAACGCGACGGCGCATAAAGACGCACGCGCGTTACAGGCGGCAATGGCGGAACTCGTGCGCGAAAAATCCGAACGCAACCGCGAAAAAGGGGTAACAAAGCCCTTACGTTTTTTGGTGGCCGGCATTCCGAACACGGGCAAGAGCACGCTCATCAACCTGCTTGCAGGGTCGAAAAAAGCGGTCACGGGCGATAAGGCGGGCGTCACCCGCAAAAATCAGTGGGTGCGTTGCGGCGCGTTCGAACTGCTCGATACGCCCGGCACCATGCCCCCCTCGTGCGAAAATCAAACGCTCGCGCGCAGGCTTGCCTATCTGGGCGGGATCAACGACGATATTCTCGAATTCGACGAAATCGCGCTCTGCCTTTTGGAAGAGATGGCGCAAAAGTATCCCGACCGACTTTGTGAACGCTACGGGATCAAGGGCGGCGAGCCGCTCGAAATGCTCAACAAAGTGTGTGCGCGCATGGGGTTCGTGCTGCGCGGAAACGAATACGATTACGAACGCGGCGAACGCGCCCTGATCGACGATCTGCGCAAGGGGAGGCTGGGCAGGGTTTGTTTCGACGGGGCGGAAGATCTTGTATCCGCGGGACTGGTATGATATGGACGCTTTGATCAAGGAATTGCAGTTGTTCGCGCAGGGGTATGCGAGTGTGGCGGGGGTGGACGAAGTGGGCAGAGGCCCGCTGGCGGGGCCCGTCGTCTGCGCGGCGGTTATTCTTCCGCGCGAGGAAGAAAAACGCATTGCGGGCATCGACGACAGCAAGAAACTTTCCGTGAAAAAGCGGGAATACCTTGCCGAAAAAATCAAGGAATGCGCGCGCGCGTTCAGCCTTGCGAGCGTCGACGAGAGCACGATCGACGAGATCAATATTTTACAGGCGACGCGCCTTTGCATGAAGCGGGCGGTCGAGGGGCTGAGCCTGCCCCCCGATTACGTTCTGACCGACGGCAACATGACGCTCGATATTGCGTTTCCGCAGGAAAGCATGATAAAGGGCGACGCAAATATCTGTTCGATCGGTGCGGCAAGCATTCTTGCCAAAGTCTACCGCGACGCGCTCATGAAGGATTACGCCGCGCTCTATCCCGAATACGGGTTCGACCATAACGCGGGTTACGGCACAAAAGAACACATCGCAGCGATCATAGAGGTGGGGATATGCCCGATACACAGAAAGACCTTCGTCGCAAAATTCTGGGACGGAAGGGTGAGGAAGCCGTCTGTAAATATCTGAAAAAACAGGGATATAAAATTTTACACCGCAATTTCCAAACGCCGTTCGGCGAGGCGGATATCGTGGCGAAAAAAGCGGGAACGTATTGTTTTATCGAGGTAAAAGCGCGTACGAGCGATATCTACGGCTTGCCAGCCGAGGCGGTCGACCGCGAAAAAAAGCGGCGTTACCGCATGATCGCGCAATATTACTGCAATATATTGCGCGAAGAAGTGCCTTGTCGGTTCGATGTGGCGGCGATTTACGAAGGCGGTTTAGAATACTACGAAGGCGCGTTTATCTGATTATAAGGCGTAAGATCGGGCAATAAAAGAGAACAGGTTGAATTATGGCGGTTAAAAACAAGAAAAACAACTTAAGAGAAAGCGTTGCGCTCGTGCCGGCGTTGCCGCAATATGCGGGTTATGCCGATTGCTTTGCGCGCACGGCGGTGAATTTTTCGGTGACGAACGGTTCTTCCGAATCGCTCGAACTCAAGGTTTGTGCGGAAAGCCCCGAAGGGGCGATCGTGCCTTACGAGAGCACCGTCGAAGTTCCCTTCGAAAGTTCGGTTCTGCTTTCGGCGGAACTGTTTTCGCCGCCCTTTTTCTGCGCGAACGACGACTTGAAAACATGCACGGTGGAAAGCGTGCTCTATTGCGGCGACGAAGAGCTGATGCGCGTGAAAAACGAGATCACCGCGCTGCCCTATGACTGGTGGGAAGGGCTGGAAGGCAACGCCGAACGGCTGGCGCTCTTCGTGCGTCCGCGCCTTAACGACTGCGCGCGCGTGCTCGACGAGGCGGGGAAAAAATTAAAGCGCTGGAAGATCAACGCCGATTTTTACGGCTACACCGCAACGGACAAGAATACCGTGCGGCAGGTCGCGGCGGCGGTGTTCGCGGCAATCAAGGGATATTCCGTCGAGAAGAGCGAGATAATCGAACTCAATAAACCATTGCGTGCGGCAGGCGAGGGGATCCTTGCTAACCGCAGCGCCACCGCGCTCGAATTAGCCGTTTTCGCGGCGGCATGTCTGGAAGCGGCGCGTCTGCACCCCGTTCTTGCCGTGGGGAAAAACGAAGTTGCCGTGGGCGTGTGGCTCTACGACAGTTGCTTTTTAGACAGCGTGACCGACGACACCGAGATCGTGGGCAAATACATTTCCGAAGGCATCAACAACCTGAGCTTTTTCGACGTGGACGATCTGTTCCCGACGTCGAACGCCTCGTTCACGACTTCGGAAAAGCACTTTGCGCAAAAACTTTCCGCCGATTATTACGAATCGTTTACCGACGTGCACCGCTGCCGTCTGGGCGGTCTGCGCCCTCTGCCGCTGCGCGGAAAGGGCATGCGCGGTTACGAACTCTTGCAGGAAACCGATACGGGCAGCGACGAAGCGCCCGCGCCGCTCATCGATACCAAAAAACTCAAACTCGACGGCAAACAGCCCAAAAATAAAATATGGGAACGCCGTCTGCTCGATCTGACGGGTAAAAATGCGCTTTTGAACTTTACGGGGAAAAATGCTTTACATCTGTTCTCGGGCGACGCCGACTTTCTCTACAACACGCTTGCCCATAACGACGGACTTAAAATCAAGGGGGGCGACGAAGCGCCGGCGTTCGGCGTTACGCCCGACGCCCCCGCGCGCGAACTCATCGCCCTCGAAGAACGCAAGGGCGTGCAACGCGTGTATTGCGACAATAAAACGGCGTTCGATACCTGCATGCGCCTGCAAAAGCGCAACCGTGAGGCGGACGAAGAATCGGGCGCGAAGATCCTCTATCTGGCGTTCGGCTTTCTGCGCTACGTCGATAAGACGGGCGAGGGAAAGTATGCGCCCCTCGTGCTCACGCCCGCCGCGCTCGTCCGCGCCAAGGGGAACGAGAGCTTTTTGTTGCGTTGCAGCGAGAGCGAATATTTCGTCAATTCCACCCTGCTCGAATTTTTGAAACAGGAATTCAATATCGACGTCCGCGGGCTGGGCGGCGACGTTTCGCAGCTCAAAATCGCCGAGATCTTAGCCATGGTACGCGCGGAAACGGCGGGCATGAAGGGGTGGGACGTCGTGAACGACGTCTACCTTGCCTGTTTTTCCTTCCAGAATTATCTGATGTGGAACGATATCCGCGTACACATCGACGAACTTAAAAAGAATAAAATCGTTGCGGCTCTGCTTTCGGGAAGGGCGCAGAAAGAGGACGTTTCGGCGCTCGAAGAGGACGAGAGCGATCCCGAAAAGATCCTGCTACCGCTGCCTTCCGACAGTTCGCAGTTTTCCGCCGTATCGCTTTCGGCGGCGGGCGCGAGTTTTGTGCTGCACGGGCCGCCCGGCACGGGCAAGAGCCAGACCATTACGAATATTATCGCAAACGCTTTGGCGGACGGCAAACGCGTGCTGTTCGTCGCGGAAAAGAAAGCCGCGCTCGACGTCGTAAAAAAACGGTTGGACGCGATCGGGATCGGCGAATTCTGCCTCGAACTGCATTCCAACAAGGCGAACAAGGCCGACGTGCTCAAACGCATCGAAAGCACGCTCTCGCTTCCGCAGAGCGAAGGCGTCAATCTTACCGACCGCGCGCAGGAGCTAAAAGCGTTGCGCGAGGAACTGCGCCTGCCCGTCGAGGCATTGCATAAAAAAAGAAGGCTGGGCGTTTCGATCTATCAGGCGATCCTGCTGTATTTGCAGGCGAAGAACGCACCCGATATTTTCGATATCGAAAGCTCGTTTTACGATACGCTTACCGAAAGCAAGCTCTTAAAATGCAAGAATTCCATTCTCTCGGCGGCGGCTGCCGCCAAGGAATGCGGCGGCGTGAACGGTTCGCCGTTCGAAAACGTCAACCTCTACGAATTCACGCAGGAATTGCGCGACCGCGTGTTCTGTGCGAGCGAGGTCATCATTGCGGAAATCCGCCATCTCAAAAACTTTTTGGCGCTCTTTCTCGAATTTTACCGCCAACGCATTTCGACGTTTACCGAGCGCAAACTGCGTTTGTTGTGCGAGATCGCCCAAGGGCTGTTGTCGGGCGTTTACGATAAATATTTCGCGGGCGTGAAGGAAGAACAGTTCAGCGTGTTCTACAACGCGACGCGGTTCTACGACACCCGCCTTGCCTACTATTCCAAGCATTTCAAGACCATTGTCGATATCGACATGGATCTCGAAGAACTGCGCAAGATCGCCGAAGAGGGCGACTGGAAGAGCAACGCCAAATCGCGCGCCGTCGTAAAGCGGCTCATGCGCGCTTCGACGCACGCCGTCGCCGAAGAGGATATCGGCAAATATCTTTCCACGCTGTGCGATCTGTACGAGGCGAAGGGACGGTTCGTGAGCAATACGGCGCTCTCGAAGAATTTCGTCGACCGCGGCGGCAAACTCAACTTCAAAAAACGCACGGAATTCCTGAAAGATCTTTATGAGCTGCACAAAAAGTGCGCCGCGGTGTTCATGGATTACGCGCCCGACGCCTTCAACGGCATGTGCATCCGCGCGACGACGGGCTACACCGTGCCCGTGCTCGAAGGGTACCTCAAAGCGGCGGAATCCTTCTTCCGCGCGCAGGAAAGTTTTTTAAGCGTCATCGGCGCCGACCGCGACAAGATCCGCGAGGATGATATCCTCGATTATTATTCCTCGAAGGCGGGCGCGCTCATCGACAATATCGACATGCTGCCCAACTGGTGCATGTACCGCAGAACGACCAAAGACCTTGCCGCGCTCGGGCTGACCTTCCTTTCCGACGCGCTTGAAAGCGGCAGATTAAAGAGCGAGAACGTGCTTGCGGGGTTCGAGAAGAACGTTTACAAAAACTTCCTCGAGATCAACATTCCCGCCGATCCCGACCTTTCGCGCACGACGGTGGGTACGCTCGAAGAAACCATCGAAAAGTTCCGCATCGGTACGGAAGAATACGCCCGTCTTTCAAGGGAATATATCCGCGCCAAGCTGCTTGCGCGCCTGCCCTCGCACGACGAGGAAGGCCCGCTTTCCGTCGAGGCGGCGGCGTTCACGCGCCTTTCCAAAACGGGTCTGCGCGGCGTGGGGCTGCGGGGGCTGTTCACCGAGGTGCCCGCGCTCATGGAAGTCGCGTGCCCGTGCATGCTCATGAGTCCTTCCACGGTGGCGCAATATCTTCCCGCGCAGGCAAATCTGTTCGATACCGTCATCTTCGACGAGGCGTCGCAGATGTCTACGGCGGAGGCGGTCGGCTCGCTTGCCCGCGGCAAGGCGGCGATCGTCGTGGGCGATCCCAAGCAGTTGCCGCCCACGTCGTTCTTCCACACGGGTTTTGCGGACGAGGAAGAAGAGCAGGAAGATCTCGAAAGCGTTCTCGACGACTGCCTTGCGCTCGGCATGAGCGAGCGGCACCTTCTGTGGCATTACCGCAGCAAGCACGAGTCGCTCATCGCGTTTTCCAACAGTACCTATTACGACAACCGTCTTTGCACCTTCCCTTCGCCCGACGTCGATAGCAAGGTCAAGCTCATCGAGGTGGACGGCATGTACGACAGGGGCTTTACGAAGAGCAACCGCAAAGAGGCGGAAGCGCTTGTCGGCGAGGTCATCCGCCGCCTGAAAGATGCCGAACTCAGCCGCCTGAGCATGGGGATCGTCACCTTCTCGGGCGCGCAGCAGGATTATATCGAACGGCTACTGAACAAAGAACTTGCCGCCCACAAGCTCGAGGCGGCGGCGTATGACTGCGAAGAACCCGTGTTCGTCAAGAACCTCGAAAACGTGCAGGGCGACGAACGCGACGTCATTCTCTTTTCGGTGTGTTACGGCCCCGGCAGCACGGGGCGGGTATCGCTCAATTTCGGCCCGCTCAATCAGGCGGGCGGCTGGCGGCGGCTCAACGTGGCGGTTTCGCGCGCACGGGAAGAGATGCTCGTCTATTCTTCCATGACGGCTGGCATGATCGATTTGCGGCGCACGTCCTCGAAGGGCGTGGCAGGCTTAAAAGCCTTCCTCGATTTCGCTCAGTGCGGCAAAACGGCGTTTGCCGTCAAATCTTCCACCCTGCGCAGCGGCAACGGGATCGGGAAATTCATCGCGCAGGAATTGCAGGCATGCGGGTACGACTGCCGTTACGACGTGGGCGTTTCCGATTTCAAGGTAGACGTTGCGGTGATCGATCCCAAAAACAAGCACCGTTTCCTGCTCGGCATTCTGTGCGACGGCTCGAACGCCTTCTCGGTGAAGGACCGCAGTGTATTGCAGGTGCAGTCGCTCAAACGCGCCAACTGGAACGTTATGCGCGTGAACAGCGTCAATTATTTCAATAACCCCAAACGCGAAATCAAACGCATTAAGGATACGCTCGATAAACTCACGGGCACGCAGAAAAAGGGCGACGGCTGGCTGAACAAGTATATCAAAGCCTACCGTTGCGTCAAGCAGAGCTCGGCGGAAAACGCGGCGTTCATTACCTGCGGCGAGAACGACGGCGAAATTATGGCGCGTATCCGCGAAATCGTGGCGACGGAAGAACCGATCTCGCACGTCTATCTCAAAAAACGCCTGTTGCAGACCTTCGGCATCGTCAAGAGCGGCAGCAAGGTCGACGTGCGCCTCGACGAACTGATTTTAGCCTGCGCGCTTCCGCGCGACCGCACTGCGGGCGTCGATTACTATTATAAGAGCCCCCGCGCGCTGGCGCTCGGCAAATTCCGCGTGGGCGGCGAATGCAAACGCGGCGAAGAGGATATCACGGTTTACGAACTGCTGTCGTTTGTCAAAGGTGCGCTCGAAGAAAAAGTCGCGCTGTATATGGACGAGCTTTTTGCCTTGGCGGCGGCGACCTTCCGCGTGCGTTCTTCGGAACGGCTGGTTTCGGCGCTGCGCGACGCCGTTTCGTACGGCGAGGAAAAGGGCTTGTTCGTGCGCTCGGTATCCGACCGCGTATCGTTCGCGTAACGCGGTTTTCGCTTGACAAAGCGGCTAAGAAGTGTTACTATGCCGTGGTCGGGTTCCCCGATCTTATAACACGGAAGGAATATGGGATTGAAAGTAAGACCCAAAATGAGCGTGTGGAAGTATCTTTCGCTCGGTTATCTTATCGCCATTTTAGCGGGAAGCGTGCTGCTCGTGTTGCCCTTTGCGGCAAGAGACGGGCACACTTCCTATCTTGATGCGCTCTTTACTTCCGCTTCCGCCACCTGCGTTACGGGGCTGGTCGTCTACGATACCGTCACGCACTGGTCGCTCTTCGGGCAGATCGTCATTTTAGGGCTCATACAGCTCGGCGGGCTGGGCTTTACGACCTTCGTCACCATTCTCTTTATGATGGTGCGGCGGGGGAATCTGGGGCTATACGAGCGCCGCGCCGTCATGCAGTCGTTCGGCGGAACGCGCCTGAAAGGCGTGCGCACGCTCATTAAACGCATCGTTGCGGGCACGTTCGTGCTCGAATTTATCGGCGCGTGTTTGCTTTCCATTCGCTTTATTGCCGATTTCGGTTGGGCGCGCGGGATTTTTTATGCCGTGTTCCATTCGGTTTCGGCGTTCTGCAATGCGGGATTCGATTTGCTGGGCAAGGTTACGCCGTTTTCCTCGCTGAGCGCCTATCAGCACGATCCGCTCGTCGTATTGACGGTTTCCGCGCTCATCATTGTGGGCGGGCTGGGGTTCTGCATTTGGGGCGACGTGTTCGACCGCAAGTTCAACCTCAAAAAATGTCAGTTTTACACGAAGTTCATCTTGGTCGTAAACAGCGCGATTCTCGTTCTTTCGGTGATCCTGTTTTGCATCTTCGAGCGGAATAACGCGGCGTTCGGCAAGAATTTCGGCGAAAAGTTGTTAAGTTCGATTTTTAACGCGGCGGCGGCGCGTACGGCGGGGTTTTCCACTTCGGCGCCCGAGGCGCTTTCGCAGAGCGGATTTCTTCTCACCGTTATTTTAATGTTTATCGGCGGCTGCTCGGGTTCGACGGCGGGCGGCGTAAAGGTGAGCACCTTTGCGGTCATCGTCATGGGCATGTGGGCAAATCTGCGCGGCAGGCGCGATATCACGCTCGGCAAACACCGTTTGGATTATACGCTCGTCGGGCAGGCGCTCGCCATTTTTGTGGCTTATCTCTCGCTTGTGCTCTTTTCCACGCTCGTGATCCTCTCGGTGGAATCGGAAGCGACGTTTGCCGCCGTGCTGTTTGAAACGGTTTCGGCGATCGGTACGGTGGGGCTGAGCTGTTCGCTTACGCCGGCGCTCTCGATCGTTTCGAAAATCATTCTGATTTTACTTATGTATATGGGCAGGGTGGGGATTTTGACGCTTGCGTTTGCGCTGCGCGTCAAACGCGCCGAACCCGCGGTGCGCCATCCGCTTGTCGATACGCTTTATATCGGGTAACGGGCGAACAGAACTTTTTACGGAAAAGGAGTGTATATGATTTCGGTTTTATTGATCGGTATGGGTAAATTCGGGCGGACGCTCGGCGAACGGCTCATCAGTATGGGCGACGAAGTGATGATCGTCGATAAAAATGAGGACATCATCAATCCCATCGCGTCGAAATACACCAACGCGCTCATTGCCAACTGCATGAACGAAGACAGCCTCGCCTCGATGGATATCCCGAGTTTCGATATCTGCGTCGTGGCGATTGGCGACGACTTCCAGTCCTCGCTCGAAATTACGTCGCTCTTGAAGGATCTGGGCGCAAAGAAGATTATTTCCAAGGCGACGACCGATATTCAGCGCAAATTTTTGACCCGCGCGGGCGCGGACGAGGTGATTTATCCCGACCGCGACGTGGCGGAAAAACTTGCCGTGCGAATCAATTCGTCGAATATCATCAATTTTATCGATATCGACGATCAGTATTCGATTTTCGAGATCGCCGTTCCCGAACAGTGGGCGGGCAAAACGCTGATCGAGATCAATCCGCGCAAAAAGTTCGGTATGAATATCTTAACGGTGAAAAAGGGCACGCAGGTGATCGCCTCGCTCGACGCCGATTTTGTGTTCGAACCCGAAGACCAGCTCGTGGTATTCGGCAATACCGAAACCATTTTGTCGTTTACGAATAAGTTCGCGGTCAAAAAGAAGAGAAGAAAATAATGCCGTTAACAATAACCCCCCGACGGATCGCGTCGGGGGGTTTTGTTATGTTGTCTGCCGAACGATCAACCGCGATTCGATGTAGATCAGGCGGTTCTTATCTTTTGGGTGGTCGATGCGTTCGAGAAGAATGGATAAAAGGCGTTTTCCGAGCCCGACTTTATCGACGTTGAAGGTGGTAAGCGCGGGATCGCTGTTTTTCGATTCGGGAATGTTGTCGAACCCGATGACCTTAACGGTTTTCGGGATTTTGATATTGATTTTTTTCAGGGCTTCGATCAGGGCAAGCGCAATGGCGTCGTTGGCGCAGACAAAGCAATCGGGCAGTTCGATGCATTCGGAAAGCACGTTGTAAAGGGCATAAGGGTTTGCGTACTGAAACGAAGCGTCGTCGGATAAAATCCCGTATTCGGGCGAATAGGGCAAATTTTCCAAAAACAACGCTTCCCGCATGCCGACGAACCGTTCGTAAAACGAGCGGCAGTGCATGGGGTCGCCGATATATCCGAATGTTTTGCAGTCTTTTTCCCGAATCAGATCGCGGCAGCAATTGCGCACGAACTCGAAACTGCCGGGCAGAATAAGATCGTACCGCCCCGTTGCAACGCTAAGCGTTACGGGGGAATCGAGCGAAACGACGGGATAACCCAGCTCGATGAGCGCCGAAAGATAATTCGAGCGGAACAGTTCGATGCAGACGATGCCGTCGATCCCCGATTCTTCTAAATACGTCGTCAGTTTGCGGAAGGAATTATCGTTGGAAACCATGAACTGCAACAATTCGATGTCTTTGTCTTCAAGCGCCGCCTCGATTCCCCGCATCACGAAAATATAGTAACTGATGTTCATCAGAAAGCGCGAAGTAACGAGCGCGATGCGTTTATGAACCCGCGCGGTATCGGTCGAGGCGACCGACCGGTAACTTTTATAACCCATTTCGATGGCGGCGTTCAACACGAGATTGCGCGTTTTGGGCGGAACGTATTGCCCGTTCAGCGCCTTGGAAACGGTGTTGCGCGATAGCTTTAACGCGTCCGCAATGTCCTGAATGGTGATTTTTCCCTGTTTCATTTTTTCCCCCGTGCGCCCTCGGCGCACTTTTATTTTATCATCGGAAAGGTCTTGTGTCAAGATAAATTTGTTGTTTTGCACAAATAAATCGGTTTGATTTGTGCAAATGTAAAAATTATAGACGTTTTTTCGCGAAATTCTTGACGGCGAAGGGGGGGGGTGTTAAGATATGGTTGCTTTGATAATATTGATCGTTTTTTGAACGATTGAAACGGAAAGCAAAGGGGGGAAAGATGGAAAAAATTGTACAAAGCGTAGCGGAAGAAACTGCCGCTGCCACGGAACGGAAAAAAAGCAAATTCGCTAACGGTAAATTTGCACGCAATTTCAAAAGCAACTGGACGTATTTGCTGTTTTTGATTCCCGCCGTCGTTGTAACGTTTGTGTTTGCCTATATTCCGATCTACGGAATTCTGATCGCGTTTCAGGATTATATGCCCGGCGATTCGATCATGGGCGCCAACACGATTTGGGTGGGGTTCGATAACTTTACGCGGTTTTTTAACGATTACATGTTCTGGTCGTTGATGGGGAACACCTTCCTTTTGTGTATTCTCGGATTTCTGATCGGATTTCCGCTGCCCATTCTCGTTGCGCTGATGTTGCATTCCACGAAGAATAAAAAACTGAGCAAGTTTTTGCAGACCGTGTTCAACGGGCCGCACTTTATTTCGCTCGTTGTGCTCGTCGGTATGCTCTACCTCTTTTTCGGGCGGTACGGGCTTGTGAACAACATTATCGACGCGGTGGGCGGCGACCGTTATTCGTTCTTCCTCGAATCCAAAGCCTTCCGTCCGCTGTATATCCTTTCGAGCAACTGGCAGGATTTCGGGTGGAGTTCGATCATCTATCTTGCGGCGCTTTCGGGCGTCGATCCCGCGCAGCACGAGGCGGCAACGCTCGACGGCGCGTCGCGTTTCCAAAGGATCCTTCACGTCGATTTCCCCGCGATCTCTTCCATCGTTTCCATTATGCTCATTATGTCGATCGGCGGACTGATGGGCGTCGGTTACGAAAAGGTGCTCTTGATGCAGACCGACGGCAATATCGATACGAGCGAGATCATTTCGACTTACGTCTATAAAAAAGGTCTTACGGGCTTGCCCGATCAGGGCTATGCCACAGCGGTGGGGCTGTTCAACTCGGTGATCAATCTGGCGCTACTCTTTATCGCCAACACCATTTCGAAGCGGTTCTCCGAGAATTCGCTGTTCTGAGGGGGGGATATGGAAAACGTATTTCAGGAAAATCAAACGGCGCAACCCGTCGAAAAGGCGCAAAAGCCCAAAAAACGCAGGGTAAAAGAGAGCAAGGGCGACCGCGTTTATTATATCGTCACCTACATCTTGCTCGGTTTGTTGGCGGCGATCGTCATCTATCCGCTTTATTTCATAGTGATCGCCTCGTTTTCGAGCACGGACGCGGTGCTTGCGGGCAAGGTTTTTCTCTATCCCGTCGATATCGATTTCACGGGTTATGTAAAGGTGTTCCGGCGCGCGGATATCTGGATCGGCTATGCCAACACGATCTGGTATACCGTGGCGTATACGGCGCTGAGCGTTGTGTTTACGCTGACGGCGGCGTGGGCGCTCAGCCGCAAAACCCTGCCGTTGCGTAAGTTCTGGATGTTCTTCTTCACGCTTACGATGTTCTTCGGCGGCGGTCTGATCCCGTTCTATAACGTGGTCAGCTCGCTGAACATGGTCAACACGCCCTGGGCGATCATTCTTCCCGGAACGGTTTCGGCGTGGAACTTGTTCATGGCGAAAACCTTCTTCCAGACGGGTGTTTCCGACAGCATCATCGAGGCGGCGGAAATCGACGGGGCGAACCGTTTCAGACTGTTCGTTTCGGTCATTCTGCCCATATCCATGCCGATCGTGGCGGTGCTCACACTCTATTATGCGATCGGGCAATGGAACAGTTACTTTAACGCCATGATCTTCTTGCAGGACGAAAAGATGTTTCCCTTACAGCTTGTCCTCAAAGAAATTCTCACGGCGTCGGAAACGACGACGGGCGGCAGCGGCGAAACCATTTTGGAACAGTTCCGCCTTGCAAACCAGCTCAAATACGTATCGGTCATCATTTCGAGTCTGCCCGTCTTTTTGCTCTATCCCTTTGTGCAGAAATATTTTGCGCAGGGCGTGCTTGTCGGTTCGTTGAAAGATTAAATCAAAATATATGAAAAGGAGAAAAGTTATGAAAAAAGTATTGGCAACGGTAGCGATCGGGTGCGCGGCGGTCGTCGCGCTGGCGGGTTGCGGGGGCGGCGATCACCGCGAAAAGAATTCCGTCGAAGAACTGGTTTCGAAATACGGTTATCAATGGACCGATCCGAATGCGCCCATCGTGAACGCAGACGGGGCGAGGGAACTTTCGTTCAACGTGTATTCTTCGAAAAACGCCTCGGCGCTCGATTACAACGACATGAAAGTCATGGAAGATCTGTTCGAATCGACCAACGTTTACGTCAACTGGGAAAACGTTTCGGAAACCATTTACAAAGAACAGAAAAATCTGATTTTCGGCAACGGGAACAAGCCCGACGCCATTTATCACGCGGGCATGACCGCGGGCGAGATCATCAAATACGCCAGCCGCAAGGTGCTGCTGCCCATCAGCGATTATCTCGAATACATGCCCAACTTCAAGCAGATCCTAAACGATCGTCCCGACATCAAGAAACAGATAACGAACGTGGAAGACGGTAAAATTTACGCCCTTCCCCGCATCGAGGAAATGGGCTTGTTGCAAAACCCCAATCTGTTGTTCCTGAACAAAGAGTGGACGAAGCAAGCCGTCCGCGCAAACGCCGTTTCGGGGATCACCGAAGCGCAGATCGAGGACGGGCTCGCGCTCACGTCCGCGCAGATGGAAAGCATTCTCATCTATTTCAGAGATCACGACATGAACGGGAACGGCAACGCTCGGGACGAACGCCCGATGAACTTCGTGCATAACAACTGGCAGGGCAATCAGTGCGACCTTTACGGCATGTTCGGGCTGAACGACAACCTCGAACACCGCGTCATCAAAGACGGAAAGGTGACTTATACCGTCACGGACGATGCGTTCAAAGAGGCGACTAACTATATCGCCAAATGGGTCAGCGACGGGCTGATCGATTCCGTATCCTTCGAGCAGTCGCAGGATAACTTCCTTGCCAACGGCAAGGGCGCCGAAATATACGGCGCGTTCTACTGGTGGGAAAGCGAAACGGTGGTGAGCAATCCCGATAACTATATCGTTTGCGAGCCTTTGGTCGGGCCGAACGGCGATCAGACCATTTGCGTTTCCAACAATCCCGAAGTATCGACGGGCGAGCTCATCGTATTCAGCGGCTGCCCCAACCCCGAAGTACTGTTGACCTATTTCGACCGTTATTATATGCCCGAAATTTCCGCGCAGATCAATTACGGGCCGATCGGCATCGTGTATGAGGAAGAGAAGGACGAAAACGGCAAACTCGTGCAGAAAGAAATTCCCGCCGGCACGACGGCGGACGAACTGCGTTTGCAGAACGCGCCCTTCGGGATTTGTTACCTTTCCGATTACGCGTGGGAAAACGTCGTCAATATGGAACCGCGCGCACAGCTTCGTTTAGAACGGCTGGAAAAATACGCTACGCCTTACGTCCCCGCGACCGTAACGCCCGTGCCGAATTTGCAGTTCACGCAGGCAGAGCTCAACACGCTCAATCAGTATGAAAACAATATCGACACTTATATCCGTTCGAACCTGCTCAAATGGCTTACGAAGGGCGGCGTTTCCGAGAGCGACTGGACAAAGTTCAAAAGCGAACTTGCGAGCAATCGCGTCGGGTTGAACGCGGTGCAAAAAGTTTATCAGGACGCGTACGACAGATTTGTTGCGGAAAATTAAAAAAAGGGGAAAAGAAAGATGAAAAAGAAAATTGCAGCAGCACTGGTAGCAGCGTTGGCAGTCACCTCGTTGGCGGGGTGCGGCGGAGGCCGGAACGGTGAAAATACCAAGCCCTCGATCACGGGCGTGCCCGATACGAATACGGCGCAGGTGGGCGTAGAGTTCGACGCGCTCAAAGGCGTTAAGGCAAACGACAAAGAGGACGGGGATATCACCTCGAAAATCACGGTGGAATCTTCCGCGCTCACCTTTACGGATGGCAAGGTAACGCCCACGGCGGTCGGCGATTACGAACTCATCTACGAGGTAAAAGATAAGGGCGGGTTGATCGCCAACGCCTATTGCACGCTCACGGTGACGGGTGCGGAAGAAACGTTATACGACTTCGAATTCGACGACAACGCGCAAATCGACGCCAAGGGGTGGGCGCATGCGATAAGCGGCGACGCGCAAGGCACCGCCTCGCTCAAACGGGGCGCCTACATGTTCGAAATCGGCAATTCGGGCGCCGCGGCGGAAGATATCACGCTGAAAAAGACGATCGACGTGGCTGCGGCGAATTATACCGTGAAGGTCTGGTTGCGTTCGTCGGAAAAAACCTGCGTAAGCCTTGTTGCCGCCAAAGAGGACGGCGGCATGTACGGCGAGAGTGCGGTGCAAACGGTGGATACCGCGAGCACGGCGGTCGAGCTGGAATTCGACAGCGACGCGGAAGGACAATGCGAATTAGCGCTCAACCTCGGCAAACAGACGGATGGTGAAACAACTTCGCCCGATTCGTTCACGCTTTCGATCGATAAAATCGAGCTCATCAAAACGGTCGGCACCGAAACGGCGAACGAGCTCTACACGCAAGACTTTTCGGCTTCCGCCGAGAGCGTTACGGCGAATTTCTGGGACGCTTCGAGCGGATCGGTCACAAATGAAGACGGCGCGGCGCAGGTGAACGTAACGAGCTACCGCGGAAACGACGGCGGCGTATGGAGTACGCATTTCTTTGTCGGGCTGGGCAATACGGCGATCGAAGAGGGCAAAAAGTATTTTTACAGTGTGGACGTAACGGCGCTCAATGCGCAGACGGCGGAATTTTTCCTCGTCACGAACGGTGGCGATTCCAATAAAATCGACACGGCGGACGGCGGTTTCAGCTACGCGTTGGCGCTTCCCGCAGGGCAGAAGAAAACGCTTACGGGTTCGTTTGTGGCGGATAAGAACGTAACCGATCCCGCTTTGCGTTTCCAGATCGGCAATGCCGCCGAAGGGGTGACGCAGAACGTGTTTACGGTCGATAACGTTACGTTCAGCGAATTAGTCGGTGATAAACAGGTGACGACGCAGACGGATACGTTCGTTGCGCAGGGCGGCGCCGATCAACCCTGGACGACCTACAACGAGGGCGGCGGCGTAGGCACCGTTTACACCGAAAACGGAAATCTTGTGTACCGCATCGATAAATTCGGCACGGCGGACTGGCACAACAAATTGGTCGTCGGTTACGGGGATCAACCGCTCGAACTTCCCGCATTCTCTTACTTCACCGTAAAAATTACGGTGAAGGCTTCCGAAAACGTTTCGTGCGACGTGCACTTGAATATGATCGGCGGCAACTGGGATCTCGACCGCCCCGTTACGGGCAAAATGGATATCACGACCACCGAAACAACTTTCGAGTTTACGGCGGAACGAGCCATCGTTGCCGACGGAAATTATGAATTACTGTTCCAGAACTTCCGCGGATCGGACGGCGTGTTGATCGAAATTTCTTCGCTTGTGATCACGGCAAAAGCGTCGTAACAAAAGCGGTTCCACAAAAATAGCAAGGTGATTGATTATGAAAACGTTATACGCCATTGGCGAAATGCTCATCGATTTTACGGCGCAGGAAACAGGGAAGCTCGAACATGCCGTCACCTTCCGCAAGAATGCGGGCGGCGCACCCGCAAACGTTGCCGTGTGCGTTTCCAAACTCGGCGGTTGCGCAAACGTGATCACAAAGCTCGGGAAAGACGCCTTCGGAATCTTTCTCGAAGACACGTTGCGCAAAGAGGGCGTGGGGTGCGATTATGTGTTTACGACCGACGAGGCGAACACGGCGCTTGCCTTCGTTTCGCGCGATGAAAAGGGGGAACGGAATTTCTCGTTTTACCGCAATCCCTCCGCCGACATGTTGTTGAACGTAGAGGACGTGCGCTATATCCCTTTCGAGGCGGGCGATATCCTGCATTTCGGCAGCGTCGATTTGTGCGACGCCCCCGTTAAAAAGGCGCACTCTGCGGCGATCGACGCGGCAAGAGAGGCGGGCGCGTTAATCAGTTTCGATCCGAATTTGCGCTACTCGCTTTGGAACAGCGCCGAAGAACTGCTCAATACCGTGCGATCCTTTCTTCCCGTTGCCGATATTCTGAAAGTGAGCGAAGAAGAACTTTTCGATATCACGGGCATTGCCGATGAAGAGACGGCGGCGAATTCGCTCTTCCGCGGGTGCGTGAAACTCATTTTCGTGACGAAGGGCAGCGATGGCGCGGCGGTTTATACCAAACAGGGAACGCGCGTATGCGTGCCCGTCGATAAAGCGTCGCCTGTCGTCGATACGACGGGCGCGGGCGACAGTTTTATCGGTACGGTGCTGTTTCAGATTTTAGTACGGGGCGGGATCGAAGCATTCACCCAAGACGAGCTTGCCGTTCTTTTGCGGCGCGCGAACCGCGCGGCGACGTATGTGGTTGCACGCGAGGGGGCGATTCCCGCCATGCCCGTGCGCAAGGAAGTATTTTAAGGAGAATCATCATGAAGATTAAAAAACAGCTCGCCGCCGTTTCCATGCTGCTTTCCGCCGTGTTGCTTGGCGCAGTCGGCTGCGGCGGGAGCGACGGACTTGTCGATCAGCACCCGAACGATAAAGATTTTTCCGGTCTTCGTTCGGCAAGCGCGCAAGAAAACGCTTACGAATACGACCGTTTTTTCCTGCCTGAAAAGGATTCGAGCGCGCAACCGTACGTCGGCGACACGATGCCTTATTATGAGGACGGAACCTATTACGTTTATTATCTCAAAGACGGCGGCGATTCTTATAACCATTCGATCTATCTCGCCACAACCGAAGATTTTGTCACCTGGGAAGAAACCCAGAAAGTCGTGCTCGAAGCCGACCGCGGCAGCGCGCAGGATAGCTGGATCGGTACGGGTTCGGTCGTGAAGGTCGGACAAAAATATTATTTCTTCTACACGGGGCATTCCTTCTCGTCGACGGCGACTTACGCCGAAACGATCATGGTTGCCGAAGGCTCGAGCCCGACGTCGTTTACCAAAAAAGCGAACTGGCAGATCGTGCCCGACGATTCGCTGGGGCAGAGGCAGGATTTCCGCGATCCGCAGGCGTATTACGATGAGGCAAGCGATACGATCACGCTTACCGTAACGGCGGCGCAGGGCGGCGTGGCGCGTATCCTCAAATATACGCTCAAAGGCGATCTGACGAACGTAAAATACGGCGGAATCATCTTTACCAACCCCGAAAACGAAACGGTGGATTGCTATAATCTCGAATGCAGCGACACCTTCCGCATCGGCGACAAATGGTATCTCACGTTTTCCGCGCAGGACGATACGATGTGGTATACCTCGGCGGATACGCAGTACGGGCCGTATACCGCCACCCCGAAACGGCTCGACGGCAAGATTTTTTATGCGGCGAAGCACGCTTCCGACGGTCAAAATACCTATCTTATCGGTTGGGCGCGTCGGTCGGAATCGCCTTCTTCCACGCAGGACGTGGCGGCATGGGCGGGCAATATGATCGCGCAGAAAGTCGTTTCCGACGGCAAGGGCGGAATCTGTCTCGCGCCCGTCGATGCGTATTTGCAGAATACGGTGGGGCGCAAGCTGATCGGCAACAGCACGAAGCAATTGAAGTCGGGCGATTACCTTGCCGCGTTCACCTGTCAGGAACGCTATGCCGTTACGGGCGAATTTGAATATAGCGGCACGGGCGATTTCGGGTTGGCGTTCGACTATAACGGCAGAAAAGAGAAATACAAGCTCGTTTCGTTCTCGCCTTCGGATCAATCGCTGGGTCTTTCCTTTAATGCAGGCGATACGCACATCACTCAGGTTCCCGTATCGCTCGAAGCAAATCAGCGTTATACCTTCACTTATATACAGGAAGGTTCGGTCGGCGTGATGTATCTCGACGGTCAGATCGCGCTTACCGTCCGCATTTACGGCGCAAGCGGCAGGGCGGTCATGTTGTTTGCGGAAGACAATAACGTCGAATTTTCAAATCTGAAACAGTTTACGTATGAATATTAAACGGTGATCGTCCATGAAAAAGAACAGATCTCATGCAGACGGCAAGAGTGCGACGCAGGCGGCGGACGCATATATCGCGGCAAATCTTTCCGCCGTGCAACCCTCTTACCGGCATACTTTTCACGCCATGCCGCCGATCGGCTGGATGAACGATCCCAACGGCTTCAACTATGCGTTCGGGAAGTATCATTTGTTCTATCAGTTTTATCCTTACGGCGCTTCGTGGGATTCCATGCACTGGGGGCATTACACCACGCAGGATTTTATTCACTGGCGTTTAGAGCCTACGGCGTTGGCGCCCGACGGGACAAACGACAGCGACGGCTGCTTTTCGGGCTCGTCGATCGTGAAAGACAACAAGCTCTATCTCATGTATACTTCGGTGCTTGCCGATATTCAAACGCAGTCGCTTGCCGTATCGGCAGACGGCGTGCATTTCGAAAAGCTCGGGGAAGTCATTCCGAGCAGCCGTCTGCCGCAGGACGCTCTGCGCACGGAATTCCGCGACCCGAAAGTATTCTTGCGCGACGGTGTTTATTATGCGCTGTTGGGTTCGCGCACCGCAAACGGGGAAGGGCAGATTCTTTTATACCGTTCGCGCGATTTGCTGGAATGGGAATATGTAAACGTCGTAAGGCGCGATCGCTATACAACGCGCGGGATTTACGAATGCCCCGATTTATGCGAATTGAACGGAAAGGACGTCATGCTTGCAAGTCCGCAGGGGTATGAAACCAAAGACTGGCGGTATGAAAACTGGCAGTCGGCGATCTATATGGTGGGGAAGCTCGACGTCGAAAAAGGTACGTTCGAACAGGATTACGAAGACGAAATCGACGGCGGATTTGATTTTTACGCGCCGCAGACGTTAAAAGCGCCCGACGGTCGTGTGATCATGATCGGTTGGATGCAGATGTGGAGTCGGCGCATGCCCACGGCGCAACACGGCTGGGCGGGTTCGATGATCCTGCCGCGTGAATTATCGTTGCAAGAAGGAAAACTCTATCAGCGTCCCGTGCGCGAGTTGAAAGATTACCGTTGGAACGAAGTAAAGCATGCACATAAAATTATCAAAGAGAAAACCGTACTTGCGGGCGTATGCGGTAAAAAGACCGAACTGCACGTTCTCTTCGATCTGGGGCAAGCCGCGCGGGTCGGCGTCGAGGTGTTCGGCAACAGGACCCGTTCCGCCAAAATTTACTACGACCGTGCTTCCGATCTCGTTGTGTTCGACCGTTCGGGCATGGGGATCGATATTTCGCACGACGCAAGCGAAAAAGACGCTTCCGTTCGTTCCGTACGCGTCGACACAGCGGGAAACCGCCTTGAAATGCTGATCCTTCTCGACGTCGTCAGCTGCGAGGTTTTTCTGAACGACGGCGAACGCGTCATGACGGGCAACGTTTATTCGGGCGGAACGGATATCTCGTTCTTTGCCGAAAACGGCGAAGCCGAAATCGTCCGTCTTGAAAAATACGATATTATCAATTAAACTTTATTCTTGGCATTTTATCGGATACCCCCCCCCGACGGATCGCGTCGGGGGGTTATGTTGTTGATCGAACGGTCAATCGAAATTTGCTGGCGTCGTGAGCGCAGACAAAGTAATCAGGCAAAATAAAATAATTTCAGTTAAGTTCAAAAACAGTATTGACAAATAAAACAAAATATGTTATAATTTAACAAATCAATCTATGGGAGGTTTTTATGAAAAAAAGTTGTAAATGGTTTGTTTCCGGTTTTGCTATGTTCGTTGCGGTTGTTTGCTTAATGGTATCACTGATCATGTTCGATCGAGTTGGGGCAATTTTTGCGCAAAAGGCTTCTGCCGAGCAAATCGTTGTGCCGAATAACGGAACGGCGGAGAATGCGGAAATAAACGTGCCGCAACCGCATGCACAAAACGAGTTAGTGGTCGTTGATAAGCAAGAGATTTTTCCTGGACAAGGCTGGCTGGTTTTAGATACAGGTTATGCGACTAATCCGTCGCTTGCGTTTATCTTGCCGTATTATACGAAATCGACGCAAGAATTGGAGGACACGGGATATACCAAATGTTATATCAGTTTTTATTTTGAATTTCAAGAAGCCGGATATGAAGGGAATCAGTATGTAAGGATTCTCGATTCATCCGGAAACGTATTAAAAACTGAAAAATACTTGGTAGATGAAACTTTACATGTTTCTACCATTTCCTTTGAAGTGAGCCTTAGTAAATTAGCGTATAAAAACGCTATACTCGTGCAGTTCAATGCCGATGGCTATGGTCGAGATGATTGGTATGTAAAACAATATCATATGGTAATAAAGTATTATAAAGGTTTATAACCGTTTTGAATAAGGAATAAATATGTTACAAGTAAAAAATTTGCGTAAAGAATACGTAACGAATAAGAGCGTCGTGACTACGGCGCTCGACGGCGTTACGCTGAATTTTCCCGAAACAGGCATGGTTTTTATTCTGGGAAAATCGGGGAGCGGGAAATCGACTCTGCTCAATCTCTGCGGCGGACTCGATAAGCCGAGTTCGGGCGAAATTATCTTAAACGGCAAAAGCTGCAAGGATTTTAAGGAAAAGGATTTCGACCTATACCGCAACACGTTTGCAGGGTTCGTTTTTCAAGAATACAATATTGTAGAAGAGTACACCGTGGAAGAGAACGTTGCGCTTGCCTTGGAATTACAGGGCAAGCGCGACAAGCAAGAGGTCGCAAAAATACTCGAAGAAGCAGACCTTTTTGACCTTGCCGCACGGAAGGCAAACACCCTTTCGGGCGGGCAAAAACAACGGGTAGCCATCGCGCGCGCGTTGGTGAAACAGCCGCAGATTATTTTAGCGGACGAACCGACGGGCGCGTTGGATTCTCAAACGGGAACGCAGATATTCGATTTGCTTAAAAAGTATTCCGAAAACAGACTCGTGCTTGTCGTTTCGCACGATCGGGATTTTGCCGAGCGGTATGCCGACCGTATTATCGAGTTACAAGACGGCAAGGTTCTTTCGGACGTCGTTCGGCTGCCGAACGGGTCTTTCGGCGAGCTTGACGCGCAGCCCGATCCGCCGCTCAAGGAGCAAAGCGCGGCGTTCTTGCGTGCGCGGCTGCCGTTTCGGCACGCGTTGCGCATGGGGTTCGGTTATTTGAAGAGCAAGCCCGTGCGGCTTGCTTTCTCGATTATTCTCTGTGTGTTTGCGTTCGTGCTCTTCGGGCTTTCTTCCACGCTTATGTTTTATAGCGAAAATAGCGTTATGGCGGAAACCATTCGTCTTGATCAAGGTAATTATGTAAATCTGGTGAAAATGTTTAACGTAAGAGAGAAAGTTTGGCGTGCAGACGGTACTTTTTACAGGGAGCAAATGTTAACTCCGGTTACGACGAAGTTTACGTTAAACGAATACGAGGAACTGAAAAAGAAATATCCCGATGCATTGGCGGCGGTATATTCATCAAACAAACCGCATAATTTTTCTTGGGATAAAGATTTAGAGGATTATTACGGGAGTAACCGGGCAAACTATGTGATTGCGGATCCTTCCTTAAAGGTTTTGGCGGGCAGATTGCCGACGGCGGAAGACGAAATCGCGCTACCCGAATTTTTATTTCAGGTCATGAAGTTGGAACAGTCGAAATTCGTGCTCGTTACGGAAGAAGATCTTGCGGCGGGGAAGCTCGTAAACGAAGACGCCCCGAAACACCCCGTAAACACTTACGGCGACGTGCTGTATTCCGAGAGCAACCCCGCAACGATATTTGTGAAGTTGGGAGAAATCGACTTCAATTTCAAGATCGTAGGGATTTATAAAAACGATGCGGAACCGAAGGCGTATCGGGGCTTGAAAAAAGCGGTGGAAAGCGGCGATTATGGCGGATCGGATTATCCGTATAAAGAGAAAGCTTGGTATAGTTTGCGAAATAGCGGTTTTTATAAATATTACGTTTTATCGCAGGAGTTTTTTTCGAAATACAATTCCTTTTGGAATCAAGAACCGTTTGTGCCTCATCATCCTTCTGAATCGGATTACTTTTATTCTGAATTGGACATAAAATATAAGTACACGCCCGATTCCGTAATCGGCAATATTATTCTCAAACACAACCGCAGTTCGATAAAGTTGAACCGTATCGTGGGGCTTACGGATAAAGAATTTGCAGATGATACGTATTACGAATTGGATAAAGAGGTTGTGGGCGAGTTGGATAGAGTGCACGGTACGGTTGCTACGTTCCGCAACGCCTTTTTATATGCGGGGCTGGGGCTTGCCTTATTCGCCTTCTTGTTGATGTTCAATCTTATTTCCGTTTCCGTAATCACAAAAAAGAAAGAGGTAGGTATATTGCGTGCGCTCGGAGCGCGCAGCGTCGACGTATTTTGCATCTTTTTCGTGGAAGCGCTTTTCATCGCGATCGTCTCCGCGGCGGGGGCAATGATTCTTTCGTTGATACTCTGCCATATTCTGAATCTTATGATGATCCAAACGATCAAAGCGGCGATATTTATCTTCGGAATTTTATCGGCGCTCTTCGTTACGGCGGTTGCGCTCTTTACCGCGTTTTTCGCAACGCTTATTCCCGTAGCGAATTATACCAAAAAAGCGCCTGTGGAAAGCATTCGCTCAACGTAAAAAAACGGCGCGATTATATCGAATAAAAAGACGGCTTTCGGCTAAAATTTGCGAAAAGCCGTTTTTTTATGCGAACGTTTCAATCAATTTATAAAATTAAGAAATTCTTAAAGATTTCCGTTTTAAATCGTGTTATAATGAAAAAGAGGTGCTGCATGAAATATAATTGCCTAATAATCGACGACGAGAAACTGCTGGCGGACAGTACGGCGGAATACTTTAACCTTTTCGGCGTGAATACGGTTGCTGTTTACAGCGCGGAAGAAAGCCGCACATTTTTCAAAGAAAATACTGCCGAACTCATACTGCTTGATATAAATCTGGGCGACGGAAGCGGTTTTGAATTATGTAAGGAATTACGGGAAAAGACGAATATTCCTATCCTGTTTATTTCCGCACGGACAAGCGACGACGACAAGATAGTTGCGCTCAATATCGGCGGCGACGATTACGTTCAAAAGCCGTATTCGCTCGGCGTTTTGCTTGCGAAAGTAAAAGCCGTGTTAAAACGGTACGGACAAGCCGCTGCCGCCGAATATGCGGACGGGTATTTGACTGTCAACTTTGCGGCAAAGCAAGTCAATGTAAACGGCAATACAGTAAAACTTACCACGCTCGAATTTAAGTTGCTTGCATATCTTATTGAAAATAAAGGAAAAGTGATATCGAAAAAAGAACTGTTTGAGAAAGTTTGGGAAGATAAATTTACGGGCGACGGAACGCTGAACGTGCATATAAGAAGATTGCGCGAAGCCATAGAAAGGACAAACGAACCGAAATACATTGTTACGGTTTGGGGCGACGGTTACAAATTTACGGGAGGCAAGGAATGAAAAAGCAGGCCTTTTTAATCGGCGTTCTTCTCGTGCTCATAGCCGAAATCATTACGCTTACCGTTTTTGCCGTGCAAACGCCCGATTTTACGCAGGATACGGTTGCCGTCAACGAAGTCGTACAATCGGTAACGCAAGATTTTAATTTATTGAAAGAACATAAAAATACCACTGCGCTCGATTACGTTGTGTTAGATACAAACGGCGATATTTTATATAAAACGAAATCGGGACTTTCCGAAAGCGTGAATGCGGCAATCACGCATAGGGATACGATACTCGATCTTACAATCGGGGGCAACGCGGTCGGCAAGGTCATAATTTTCAACGACGGAGCGGAAACGCTACAATCGCAAAAGCAGACGGCAATAATCGTTTTGGCGGGGGCAATCGTTCTTCAATGTGCAATTTGCATTGGCTACGCCGCTTATTTGCACGTTGCGATGATACGGCCGTTTCGCAAACTCAAAGAGTTTGCCGAGCGAATTGCAGGCGGTAATTTAGATATTCCGCTCGAAATGGATAGGCATAATCTCTTCGGTGCTTTTACCGAGAGCTTTGATATTATGCGCTCGGAACTCAAAAAAGCCCGCATTGCCGAGGCGCAGGCACAACAAAGCAAAAAGGAACTCGTTGCAAAACTTTCCCACGATATTAAAACGCCGGTTGCAAGCATCAAAGCCGTTTCCGAAGTCGGGCTTGCCGTAGCGGACGGCGAGAAAGAAAAAGCGAACTACACGCAGATCATAGGCAAAGCCGATCAGATAAATACGCTCGTTACAAACCTTTTCACGGCAACGCTTGAAGAATTACAGCAGCTTACCGTTACCCCTGCGAGCATAGACAGCAAACAAGTGAAAGTAATGCTTGAAAATGCCGATTATATGCATAAAGCAAGTATTCCCGATATTCCGGAATGTTTGGTTTACGCCGACAGGTTACGCTTACAGCAAGTGTTCGATAATATTCTCGCTAATTCTTATAAATATGCAAAGACGGATATTACCGTTGAGATAGAAAAAACAGACGAACATATCAGCGTGATTATCGAAGATGCGGGCGGCGGAGTTCTGCCCGAAGAATTGCCCGTACTCAAAGAAAAATTCAAACGCGGAAGCAATGCGAAAAATACCGAAGGCGCAGGCTTGGGGCTTTACATTTCCGACTACTTTATGAAAGAGATGCAGGGCGGATTGAATATTGAAAACGGCAAACACGGTTTGAAAGTAACGGTTACTCTCGCATTAAGCGGTAAGATTTAAGAAAAATTTAAGAACTTATTAAAGACATTTAAGAATTAGAAACGGTACAATAGGCGTGTTAAAAGGAGGTTTTTATGCAACAGCAAATATTATTGAAAACCGAAAAATTATGCAAGACTTTCTCTAACGGGGGTCAGCAACAGCACGTCCTTAAAAATATCGATTTGGAACTTTATCAGGGCGATTTTACCGTAATTATGGGCGCAAGTGGCGCGGGCAAATCTACGCTCTTATACGCCCTTTCGGGAATGGATACGCCGTCGCTCGGCAAAATTACGTTCGGCGATAAAGTAATATCCGATTTATCGCAGGACGGTCTTGCAGTGTTCCGCCGCGACCATTGCGGGTTTGTATTCCAGCAAATCTATTTGATTGACGGAATGTCCGTTATGGATAATGTGCTTTCCGCAGGACTTTTGGTGAACAAAGACAAAAAAGCCGTTGCCGCAAAGGCAAAAGAGTTATTTGCGGCGGTCGATCTTTCCGAAGAAACGCAAAAGAAATTCCCCACGCAAATATCGGGCGGCGAAGCGCAAAGAGTCGGTATTGTTCGTGCGCTTATTAACTCGCCCGAAATGCTGTTTGCCGACGAGCCTACGGGCGCGCTCAATTCCAAAACGGGACTTGACGTTTTAGATACGCTCACCCGATTTAACGAGCAGGGGCAGAGCGTGGTTATGGTTACGCACGATATGCAGTCGGCACGGCGGGGCAACCGTATTCTCTATCTCAAAGACGGCGTTATTTTGGGCGAATGCAATTTGGGCAGATATTCGCACGGCGACGTGCAACGGCACGAAAAACTTTCCGCTTTCCTAAAAGACATGGGGTGGTAAAATGAGAAAATTATTTCTTATTGCCCGCTCTAATATGCGGAAGGCCAAAGGGCAGACGGCGGCAATCGTTGTGCTTATTTTGATAGCCGCGATACTTCTCAATCTCTGGCTTATGCTGTCTATGGACTACAAAGCCAACTTTTTGAGATACCACGACAAGCTCAATGCCGAACACGTTACGCTTTTGGTGAACGATACGGATAGTGTGCCAAAATTCTTATCGCAAACGCTTGAAAGCGATCCCGAAGTAAAAGAATACCGTCTGGATCGCTGTATGTATATGGTCGGCACATTCTCTTATAACGGCGGACAAATGAACGGACAGTTTATCTTTATGGATAAGCAGACGGCTCTGTCGCGCTCAATAGGCAAAGCCGAAATAGTTGAGGAAGGCAAATTCACGAGCGGAGTATATTTGCCTATGCTCTATAAATCAAATGATTATTCCATAGGCAAAACGATTGAAATATCTATCGGCAGTCATCCTGTAACATATACTGTATGCGGTTTCTTCAACAGCGTAATGATGGGGTCGCATAACTGCGCGTTAACGCAAATTCTACTTACACAGGATCAATACGCCGAACTCGAAGAATCGAATTACGCGTATCAGACAACGCTGTGCTCGGTGCGTTTGAATGAAAAAGCAAAGAATCTTACCTATGAGGCTAAGATAAAGGCAATCGTTTCGGAAAATTTCCCGAATACGCAAATGGCGAGCAACTGTTACGATATCGTTGCACAATCGCGGTATATTTCGCAAGGAATTTGCTCGGTCATTATGAGCGTTATGGCGTTTTTTGTACTTATGATTGCGCTCGTTGTTATCATATCGAATATTATTAACTATATTCAGGTCAATATAAAAAATCTTGGCGCGCTGAAAGCCGTGGGATATACGTCGAGGCAACTTGTTTGTTCGCTTTTATTGCAGTTTTTAGGGCTTACCTTTCTTGCGGCTCTTGCGGGCGCGGCGCTATCTTACGCGCTTTTCCCGGCAATAAATATAATGATGATTGCGCAGACGGGAATTCCGTATGCAATTCACTTTTTATTGTTGCCTTTGCTCATTTCTCTTGTTATTTTAGACGGTGCGGTTGTGCTTTCGGTGTGGCTTTCCGCCCGCAAAATTAAAAAGATAGAACCGATTGTCGCTTTGCGTTCCGGTATACAAACGCATAATTTCAAACGCAATCGTATTCCGCTTGAAAAAACGAAAGTGCCGCTTAATTTTGCGCTTGCGCTCAAAACTACGCTCTCGGGCGTTAAGCATAATATAACCGTTTGTATCACAATGCTCGTTCTCTCGCTCATCGTTGTGTTTTCGGGACTGATGACGGAAAACATGCTTGTCGATATGATGCCGTTCCTGAATTTAATCGTCGGCGAAACGGCGGATAGTGCAATTAACGTACAAACGGAAATAGAGGACGATTTTCTTGAAGTATTGAAATCTGACAGCCGCACGGAAAAGGTATATTTGTATAATTCTTTGAACGTGTCGCACGTCGGCGGAGTGGAGCTTATGGCAACGCTGTGCGACGATTTTTCAAAGGTAAATAATCAAAGCGTGGTATTCAAAGGCAGATTCCCGAAATACGACAATGAAATTGCAATCGCCGCAAAATACGCGAAAGAAAAGGGGTTTCGCGTCGGGGACGAAATAGAAATTACGGCGAACGGGAAAACCGAAAAATATCTGATAAGCGGTTTTACACAAATTACAAACAATATGGGGCGCGACTGTTTATTGACAAGGCAGGGTTTTGAGCGATTGGGAACGTTACAGAACGTTACTTACTACATCAATCTCGCGGAAGGCGTGGATATAGATGCTTTCAACGAAGAAATGAAAGGAAATTTTTCAGGTAGCGTAAACGGCGTAATAAACGTTTTGGCTACGATTGAAGGCGCAGGCAGCGTTTACGTTTCGCTTATGACGATAATCGTAATTGCAATTCTCGTTATTTCGGTAATATTAATCACTTTCGTGCTATATCTCTTGGTGCGCACAATGCTGACGAATAAAATGCGCGATTATGGAATACTTAAATCGTTGGGCTTTACGACCAAACAGCTTATCGTGCAAACCGCGCTTACGTTTATGCCCGCTACTATCCTATCAACCGTTGTCGGCATTATTGTAAGCTGTCTTGTTATCAATCCGCTTATGTCGTTGTTTTTAAGTTCTATGGGTATTGTTAAGTGCACTTTCAGCATCCCCGTCGCTTTCTCTACGCTTGCCGGAACCGGGCTTATCATTATATCGTTCTGCATTGCGTGCTTATTGTCGCTTAAAATCAAAAAGATAGCACCCCGTAATTTATTGATCGGGGAATAACAAAAAAAATCTTCCGGACGGAAGAGTTTTTTTGTTGAGGCGTTATGTTCGGGTAATATCCAACCGAACGTTTATTCCCAATATTTTTGATAAGGATTTATTAGCCTTTTCCGCAACCAGATTGACTTTTACGAGAACTGTGCTACCACCGCAGCCCGAAAGGCTAATCAAGTGGTGTATTAGCACATAAAAAAGAACTGATACGAGGGTATTCGTATCAGTTCCGATTGGCTGGGGTAGCTGGATTTGAACCAACGAATGACGGAGTCAGAGGAATTAATCAAAATGGCGACCACAACATATAGTGGTTAAGTAGAACAATAAAACACAATATATTGCGCTCCCAAACTATTTTCAAAACTTTACTCCCAAAAACCTCCCTAATTTTTGGGAGTGACGGACTAATTGTCCTTTTCGTTCAAATTTTCTGCTAAAAAAGGGTATTTTTAAGACAAAAAACACACAAAATTATGAAACAAAATCGGGGCATTTGCCCCGATTTTGTTTTATATAGCTATTGATTGTAAACAAGTATCGCATTGAATTTCAATTTAAAATATTTTTCAATATATGCAAAAATTCTCAATAGCGGTTTAACTACTTAAAAAGTAGAAAAGTTGTGAAACAAAAATTTTATAAAACTCTTGATTTTGTTTCCTATTTGTGTTATACTGTCAATATGGAAAACAATGTCTTGGAAACAATCGAATTAGTTAATTCACAAAAGACTTATACAGCGCAGTTAGATTCTCTTCTTTGGGGCACGGCGGAAGTACGCGAGGTTAAAGGCGGTAAATATATTTATCTACATAAACGGGTTGATGGTTTAACCAGAACTGTCTATGCGGGGGAGTATAGCGAGGAACTCTTTGCGCTTATTCAGAAAAACAATGTAACCGCAAAAGAAATCAAGAAAAAGTTGCGTGCAATTGAAAAGCAGTTAAAAGAGCGCAATTACGTCGCTGGCGAATTGACAGACGCGATTCGCTTGAATATTGATTTTGCAAAACGTAATCTCGTTGATACGATTTATAAGCAAGCCGTATTGGAGGGGGTTGCTGTTACTTTTCTCGATACGGAAACGATTATCGAAGGTGGCAAGATTAACGGCGTTTCCGCAGACGATATTCAGAAAATCAATAATCTGAAACACGCATGGCAGTTCGTTTTGGATGACGGTGTTGTTACGTCGAAATCTGACTACTCGATTTTGTGTTTGATAAACAGACTTGTCGAGGAAGGTTTTTACTATAATGCGGGGAAGTTGCGTAGCGTTCCCGTTTCTATCGGTGGCACGAAATGGAAGCCTGAACTTCCTATAGAGAGTGTGGTTATCGAACAGTTAAACGAACTTCTTAATGAAACCGATGTTTACGAAAGGGCAATTAAAGCTTTATTGTTCGTGACGAAAAAACAGCTTTTCATTGATGGCAATAAGCGAACCTCTGTTATCTTCGCAAATCATATTCTTATATCAATCGGTGCCGGTTTAATAGTTATCCCTGAAGATAATGTTCCCGAATATAAAAAATTATTGATTGACTATTACGAAACAGACCAAACAGAAGGAATTAAGCAATTCTTATATAGTAGGTGTTTGACGAAATTAAGGTAATTATTTTTCAAGCCTAAACTATATCATAAAATCAGTTTTACACCTGGAGGACTTACTATGAATGAGTTTGATAAAATAATTATAACTATTAGTGACAATATTTGCAAAAATATAGCTAATATGGAAGATGCTGATAATGGAACAAAAACAATTAAAGCAATTTACATTTTACGATTTGTACGCCGATATACTGAGCGGGTTGAACGACATGGATGCAGGGAAGTTTGCAAAGAGAATTTGCGAGTATGAGTTTGAAAACGCCGAGCCAACCGATGTTATGACGGACAAGGAAGTTTTCTATTGGAGTAATATCTCGGATATGTTGGCGGAAGTAAAGGAAATAGAGATGCCGGGGAAGATGCCCAGGGCAATATCTTATTGAACACGGTAAAGTACATAAAGTCCGAAACATTCGAAACCAAAATAAGACACAAAGTAAACGACAAAGGGCTTAAACGCAGGCTTGCTATTTCGCACAGAAAGGTAGGAAAGCTGTTTGACGGGTTACTTGCGTCGTTTGGCGGCGAAAGCGAATTGTTGGAGCGAGACTTCACTAACCGTTTGAAAGAGATTGAAAAAGAAATAGAACAAGAACGGGAGGAGCAAGGCAATGTAGAAGCAAATGCACTTCCAAGTGGACGTGGGGGAAATAATATGTAGAAGAAAAATAGCAGAAATCGTATTAATATTTGCGAAAGTGCTTGACTCTTATCAACGGAATGAGTATAATCGTATTAATATTTAATATCGGAGGTGTTGGTATGATGACGGATAGGCAGTTGTTGGCGAAAGCCGAAGCAAATGAAGGCTTGACTGTGGACGAAATCAAGCGGTATCAAAAACTTGTAAAACCGCAGAAACACGTTTACGGCAAGTGGGGAACGCTTAAACGCAAGTATTTAGAAGATAGGGGGATTGATTGGACAATAGCTAATCTTCCTGAATACTTGCACGGCGTGGACAGGCAGGCAGAGAATATGTACAATGTTCTCTATGCAAAGCTCTCGCAAAATCCGTTGTACAAACGGACGGGCGAGTTTATGGAAGATTACCGCAGGTTTACCGCTTTACAACACACAATCGAAGAAGAAATATTGCACGAATTAATTTATATGGAGGAAGCAGTATGAGAACGCCGAAAGCCGAAATCGATAAGAGATACGAGGACAAGCACAAAGAGGAACGCAAGGCGGCACACGCCGTGTGGGGAACCTCTATGAACCGTGAAGACTTTGAGGAACTGAACAAGTTTCTCAAAGCCAATCACATAAAAAAAGTGCAACTCATCTATGCAGGATGGGAAGCACTCAAAGAACAGTATAAACAATCATAATCTTTTCGAACAAGGAGGAAACGCGATGGAAAGAGGACATAGTATTCAAAGCTATAAGGACGCGGATTAATTCCGTAATATAAGTCCGAATAAGGATACTTGAAACAACAAACTAACTTATTACAGTCGGACGAATCCGTACAGCAGTTGCTCGAAGCTATGCAAAAGCAAAATGAGTTATACAAGCAGGTGCTGGCAGGGTTGGGTCCCATAGCAGAAAGAAGTAAAGTTGAAAATCGTCGGGGTGTGCTGAAATTTTCAAAAAAGGAGATTTTACAGATGCCGACTAATTACAGAAACGTTTTTGCGACGAACGATATGATAGTTCACTACCGTTTAAGAAATGACGGGGTGTACGAAGCAAGATTTCACAGACAGGGAATCGATATCGAGGTTTCGTCCAAAGACTTAACAAAGCTCAAGCAAAAATTTATTGAAAAACTGAATAATTACGACGGAAGTCCGAGGCGCAAGAGACGCAACCATAACGAAAAGACGTTTGGAGAATATGCCGACGAGTGGTTGAACATTAAAAAGGTTACGACAAAGCAATCGACCTATAATGAGTACGTGCGAATGCTAAATCGCGACGTTTTGCCCGCATTCGGAGAAATAAAGGCGATAGAGATAGACAGATGTATGTTGCAGAACTTTCTTTTGACCTACATACAAAAAGGCGTTCTGCGTACGGCGCATAAACTATTTTTATTACTGCGTTGTATCTTCGATATGATTGCAGAGGACTACAACATTCCCACGCCTATGAAGAAGGTGGTGGTACCCAATTACCAAAGCAAAAGCGGCACGGCGTTCACTTACGAGGAAGAAAAGAAGCTGGTCAATCATTGCCTTGCAAATCTCAAAAAAGATACCTCTCACGCATTCCTTGTGCTATTGTACGCGGGACTCAGGCGGAGCGAGCTTGCGAGCCTGAAAATTATTGACGGAATGTGGCTCGAATGCGAGACGAGTAAAGAGCGTATGGGTAAAAACGTTGTCAAACGCAAAGTACCGTTTACGCCGATGATGAAGCGTATGTTGCCGTATATCGATTTTAAAAAGGCAAAGAACGTAAATCTGAACACTTTGCAAACGACAATGAAGCGGTTGTTTCCCGATCATCACTCCCACGAGTTAAGGCATACGTTTATCAGCAGGTGCAAAGAGAGCGGCGTTTCGGGCGAAGTTGTAAGCATTTGGGCGGGACATTCGTTGACGGGTACGATAACGACAACCGTCTATACGCATTATTCAGATGAATTTCACTTAAAGGAAGCTCAAAAAGTTAATTACTTGCAGTTTGATTTAAATACATAAATCCACTGACAATTCCCAAATAACTCCCAAATCGGGGTAAAAATGACCTAAAATCGGGCATTTTTGAGGCTCAGCCAAAACTCGGTCAAAAAATAAAACACTATATACTGTGTTCTTGTTTTTAGAACCTACAATATATAGTGTCTGTGGCTGGGGCGAAGTGATTCGAACACCCGAATGACGGAGTCAGAGTCCGTTGCCTTACCGCTTGGCGACACCCCAATGTGTTTTACGAGAATATAGTTTATCAAAAATCAATGAATTTATCAAGCGTTTTTGCCGTTATTTCGAAAAAATTTTTTAAGTCTTTCTATGCGGGGGCAGACGGAATGATTTTTTATTCGTAAAATATTGCGGATTACTCTTGAAATCTTCTTGTCTTTTTGCTATAATAAACAGGTCGTTATGCCGTAGCATAAAAAGCAAGAGGGGTTCTCGATGGATCGGGAAGAAGAATTGTGTTTCACTTATAAAACGGACGAAGAGCCTTGTGGATACGTGGATACCCGCCGCAAAAGACCGTTGACTTCGGATGAAACGATTGCGCTCGTGATCGGGCGGTATCTTGAAAATTTACAAGAGATTTTCGATGCGGAAAAATCGGGTGAAGAACTCTCGCCTTATGCGGAAGGCGCGAAGAGCGTCTATGTGGAAACCTTGCAGCTTTTTCAGGAATGGGAAAAGATGGAAGAGTACGGCTTGAATTTCGAGATCGAAGAGATTTATACCGTAAAATAAAATCGGAAAATTTCCGTGAAAAATTTTTTATTTCGCTTGCAAAAAAGATTGACATCGTATTGCCGTTGTGATAAACTTACGTTACGCACCCAAAAGCGGGTGTAATTTTTTTGTATGGAGTTTACTAATGGCTACCAAATCCACGAGAATGAAGGTTACGTTCGAGTGCACGGAGTGTCATAACCGCAACTACGACAGTTTTAAGAATAAGCGCAACGATCCCGATCGTCTCGAGCTGAAGAAATACTGCCCCGTTTGCAAAAAACACACGGCACATAAGGAATCCAAATAATTTTTAAGGAGCCGATCATGTCGAAGAAAGATACGGATTCTCAGGTCGAATCCAAATCCGAAAAGCCGGCAAAAAAGAATAAGGACAAGAACAAGGACAAAAAGCCCAACATCTTCGTTCGCCTCGGCAGAAAGCTCAAGGAAACGTTCGGCGAGCTCAAACGCGTCACCTGGCCCACGTTCGGACAGGCAGTGAAGGCAACGTGTGTCGTGCTCGTTATCGTTCTTATTTTCATGGTGCTCGTCACGGGTGTAAACTACGGGCTGAGCGAGCTTCTTAAGCTCATCACCAAATTCGGTACGGGAGCGTAATCATGGCGAATAACGATACCGAACCCAAATGGTACATTCTTCATACCTATTCGGGTTATGAAACGATGGTGCAGGACAGCTTAAAACGCCTGATTGAAAACAATAACCTGCAAGACAGCATCGTCGACGTGAAAATTCCCACCGAAAAGACGATCGAAGAAAAAGCCAACGGAAAGAAAAAAGTCGTCGAGAGAAAGCTGCTGCCCTGCTACGTTTTTATCAAGATGATCTATTCCAACCAGCTTTGGTATCTTGTGACGAATACGCGCGGCGTAACGGGTTTCTGCGGTCCGCAGGGCAGACCCATTCCCATGAAAAAGGAAGAGATCCGCAAGATGCGGCTCGACGAGTACGTTGACGACGCCGATTTCAAACTCGGCGACAGAGTTTCGATTATGAGCGGCCCGCTCGAAGGGTTCGTCGGTACCATCCGCGAGCTGGACGAAGTGGGGCAGCGCGCCAAGGTCGATATTGTCATGTTCGGGCGTCCGCAGGACGTGGAAGTCGATTATGTGCAGATGGAACGCGTTTCCGCCGAACTTCCCGAGAGCGACGACGTCACGGAAGAATAAGAGAGAATGAACGGGCGTAAGCCCTTTCAGATAAAAGTGGGAGAGGCGAAAATCTCAAACAATCGTCTTGCAAACACCACAAGGAGGCAAAATTATGGCAAAGAAAATTACCGCTGTCGTGAAATTGCAGCTTCCTGCCGGTAAAGCGACCCCCGGTCCCCCCGTCGGATCGACGCTCGGCCCGCACGGTATCAATATTCCGGGCTTTACCAAGGAATTCAATGCAAAAACGGCAAGTCAAGAAGGTCTGATCATTCCCGTCGTGATGACGATCTATGCAGACCGTTCGTTCACGTTCGTCTTGAAGACACCGCCCGCGCCCGTCCTTATCAAAAAGGCGCTCGGGTTGGAATCGGCAAGCGGAACGCCGAACAAAGTTAAAGTGGGCAAACTCACGAAAGCGCAGGTCGAAGAGATCGCGAAGCAGAAACTGCCCGATCTGAACTGCACGTCGCTCGAGAGCGCGATGAGCATGATCAGGGGAACGGCACGCTCGATGGGCGTGACGGTAGAGGAATAAGGAGGAAAGTATGAAATACGGTAAGAAATATTCCGATAGTCTGAAATCCTTCGAACGCTCGAAAACGTACGAGGCAGGCGAGGCGATGGGTCTTGTGCTTGCAAATGCGAAAGCGAAATTCGACGAAACGGTGGAATTACACGTACGCTTGGGTATCGACCCCCGTCAGGCAGACCAGCAGGTTCGCGGCGTGCTCGTCCTTCCCAACGGAACGGGTAAAACCAAAAAGGTGCTCGTTATCGCAAAAGGCGAAAGAGCCGATGCGGCACAGGCTGCGGGTGCGGATTTCGTCGGCGCGGAAGAGATGATCCAGAAAATCCAGACCGAGAACTGGTTCGGGTTCGACGTCATGATCACCACCCCCGATATGATGGGCATGGTCGGCCGTATCGGTCGTATCCTCGGTCCGAAGGGCTTGATGCCCAATCCGAAATCGGGTACGGTTACGATGGATACCGCGAAAGCCGTTGCCGAAGTCAAGGCAGGTAAAGTGGAATACCGTCTCGATAAGACGGCGATCATTCACTGCCCGATCGGCAAAAAGAGTTTCGGTACCGAAAAACTTATGGAAAACTTCAACGCGCTCATGGAAGCGATCGTCAAGGCGAAACCCGCTGCGGCGAAAGGACAGTACATCAAGTCCGTCGCGCTTACTTCCACCATGGGCCCCGGCGTGAAAGTAAACTACAATAAGATTTAAAAGACAGAAAAATTGCTTGACACGGCGTTTGCTTTGTGTTAAGATAAGAACGAAAAGAATCCATTTGACCGCAGAAAGCGAGTGCGTTACGCTTAATATCTCGCCGAGGTCGGAGTTATTTTGTTGCAAAAACGAAATCTCCGTGCCGTTCTGCGGCACGGAGAATTTTAATTTTACGGAACGGTTTTTTGCGGCAGGCAAAGCACCCAATTTGTCGCTTGCGACTTTCACAGGAAAGGTGAATGCGGGCGAAGAAAAAGGTAGCGCTCTTAAAAATTCGCCCGCAGAGGGAAATACTCGGCTGTCAGCGCGTAGCGCGTGCAGACCGCGGTTTCCCTCAAATCACGGATTTTTATTTGCGCGGCAAGCAAATAAAAATCGTGAAGTTAAAGGAGGTAAACATGGCAGGAAAGATCAGAAACAAGAAAGCGGAATCGGAAAATTTCAAAGCGAAAAAGGTCGTCGTAGAGGAAATCAAAGGGAAGATCCAGAGCAGCAAATCGGTTGTTCTTGCGTCTTACGATCGCCTTACGGTGGCGGAAGTGACCGCGCTTCGCGGTAAATTTACGCAGGCGCAGTGCGAATACAAGGTTTACAAGAACACCCTTGTGCGCAAAGCGTTTGAGGAACTCGGCGTGACGGCGTTCAATAACGATCTGAACGGCGCAACGGTATTCGTGTTCTGCCCCGATGAAACGAGCGGTTGCTCGATCGTGGTGAAGGCAGGTAAGGAAAATCCCGCTTTGGCGGATAAACTCGTTGCAAAGAGCGCTTACGTCGACGGCGCGTACGTCGATGCGGAAGGCGTGAAGAAACTTGCGGCGATCCCTTCGAGAGAGGTATTGATCGCAAAAATGCTTGGCTGCTTGCAGTCGCCCATTGCGAATTTTGCTTATGTATTGAAAGCAATCGCAGAAAAAAAATCTTAAAAATAATCGGAGGAATAAAAAATGGATATTCAGAAATTGATTGAAGAAGTAAAAGCGATGACGGTCGTCGAGCTGAACGACCTTGTTAAAGCGCTTGAAGAAGAATTCGGCGTAAGCGCGGCGGCACCCGTTGCAGTCGGCGGCGCCGTGGCGGGCGGTGCGGAAGCGGCTCCCGCAGAAGAAGAAAAGACCGAGTTCAACATCGTGCTCAAAGAGATCGGCGCAAACAAGATCGCCGTTATCAAAGCGGTGCGCGAATTCACGGGTCTCGGCCTTGCCGAAGCGAAGAAAGCGGTCGAAAGCCTCGGCGTGCTCAAAGAAGCCGTTCCCAAGGCGGACGCAGAAGCAGCGGTTGCCAAGCTCAAGGAAGCTGGCGCGGTTGCGGAACTCGCTTAACCGAACAAAAGAAAAAAGCCGTAGGCATAGCTTACGGTTTTTTTGTTACGCGAAAAGATGTTTCGGCTACGCTCAACATGACAAGGGGCTGTGTTGCTCGACAAGGGCGTGCTTAACTTGACAAATCTGTGCAACATGACAGTGGCGTGCTTATGGGACAAGCCGCTCAACATGACAGGTTGCGCAACATGGCATGGACGGTTGACCTTTTTGTCATTCTGAGCTTGCCGAAGAATCAGAATTTTAATAAGGAAGGATTATAGTATGAATTTATTCTCGTTATTATCGGTTGTGCTCGTCGCCGCCGAGGGGGAAGAAACGCCCGCCGAGCCGGGGTTCTTCGTAAAAATTTGGAATTCGCTCGTCAACTGGTTTATCACCGAACGCGGTTGGATGCACGTCGTCATCGCCGTCGCGGTGATCCTTGTCGGGCTGGTCATTCTCAAAATCGTTTTGTCGGTTTCGCGCAAACTTATCAATAAAACCAGACTCAAGGGTATTGCGGGCGACTTTATTCTCACCATACTCAAAGTTGTGCTTGTTTTTATCTATCTGATCATTGTTTTGCGTATTTTAGGCATCGACACGACGAGTTTCGTCGCCCTTCTTACCGTGGGTACGTTGGCGATTTCGCTCGCCTTGCAGTCGATTATTGCCAACTTTGCAAGCGGCATGATCCTCGTTTCCAATCACCCGTTCGAAGAGGGCGACTACGTTGAAGTGGCGGGCGTGAGCGGCACCGTGGTCAAAATTTCGCTGTTCAGCACCAAGCTCAAAACGCCCGACAACAAGGTCGTCACCATTCCCAATTCTTCGGTTTCGGGCGGCAATATAATCAATTTTTCGTCGGAAGAAAAGCGCCGCGTCGATCTTACTTTCGGCGTCGCATACGGATCGGACGTCGATAAGGTGAAAAAGGTCATCGAATCGGTGCTCGACGCGCACGAACTCGTGTTGCACGACGACGGTTATACCGTCCGCCTCAACGAACAGGCCGACAGCGCGCTCGTTTTCGTCTGCCGTTGCTGGGCGAAAAGCGCCGACTACTGGACGGTGTATTTCGACTTGCAGGAAGCGATGACCAAGCGCTTTGAAAAAGAGAAGATCGAGATTCCTTATAATAAGCTCGACGTCAATCTGATCGGTAAAAATTGATCGAAAAACCCGATTTTACCGAATTTTCACGCAACTGCGCAAAAACTACTTGACGAAACCGCCAAGAACGGGTACAATAAAACCGTATCATAAAAGGGAGTTATCCATGAAAAGAAATCATTTCAAACGTTTTGCCTGTGCCGCAACCGCTGCGGCGATTTGCGCGGGCGCGGTGTTCGCGTTCGCGGGCTGCACGACGAAACACCCCGAAATTACCGTCACTTACACGTTTAACGGCACCGATTACGCCGTTGCGTACCGTCTTTCGCGCAACGATGCGCCGAGAACCGTGCAACACTTCATCGAGGTTGCCGATACGGGCTTTTACGACGGAATGTGCGTGCATGACTACGGCGACAGTAAGATTCACACGGGCGGTTATACGCTCGAAAACGGCGCGCTTGTGGAAAAGGATTATTTTTCCGCAATGAAGGCGGCGGAAGAAGAAGGGACGAAGTTCTCGCAATCCGTTTGGGCGAATGGTAACGACGTGGTTTCTTCCAGCCCTGTATTTACGACGGCGGATGATACGATGACGCCCCTTTATACCGTGTACGGCGAATTCAGCGATAACGGCAATAATCTGACGCACGCGAGGGAAAACGTGCACGAATTCGGCGCGCTCGTGATGTATTACAACGCCGAAAAACAGCCCGAAAACGGCGCGAATCCGCCGCGCGTGACGACGTTGCGGAACGACGGCGGCAAGAACAACGGCGGCGACAAATACGACAAAGATAAATCGTACGTTTACAACAGCGCTACTTCGCTTTTCTATACCTTTACGGGGCAGTCGAATGCGACGCTCGATTCGCAGTACTGCGTGTTCGGCAAGGTTACGGATGCGGGCAGCAAGAAGTTGCAGGAACTCATCGACGCGATCGATAAGTATCAGGACGATCTGAGCGAAGACGCGGCGTTCACCGATACGACGCTGATCGGTCCTAGCGAATATCTGCAATACGAACCGATCGAGCGCATCAAAACTTCGGGCTTGAATGCCGAATACGAAACGCCTGTCGACGTGCCCATTCTCATCAAGTCGGTCAAAGTCAACAAATATTAAAATTGAAGCCCGCTCTCAGAGCGGGCTTTTTTATTCCTCGGAAATATTCGTAACCTTTCCGTCCGCTACGGTTACGTTAAAATAGCGTACGTCGAAAATACGTTCTTTGCGCGGATAGACAAGTCCCACGCGCGAGGGCGCGTCGCTCAGCACCACGCTCGTGTAATTTCCCAAAAACTCTTTTAACGCGCCTGCCTTTTCCTGCAAGGCGTCGCAAAGATAGGGGGTGAAGTCGGCGCCGATCAGCGCGCTTTCGAAGAGGGCGAGCGCAAACGTCGCCTCGTTCGGATCGCGTCGGGTGACGATCGCGCACGACGTCATGGCGCCGTTTTCCCAACGGCATCGGGCGATATGCCCCGTGCTGTCGCCGAAGGGGATTTCCGCCGCAAGCGCATATTCTTTTTCCGTTACCCTTCCGCGCGCGGCGGTGATCAGTTTCCCTTCGCCCGAAAGCAGCGCAAATCCCTCTTCCGACTCGATCAGAAATTCCTGTCCGACGCGGCAGATCGTGCCGTTTTCAAGATAATCGGGCAGGGGAACGAGCGTAAAATTTGCGCCGCGCGAGTATTCGAGTTGCAGTTTTCCCTGAAAAAATAAGGTCAGGCGGCAATCGGAAAAGCGTTCTTGCGCAAGGAGTTTCATCGAGGGATCGGCGCGAAGAAAGTCGCAGGCATACACGGCGACGGCGCCTTCCGTGTAATAGAGTTTGATCTGCGGCGGCGGGTCGAGCAGAAATTCTTCGCTGAACAAAAAGCTCACAGCCGTATAGCCTGCGGCTTTTACCTCGCAGAATATGCCGTCTTTGGGGTCGATCTCGCATACGCGTTCGAAGAGATCGACTCTGCCGAGCGCGATCCCGTTCAAAAAGAGCACGCCCGATTTTTCGGATAAAAAATATACTCGCATATTTTTATTTAATGTATAAACGGGCTTGATTATGTCAACAATTTTGTCCGAGGTGACAAGATGAACAAAATCAACGGCTATACCGAAGAAGAAGCCACGGGGCTGATCGAATACATTTACACGGGCAAAAATGCGGGTAAAACCCTTTCGTACCTCTTTGAAACGTACGGCAGAGAGCACAGCCGCGCGAAGGGCAGCGTGCGCAATTATTACTATTCCTTCCTCAAAAAGCGCGACGACAGCCGCGTAAAACGCATTCTCGACGGCAAAAATCTGGGCGCGGCGGAAGTGCGCCCCTTCACGGAAGAGGAAACCGACGAGCTGCTCAAACGCGTCCTTGAAGAAAAGAGCAAGGGCGTTTCGGTGCGTCGGGCGATCATGAACGTATCGGGCGGCGACGAACGGTTGATGCTGCGCATGCAGAATAAATACCGCAATCTGCTCAAAAAACAGCCCGAACGCGTGGCAAAAGCCGCCAAAGAGGCGGGGATCCCCGAGGAAAAGACCTTTTTACAGCGCAAATTAGAGCGGGAGATCGACGCGCTGTACGCCCGTCTTGCCATCGATCTGCGCCGCGAAAACGAACGGCTCAAAGAAGAGTTGGAAAAATTACGCAATCGCGACGGCGAATAACGGCATAATTCCGTCACAAACTATCCTTAGCGGTATTGCGCCGCGGGAGGAATTATGGAAAAGACGTTTTGTATCGGCTTGGCGCTCGGCATGATCGGCGGGGCGCTCATCGTTGCGAACAGCTACAAAGCGCGTTCTCTCGTCAAAAAAAGCCAGGCGGAAGTCATGGAAAAAGTCAATGAGATGATGGACGAGAAACTTGCGCAGAAGGGCGGCGACGAAGAAAGCAAAAAGTCCTCGAAGAGCAAGTAAGATTATTGTTATAATGTTACGCGCAAGGGAAAACACGGTTGAAAGAATTCAGCCGTGTTTTTTCGCGTTTGTAATTTACTTTTGCCAAAAAGTATGGTATAATCAAAATATGGATACGAGAATTATGGCGCTCGATATCGGGGATAAGCGGATCGGCGTGGCTTACAGCGATCCCTTTCTCGAATACGCCACGCCGTCCGATACCTTTTTCCGCACGGGGGATCTTGCGCGCGACGCATCGTCGGTTGCCGATCTTGCAAGGGTTCAGGGCGCCACGCATATCGTGTGCGGTTTGCCCCTCAACGCCGACGGAACAAAAAGCGTGCAGACGGGGAAAACGCTTAAATTTATCGCCGCGTTACAGGAATATACCGACCTTCCCGTGTGCACGGAGGACGAGCGTTACACGACGCGCGAGGCGCGGCACGATCTTGTCGCCATGGGCGTCACGGCGCGGGGCGATAAGAAAAAAAAGCAGATTGATTCGATCGCGGCGGCGTACATTCTGGAAAGTTATCTGGCAAAATTAAAAAAGGAGTGTAAACAAATGGATTACAAGGAAGAAGAAAACAATTACGAAGACGACGACAATATCGTCGAATTGGTTGACGAAGAGGGCAATTCCAGCCGTTACGAGCACCTCATGACCTTCGAATACAAGGGTGAATGGTATTGCGCGCTGACGCCCGAAGTCGAAAGCGAAGAGGCGCTCGACGACGAGGAAGGCGAAGAAGTCGCGATTTATCATATCGTCGGCGAAGAGAACGACGAACGGCTCGAAGCCATCGAGGACGAGCAGTTCCTCGACGAAGTGTTTGCGGAATTCTGCAAGCAGTACGAGGACTTCGAGGACAGCGACGAGGCGGCGGCGCTCGACGGCGCAGAGGACGAGTAAGCGCCCGTTCCCCGATACGACGATGTCGCGCAATACCTGGCAAAAACAAGCCGTTTACGAGGCGCTCTGTGCGCTCGATCACCCTTCCGCGACCGAAGTGTTCGAGCGGACGGGCGAAACGCACCCGTCAATAAGCCGCGGAACGGTTTTCCGCGTGCTCGGCGAGTTCGCGCAAAACGGTAAAATCAAAAAAATTCAGCTTTCGGACAGCGACGTGCGTTACGACTTTCGTACCGAGGCGCATTTTCATGCGCGTTGCCGCGGTTGCGGGGCGATCCGCGACGTGTTTGTGCCCCTGCCGCAGGAATTTTGCAACGCGCGGATCGAGGGATTTACGATCGACGGCTGCGAGGCGGAGTTTTTCGGCGTATGCGATAAATGCCGTCAAAACGCTTGACACACGGCGCTGCCGTCTGTTATTATGATAATAATATAACGCAGGGAAGCGAAGCAGTAGCGCGTAAAGTCCGTTGCAGAGAGCCGCCGTTCGGTGCGAGGCGGTGCGGAAAGCGCGTGAACTCGTCGCCGAGCGGTCTTTTTGAAAGCGAGTAGAAAAGAACGGGTATCCGCCGTTACACGGAAGAAAGCGGCGGGCTTTGCCCGCAAGAAGAGTGGTACCGCGCACAAGGCGTCTCTTGATAAAGAGACGCTTTTTTTGTTTCGCAGGAGGTTTTTTATGAGCGCAAAATATCGCAAACAGTTCTTCATGCCCCCGAAAAAATATCTCGACTTTATGGAAAAGGACGCCGTGGAACGCGCGCCCGTGTGGTGCAGCGTCGATTTGCGCGACGGCAATCAGGCGCTTATCGAACCCATGAACTTGCAGACGAAGCTCGATTTTTTCGATCTACTCGTTGCGATCGGGTTCAAAGAGATCGAAGTCGGATTTCCCGCCGCGAGCGAAACGGAATACGAATTTCTGCGCGCGCTCATCGAGGGCGGCAGAATCCCCGACGACGTCACCGTTCAGGTGCTTACGCAGGCACGTCCGCATATCATCAAACGCACGTTCGAGGCGGTGCGCGGCGCGAAAAACGTCATCGTGCACGTCTATAATTCCACTTCGCCCGCTCAGCGCGAGCAGGTGTTCCGCAAGAGCAAGGACGAGATCAAAAAGATCGCCGTCGAAGGCGCGGAACTTTTGAAACGGCTGACAGAAGAAGAGGGCGCGGCATACCGTTTCGAGTATTCGCCCGAGAGTTTTACGGGCACCGAACCCGAATATGCGCTCGAAGTCGTCAACGCCGTGCTCGACGTTTGGAAACCCTCGCCCGAGCGCAAGGCGATCGTCAATCTGCCCGCCACGGTGGAAAACGCCATGCCGCATATATACGCGCAACAGGTTGCCTTTATCGCGCGGAATATCAACTACCGCGATGCGGTCGTTCTCTCGTTGCATCCGCATAACGACAGGGGCACGGGCGTGGCGGCGGCGGAATTCGGGCTGCTTGCGGGCGCCGACCGCGTGGAAGGCACGCTGTTCGGCAACGGCGAGCGCACGGGAAACTGCGATCTTGTCACCCTTGCCATGAACATGGTGTCGCAAGGGGTGGCAACGGGGCTGGATTTTACGAATATGCCCTATCTTGCCGCCTCTTACGAAAAGTTTACGAATATGAAGGTTTCGCCCCGTCAGCCTTATGCGGGCGAGCTGGTGTTTGCGGCGTTCTCGGGTTCGCATCAGGACGCGATCGCAAAGGGAATGAATTACCGCAAAGATCAACATCTTACCGAATGGAACGTGCCGTATCTGCCCGTCGATCCCAAAGACGTGGGGCGCGAATACGACGCCGACGTCATTCGCATCAATTCGCAGTCGGGCAGGGGCGGGATCGGCTACATGCTCGAAAGCGGTTACGGTCTGAAACTGCCTTCCCGCATGCGCGACAACGTGCGCGAAATCGCAAAACGCGTTTCCGACGAACGGCATCGGGAACTCAAAGCCGCCGATCTTTTTGAACTGTTCGTGCAGTATTTCATGAACGCGCGTGGCGTGTTCGGCGTGGGCGAGGTGCACTTCAAGCAGGAAGGGGGCATTGCCGCAAGCGTGGAAATCATCGGCAAACACGAGAATATAACGATATCGGGCGACGGCAACGGACGGCTCGACGCCGTTTCCAACGCCTTGAAACAACATTTCGGGATCGACTACAATCTTTGCGAATACGAGCAGCACGCGCTTTCGAAGGGTTCGTTCGCGCAGGCGGTTTCGTATGTGGGGATCGAGCGCGGCGGCGTTTCTTATTGGGGTGCGGGCGAGCATTCCGACAGCACGACGTCGTCGGTCTACGCGCTCGTATCGGCGGTCAATCATCTCTTAGAGGCGGAGAACCATGATTGATGAAGAATTACTCGATCTGATCGAAAACGACGATTACCGTCAACGGGCGGCGGAAATTGCACAAGAGCTTGCGTTTGCCGTCGAGTTGCCGCCTGCCGACGCGGTGGCACTCTTCGAAAAATGCTGTTTACCCGTGTTGGGCGAGGATTCCGTCGAAATGGTGAGCGGCGTATACGGATTTACGGGCGAGGATACGTTTTCCGTCACATTCATGCGCAGTTTCAACTGCTGCGACGAGGACGGTACAACGTTGCAGTTTGTGCTTGCGTATAACTTTGCGCCCAACGAAACCAATGCGGAAAGGTACGAGCAGATCGAACGCGCTCAGCCGCAGCTGTTCGAAGAGAGCGAGGCGGTCGCGGAATTTTTCGAACGCGTGCGGCGATCGGAAAGTTACCGCTATCTTATCACCGCCTGCGACGAATATACGGCGGAAGTCATGCTCGAAGAGATATAACGCGTTAAGAGAGATTCCTCGGCAAGCTCGGAATGACAGTTTGCATAATTTTGTCATGGTGCGTTCTCTGTTGTAAAGGTGCATTCGCTGTTGTCATGGTGAGCGAAGTCGAACCATCCTTTTTCTAAGTTTTTTGAAAAGGAATATTCCTCGACAGGCTCGAAATGACGGGGCGCGAAACTCTCTTTTCAAAGGGGGATTGAACCGAAAAGAAAAAACGACGCGTCAAACGCGTCGTTTTCCTTTATAACTCGCTTAAATTTATCAGATGCAAGCCCGAAGAAGGGGCGAAGAGGTAGAGAATACCGTCGATCAGCACGGCGCGTTCTTCCGTATATCCGTCGCCTTCCCCCTTGTAGGCGTTCTCGTTCCGAAGCACGGTTTCGGAAATTTGTACCAGATTATACCCGTCGAAGCGGAACAGGTAATACGAAAGACTGTGCTGTTCGTAATAACGTTCGACGGCGATGCCGATGAGTCCGTTTTCCTTGTCGATGAAATACGATTTGAATTCGCCCGAAAAGGATGCGCCCAACATTTCGATCTGCGCAACCGAATCGACCTTGTTCTCGCCCTGACGGTATAGCTCGATTTTCAGAATATCGCGCCAGTCGCCGTAGCCGATCCCCAACATGGTGTCGTCCGTGAAAGGCGTCAGGAAGAGCGAATAGCCCGAAATCGTGCCCGTATCGGTGTAAGTGATGTTGTTATAATCGCTCAGATCGAACGCAAACACGGGGTCGGTAAACGATATGATGATCGCCGAGCAAACGTATGCGGTATTCCCCTGAAAGCGTGCGGACTGCACCGTTTCGTTGTCGGGCGCAAAGTTTTCCACGGCGGCAAGCAGCGAAAAATCGGCGAGGGAATAGCAGTACAGGCTGGAATTCGGGCGGGACGAGATATATTTTCCGTTCCACGGATCCTCTTCGGGCCAGGTGTGTTTTACGGTGGAAGTAAACACGCGCAGCACGCCCCCGTATTCGTCTAACGAATAGCGGTCGTTTACGGTGCCGTTGACGTTTACCGTCCCCGTCGGGTTCAATCCGTTGCGGTAATCGAAACAGCTGATCCGCGTTTCGTTGCGCCATATTTTGGTTTGGTTGCCGCTCGGCTCGGTCAGCTCGTGCTCTTGCTGATGCGAGAGCGTGGCAAATATATGGTTTTCGGAAACGTAAACTTCTTCCGAGTACGACATCAGCGGCGCGGCGTCTTGCACTTCGAGCGTGTTATAATCGAGCAGGGCAAGCACGGTGTAACGCGCCGTTTGCGCCTCGTCTGGCATGACGATGGCGTCCATGGGTACGGGCGAGAGGGCGTCTGCCGTTCCCGTGTGCGGAAGAAAGGTCTTTTCGCTGTCGAAATCGAAGTTGCCGTTTTCGGGGCGGTAGGGTTGAAAATTCGTGACGAGCAGCAATTTATTTTCAACAAGGCGGGAAGAAACGTAGTTGCCCGAAACGTAAACGCGCCCCGTTTCCGCAGGCGTTCCGCCCGTTAAATCGACGCCGATCATCACGGTGTAGAGCACGCGGTCGGCATAGCTGTAACACGGCGATACGACGAGCGCGCGCGTTGCGTCGGCATTCAGGAAGAGTTCGCGTTTGCCGTTGTAGCCCGTAAAACTCATGTTCTTGTCGGGGGCGACGGTCAGCGAGGCGCTCTTTTTTGTCGCCATACCCGCGATGGGGTAAACGTCGAGAACGTAGTTCTTTTCCTTTGCCGTCAGATAGTAGATCGTCGAGCTGCTGCGTTTGAAAAGATCGCCTTCGATCACGCCCTTCGTCTGGTTGTTCGTCACTTCCTCATAGCGGTCGGGTGTTTCCGCGGTCGGCGGTTCGACGGCGTCACCCTTCGAACCGTATCCGTTGAACATGCCGAAAAAGTCTTTGACCGAATCGGCAAGGATTTCGTAACGGTTTTTATACGCACGCGATTTTTTGTGAATGTCGTTGAATTTGCGGATGAGCGGGTAGTATTCGCTATCTTTATATTTAGCGATATTCTGCGTGGGGAAGGGCAAAAAGAGCACGAGCGAGAGAATGAGAATGAACGCCGCCGCGCATGAGCCGACGGATAAAAGGATCTTGTTGCGCCGTCTTTTTCGGGCGCGTTCTTGTTGCAGTTTTTGTTCGATACGGTTGGTTCGTTCCTGTGCGGATCTCATGAAAAATCCTCCTTTTTGAGTAAAGCGGACAGGGCGGTTTTGGCGCGCGATAGCAGGTTGTATACGCTCTTTTTGTTTTTGTGCAGAACGACTGCGATTTCCGTTACCGAAAATCCTTCGAAATAATGCAGATAGAGCGTTTGCCTGTATTGTGCGGGAAGAGTTTGCATGTGGCAATAAAGCGTTTGGTTGTCGCACTGCGCTTGGGCTTGCGCCTCGCCGTCGAACGAGAGCACGTTTTCAAGATCGGAGAGAGGAACCCATGCGCGCGTTTTCCGGCGGTGATAGTCGCAGCATTTGTTTGCGACCGTTTTGAAAAGATACGCCCGTTCCTGCGCCTCGTTTTCAAAGGTTTTGTTTTTGAGAAAGAGCGCGACGAAGGCGTCCTCGGCGATATCTTCCGCCTCGGCTGAATTTCCCGTGCGACAGTAGGCGAAACGCACAAGCGCGTCGCCGTAACGCTTTACGAGCCGTTCGATGTTGCTTCTCTCTTCCATTTTTTTCCGTCCTCTCTCACTTGTTAAAACGAACGAACGGGCGGTTTTACTCATTCTTTTCGGAAAAATTTTCCTTTTAGCCAATTTTACTATAAAAATTGCGCCCCGTCAAGAGGGGCGGGCGCAATTCGTTTGACGAAACGCGCGCGCCGTGGTATAATAAAAAGAAAAATCAAAACAGAGGATTATTCTTTTATGGCAAACGAACGGTTCGAACTCAATAAGAATCTGGCGCAGATGTTGAAGGGCGGCGTCATTATGGACGTCACCACGCCCGAACAGGCGCGTATCGCGCAGGAAGCGGGCGCTTGCGCCGTGATGGCGCTCGAGCGCATTCCCGCCGATATCCGTGCGGCGGGCGGCGTATCGCGCATGTCCGATCCCAAAATGATCAAGGGCATTCAGAAAGCGGTTTCCATTCCCGTTATGGCGAAGTGCCGTATCGGGCATATCGCCGAGGCGCAGATCTTGCAGGCGATCGAGATCGATTATATCGACGAGAGCGAAGTGCTTTCCCCCGCCGACGATAAATACCATATCGACAAAAACGCGTTTTCCGTGCCCTTCGTGTGCGGGGCGCGCGATTTGGGCGAGGCGTTGCGCCGTGTTGCCGAAGGCGCGTCGATGATCCGCACCAAGGGCGAACCGGGCACGGGCGATGTGGTGCAGGCAGTGCGCCATATGCGCATGATGCAAAGCGAAATCCGAAAGGTCGTTTCCATGCGCGAGGACGAACTCTACGAAGAGGCGAAAATTTTGCAGGTTCCTTATGAGCTTGTGGTTTATGTGCACGAACATGGCAAACTGCCCGTTGTCAACTTCGCGGCGGGCGGCGTGGCGACGCCTGCGGACGCCGCGCTTATGATGCAGCTCGGCGCGGAAGGCGTGTTCGTCGGCAGCGGTATTTTCAAATCGGGCAATCCCGCAAAACGCGCGCGCGCCATCGTGCAGGCGGTGACGAATTATAACGACCCGAAAATTCTTGCCGAACTTTCGGAAGATCTCGGCGAGGCGATGGTCGGCATCAACGAAAACGAAATCAAACTCATCATGGAAGAAAGAGGAAAGTAAGCCTTATTTCAAACGATAAGCTATGGAAATCGGAATATTCGCATTGCAGGGCGCCTTTCTCGAACACAGGCAGGCGCTTGAAAAATTAGGTGTCGAAACGACGGAAATCCGCAAAAGAGCACACTTTTGCGACCGTCTGGACGGCGTGATTTTGCCGGGCGGGGAATCGACCGTGCAGGGCAAGCTGCTCAAAGACGAGGGGCTGTTTGCGCCCTTAAAAGAGGCGATCGAGGGGGGCATGCCCGTGTTCGGTACATGCGCGGGGCTGATTTTGCTTGCCGGGAAACTGACGAACGACGAGAACGTCTGGCTCGGCACCATGAACGTTTCGGTAAAACGCAACGCCTACGGGCGGCAGCTCGGCTCGTTTCGCGCCGATCTCGAAACGGCGCATATCGGCGCGTACCCTGCCGTGTTTATCCGCGCGCCCTACATCGAAAGTGCGGGCAAGGGCGTGGAAGTGCTTGCCGAGCACGAAGGCAAGATCGTCGCGGCGCGGCAGGCGAACATGCTTGCCACGGCGTTCCACCCCGAACTGACTTCCGATTTGCGGATCCATGAATATTTCTGCAATACGGTGTGCGCAAAAAAATGAACGCGGTCAATTACGATAAACTGATGTTAAAAACGCTCGAATCCGCGCAGGGCAAGCGGCTGCTTTTACACAGCTGTTGCGCGCCCTGTTCGACCGCCTGCCTCGAAGAGGTGAGCGCGAAGATAAAAACGAGCGTTTTTTATTATAATCCCAATCTCGACGGCGCAGAGGAATACGAAAAGCGCAAGAGGGAACAGATCAGGCTGCTGCGCGAAACGGGGTACGCCGATTATTTCGACTGCGGATACGATCACGGCGAATTTCTGCGCGCCGTATGCGGGTTTGAGGCGGAGAAAGAGGGCGGCGCGCGGTGCGAGCGGTGTTTTTGGTTACGTCTGTCGCGTACGGCGGAAGAGGCGCGCACGCGCGGATATGACTACTTTGCCACAACGCTCACCGTTTCGCCCTTGAAAAACGCGCGGCTCATCAACGAGATCGGGTTTGCCTTGCAGGAAGAGTACGGCGTAACGTATCTGCCCGGCGATTTCAAAAAACGCGGCGGATATCTTCGTTCGATCGAGCTTTCCAAAAAATACGGTCTTTATCGCCAGAATTATTGCGGTTGCGAATTTTCGAAAAAATCACCCGATTAAAGGGTGAGTTTTTACTTCGGGATTTGTTCCGCCTCTTTGCCCGTCAGTAGATGGAAGTTGAATTCTTCTTTGGGAAGGGGTGCGCCGTCGAGCGCGGCGAGGAAGAGGATCATGCGGCGGGCGCTGTCGGAAACGGCGCGCTCAAAAAGTTCGTCGGCATTCGCGCCGCGCCCTTCGCTTAAATGCAAAAAATCTTCGCCTTCGATGACGTTTTTTGCAGGCGTCCGCCGCGGATACATGCGCGCCAGATTTTTGAACGCTTTTCCGAATTTCGAGAGCCGCGCCGACTGTTCGTAACAGTTTCCGTGAAACACTTTGAGGTAACGCCCGTAGTTTTTCCACGCGCACGACAGGGCGCGTTCGCTTAGTTCCCTTCTGCCGAGCGCCGCGGCAAGCGCCTGAAACAGGCGGTATAACACGCCTTCTTCGATGAGTGTGCGCGGCGAAAAGGGGAAAGTGTAGTGTTCCGCCTCGTGCCCCGTGCGCGTGCGCAAAAAGTATACGTCCCAGTCGTTCTCGACCTGAAAATGCACGCTTTTTTTGGATTTAACGCGCGCGATCAGATTATAGACGAAGGGGTGAAAACAAACGTCTGTGCTGTAATGGGTGATATAGCCGAGGCAGTAGGCGCGCGCTTTTTCAAGCTCTTCGCCCGAGAGCGTTATAAGATAATCGCGCATGGCGCAAAAAAGTTCATACACGCGGTAACGGTGCACGAACTTGCCGAAGTTGGTTTCCTTTTTCGAAAGGGGCTTGTAAAAAAAGAGCGGATCGCCGCCCTGCGAACCGATAAAATAGTATTCGGGCGCGGCGGCGGGCATGTCTGCGTAAATACGGGGCAGGCGCAACGCGGCGTCTTGGGCGATAAGAGAATGTGTGATTGCGTTCGGCATGTGTTTATTATGTGCGTAATGAAAAAAGTTAACCGTAATTCCGTTCGCCGAATACCGCCGTGCCGAGGCGCACCATGTTTGCGCCGTGCGCCAAACAGAGCGTATAATCGCCGCTCATGCCCATGGAAAGGTAGGCGACGTTTTCATCTTCCCTGCGCGTTTTTTCGAACAGGGCGCGCATGTCGTCGCACAATGCGCCCAAATACGCCGCGTCGTCCGAAACGGGCAGCATTGCCATAAATCCGCGTACGCGCAAGCCCGCTTGCGCCGAAAGACGGCGGTAAACGGCATATCCTTCCGAAAGGGGATAACCGCCCTTGCTCTCTTCGTTGCCGATATTGATCTGAATGAGAATGTCTGAAACGACGCCCGCTTTTTGAGAACGGGTTGCGAGTTCTTCTGTTAGTTCGTCGCGGTCGACGGAGTGATACAGGTGGGTTTTGCCGATCAGATACTTCACTTTATTGGTCTGTAAATGCCCGATAAAGTGGCGGTTGCCGCCCTGCACCGCGTCGAATTTGTCGCGGAATTCCTGCACGCGGTTTTCCCCGATATCGGTGATGCCCGCACGGATCGCGCGGTTGATCTCTTCCGCCGTGCGCGTCTTGGTTGCCGCCACGAGCGTGACCTTCTCACCGAACGCATTGCCGCGTTTGAGTTCATTTAGAATATTTTGTACGTTTTGTTCGATCATGTTAAACCCGTTCGGCGATCAGGCGCGCCATTTCGCGGCAGCCGACTTTTTTCATGCCTTCCGCATAGATATCCGCCGTGCGGTAACCCTCTTCGAGCACGCGCCCGACGGCTGTTTCGACGGCGGCGCTTTCCCCGTTCAGCCCGAAGGAATCGCGCAACATCATGGCGCACGAAAGAACGGTCGCGATGGGGTTGGCAAGGTCGCGCCCCGCAATGTCGGGCGCGCTGCCGTGAATGGGTTCGTATAAACCGCGCGTGCCTTCGCCTAAGGAAGAGGACGCAAGCATGCCGATCGAACCCGTTACCTGCGCCGCCTCGTCCGAGAGGATATCGCCGAACATGTTCGAGGTTAAAAGCATGTCGAACTGCGCGGGGTTCTTGACGATCTGCATGGCGCAGTTATCGACCAGCATATCTTCCACGACGATTTCGGGATAATGCCGTTTGGCGTAGGCATGTACGGTTTTCCGCCACAGGCGCGAACTTTCGAGCACGTTTGCTTTATCGACCGAAACGATCTTCTTCGAGCGGTTTGCGGCAAGGCGGCAGGCAATTTCCGTAATGCGTTCGATTTCCCGAACCGAATATTTTTCGGTATCCCACGCCGTCGCGCCGTTCTCGTTATCGTCGTAACTGCCGCGCTCGCCGAAGTAAATGCCGCCCGTCAGTTCGCGCACGACGATGATCTCGATGCCGTCTCGAACGAGGCTCTCCTTGAGCGGCGAGGCGTCTGCAAGCTGTTTGAAGAGCCGCGCGGGGCGTATGTTGGAATACAGCCTCATTGCCTTGCGGATCCCCAAAAGCCCCGCTTCGGGGCGGGCGTCGCCCGCCATGCCGTCCCATTTGTAACCGCCCACCGCGCCGAGCAGCACGCTGTCGGCGGCAAGGCAGCCTTCCACCGTTTCGGGCGGAAGGGGAACGCCGCAACAATCGATCGCGCAGCCGCCGATCGGGTAGTGTTTGAAGGTAAATTCATGCCCGAATTTTTGCGCCACGGCATTGAGAACGGCAATCGCGCCGTCGGTGATTTCGGGGCCGATCCCGTCGCCCGCTAACACTGCGATAGTCTTTTTCATGTTATGTCCTCGCCTAAAACGTTGTACGAAACAACGGTATTGTATTTGAAAAGCGGTTTGAATAGTTCGAGCGCCTGCATCGCCGTGTAAAGATCTTTTTCGACGATCACCGTTTTTCCGTTAAGGGAATGCAGGTTTCTAAGATCGATTTTGACTTCGCCCCGAAAGGCTTTGTCCGCCTTTTTTCGTTCGGATTTCTTTGCGTCGAGCGTGTGCGAATGTAGCAGTATATCGAGGTCGATCTCGTCGTACAGACTGACGGAAAAGACTTTTTTATCGGGCGCGATCGTCCCGAGCCGTTTTTCCGATTTGGTGCAGAGCAGGGAAACCGTCCCGATTTCGCCGGAAAAGAGAAGGCGCAGCTGATCGGCGCGGCTGCCGTAATGTTTGCGGTAGAAAAGAGGTGGGCAGAGAAAGAAAAACAGCGCGCCTGCCGCCAGAAGTCCCCAACACAAAAAGTCTTTTGCCGGGTGTTCGGTATCCCAAAAAATCTGCACCGACAGCGCGACCGCGGCCAAGGCGGTCAGAACGATCACGCCGAGCGTTTCGGGATGGATTTTTTTGTTTTTCATATTATTTCTTTAACGACGCCAACAGCCCGCCCGCGTCGATAATCGCCTGAATAAAGGGCGGAAAGGGTTGCGCGGTAAAGGTTTTGCCCGTGGTTTCGTTCGTAATGATCCCCGTCGCCAGATCGCACGACACGCAGTCGCCCGCCGAAATTCCCGCCACCGCTTCGGGACATTCGAGAATGGGCAGCCCGATATTGATGGCGTTGCGGTAGAAGATCCGCGCAAAGGAATTGGCGATGATGAGCGAAATGCCGCTCGTCTTGATCGCAAGCGGCGCGTGCTCGCGCGAGGAACCGCAGCCGAAGTTATCCTCGGCGACGATGATATCGCCTTTTTGCACGTTGGTAACGAAATCCTTGTCGATGTCTTCCATGCAATGTTTGGCAAGTTCCGCCGCGCTCGCCGTGTTGAGGTAGCGCGCGGGAATGATGACGTCGGTATCGACGTCGCTGCCGTATTTGTGAATGCGTCCTTTCACCGTCATGATACAATCCCCCTTGCGGTAACGAGTTTGCCTGCAACCGCGCTTGCTGCCGCCGTGTAGGGCGAGGCAAGATAGATTTTACTTGAAACGTGCCCCATGCGCCCGACGAAGTTGCGGTTCGTGGTGGAAACGCACTTCTCGCCGTCGGCAAGGATTCCCATATGACCGCCCAAACACGGCCCGCAGGTGGGGGTGGAAACGATCGCGCCCGCTTTGATAAAGGTTTCGATCAGTCCTTCGCGCAGCGCTTGCAGATAAATTTCCTGCGTGGCGGGAATGACGATGCACCGCACGCCGTCGGCGACATGCCTGCCCCCGAGCACCTCGGCAGCTTGCCGCAAATCGGAAATGCGTCCGTTTGTGCACGAACCGATCACGACCTGATCGATCGCGATCTCTTCCCATTCGGTTTTCGCGTTTTCGGGCAGGTGAGGGAAGGCGACCGTGGGCTGTAAGGCAGAAAGGTCGATTTCGATCGTCTTTTCGTAGCTTGCGTCTTTGTCCGCCTCGTAAATTTTCACGGGGCGGCGGAAACGGTCTTTCATGTAGGCGAGGGCGGTTTCGTCGGCGGGGAAGATCCCGTTTTTCGCGCCCGCCTCGATCGCCATATTGCAGATCGTGAACCGGTCGTCCATGCCCAGCGCCGCCACGCCTTCGCCCGAAAATTCCATCGAACGGTAGAGCGCGCCGTCTACGCCGATCATGCCGATGATGTGCAGAATGAGATCTTTTCCCGTGACAAAGGGAGGAAGCGTTCCTTTGAGCACGAAGTTTATGGCGGCGGGGACTTTGAACCAGCACTTGCCCGTCATCATGGCGGCGGCAAGATCGGTCGAGCCAACGCCCGTCGAGAATGCGCCGAGCGCGCCGTAGGTGCAGGTGTGGCTGTCGGCGCCGATAATGCAGTCGCCCGCGCCCACAAGCCCCTGTTCGGGAAGAAGAGCGTGTTCGATGCCCATGCGCCCCACGTCGAAGAACGATTTGATTTTTTCCCGCGCGGCAAAGTCGCGCGTGCATTTTACCTGGCATGCCGAGGCAATGTCTTTATTCGGCGCGAAGTGATCCATCACCAGCGCGATTTTTTCGGGATATTTCACATGTCCGCCGATTTTTTCGAGTTCGGCAATCGAAACGGGCGCGGTGATGTCGTTGGCGAGCGCCAGATCGAGCTCGGCTTCGATCAACTGCCCCGCCTGCACCGTTTTCAGCCCCGCGTGCGCCGCGAGTATTTTTTGCGTTAACGTCATTCCCATAAGGCAACTCCTTAATTAGCGTTTATTATAACACAGAAGGAACCGATCTGTCAAATTACGGAAAAAAGAAAACCATGCTTTTTTTGCATGATTTATTATAAGAAAGAAGTTGTTGCATTTTTCGCCGCGAGGGGTTATAATAGAGAAAAAATTGTGAAGAGAAGAGGTATCGCGATGAAAGTTTTATTGTTCAACGGCAGTATTCACGAAAAGGGCTGTACTTACACGGCGCTGAGCGAGGTTGCGCGCGTATTGCGCGAAGAGGGGATCGAAACCGAAATCCTGTGGATCGGCGCGCAGTCCGTGCTGGACTGCATTTCCTGCGGCAAGTGTAAGGAATTGCACCGCTGCGTGTTCGGGAACGATCCCGTAAACGGTTGGACGGAAAAGGCGATGCAGGCCGACGGCTTTGTGTTCGGATCGCCCGTGTATTACGCCCATGCCTGCGGCAGACTGCTTTCCGCCATGGACAGAATGTTCTATTCTTCGAGCAAGTCGTTCGCGCTCAAACCGGGCGCGGTCGTCGTATCGGCGCGCAGGGGCGGCACGACGTGTTCGCTCGACGATCTGCAAAAGCACCTTTCCATCGTGGGCATGCCCGTGATCTCTTCCACCTATTGGAACATGGTGCACGGCAACGCGCCCGAAGAGGTCGCAAAAGACGAAGAGGGTATGCAGACCATGCGCAACTTAGGGCGCAACATGGCGTGGATCCTCAAATGTATCGAAGAGGGGAAGAAAGCGGGAATCGCGGCGCCTAAACCCGAAAAGACGGCGCGCACGAATTTTATCCGCTGAAAAAAGGGGATACGAATGAGAAGAGTCGAAAGGGAACGCTTTCCCAACGAACGCGATTTATACGGCTCGGACGGGCTGCACTTAATAAACTGCGTATTCGACGGCGAAGAGGACGGCGAGTCGGCGCTCAAAGAGAGCAGGAACATCGTCTTAGAGGACTGTTTCATGAATTTGCGCTATCCGCTCTGGCACGACGAGAACGTGAAACTTATGCGCGCGGAAATGACGCGAAACTGCCGCGCCGCGCTGTGGTATACGCACAACGTGACGATTGCCGAAAGCAAATTGCACGGTATTAAGGCGGTGCGCGAGTGCGCTGACGTGTGCGTGCGCGATACAAACATTGTTTCGCCCGAGTTCGGGTGGAAGAGCCGCGCGCTTGTGTTCGAACGCTGTGCGATCGAGAGCGAATACGCTTTTTTATTGTCCGCCGATCTGACGTTGCGGGGCACGGAGTTTTCGGGGAAATATTCCTTTCAGTACGTCGAAAACGCCGTGATCGAAGATTGCCGGCTCGACACCAAAGACGCGTTCTGGCATGCGAAGAATATCACCGTGAAAAACTGTATCGTCAAGGGCGAATATTTGGGGTGGTATTCGGAAAACCTAACGTTTATCGACTGCACGATCATCGGCACGCAGCCGCTGTGTTATTGCAAGGGCTTGAAATTGATCAACTGCAAAACGGTGGCGTGCGATCTGGCATTCGAATATTCCGAGGTGGACGCGCGCATCGTCGGTTCGATCGATTCGGTGAAAAACCCGCGTGCGGGCAAAATCGTCGCGGATCAAATCGGCGAGTTGATTTATACCGAAGATAGCGTTTATCCCTGCGAATGCGAAGTGATTTTCGGTTGACAACCGTGTTTACAGGCGCTATAATATAGAAAATAACATGCGAGGTGAACGCCGTTGCGTATCTGAAAAAATCTTAAGTCAAATATCGGCACTTTTTAATGCGGAAGATTTGCTTACGGATTTTTTCAGACTGCGCGGAAGTTCCCTTGCGGATGACTTTTGCGTTTTCTCCGTTTGCGGTCCCGCAAGCGGATTTTTTTATAACGGAGGAAACATGTTATTACAGGCAGACAAATTAAAGATCACCCTGCTTCGGAACGGCAGGGTGCTCATCGAAGATTTTTCTTTCACACTCAAACAGGGCGATAAGATCGCCGTGATCGGCGAAGAAGGCGACGGCAAATCGACGCTTATGAAGGTTTTGTGCGGCGAGCGGGGCGTTTTAAGCTATGCGGCTTATTCGGGTACGCTCGTCCGCGCGGGCAGGTCGGCGTATTTTCCGCAGTTCCTGCCCGAAGAGGAATGCGGCAAAACGCTGTATGAATATTTCGCGGACGCCGACGTGTATGCGCATTACGGCGTTCTGCGGGAAATGGATTTATGCGAGGACTTGCTCTTTTCCGCGCGTACGCTCGCGTCGCTCTCGGGCGGGGAACGCGTCAAGGCGCGGCTGTTCCGCCTGCTGTGCGACGATCCCGACGCGCTCTTTTTAGACGAGCCTTCCAACGATCTCGACGCCGACTCGCTAGAATTTTTATGCGGATTTATCCGTACATGCCCCGTTCCCGTCGTCTTTATTTCGCACGACGAAACCCTTTTGCGCCGCGCCGCGAACGGCGTGATCCACATCGAACAGCTCATCAAAAAGACCAAGAGCAAGGTGAGCGTATCACGCATGGGGTTCGAAGAATACCTCAGCCGCCGCGAAGAGGGGATCGCACGTCAGACGCAGATCGCTCTGAACGAACGGACGGAATACCGCAAAAAGCGTGAAACGCTTGCGCGGCTGGCGGAAACGGCGCGAAAAAATACGAGCTGGAAAAATCGCGACGGCATTCCCTCGAGCGACGGACATGCCAAACGGTTTATGCAAGCGGCTGCGGCTAAGATAAAACGCCTCGAACGCGAGCGCGAAAATATGACCGGGCTGCCCGACCGTGAAAAGAGCATCGTCGCGCGGTTCGAAAAGGACGTTGCCTTGCCGCGCGGGAAACGTATTCTCGATTTTTCCGTCGATCGGCTCACGGCGGGCGAAAACCTGCTTGCCCGAAGAGTCGCGCTTTCGCTCGTCGGGGGCGAACACGTCGGCATCACGGGTAAAAACGGCGCAGGCAAATCGACGCTGTTGCGTCAGATCGAAGGCGCCTTGCGCGATAAGGGCGATCTGCGCGTGGGAACGATGCCGCAAAATTACGCCGACGCGCTCGATTTTTCGCTTACACCGTCGGAATATCTGCAAGCGCATTACGATAAGACGACGCAGACAAAAGCATTCACTCTGCTCGGCAACCTCAATTTTACGCCCGAGGAAATGCGCGCGCGGATCGGGGAACTGAGCGGCGGACAGCAGGCAAAGCTGATATTCCTTAATATGGTGTTGCAAAAAGCCAACGTTCTGGTACTCGACGAACCCACGCGCAACTTTTCGCCCTTGTCCGCGCCTGCGGTGCGTTCGGCGTTGCGCGCGTTCGGGGGCGCGATCGTTGCCGTGTCGCACGATCGGTTGTTCCTCGAAGAAGTGTGCGGCAGCGTATACAAGTTGGACGGAAACGGGCTGCGGCGGCTGCGCTGAGCGCCGTTTCGGGTAAATGCAACTTTAAGTTGCGCAAAAAATTGCCGAATGCAAACGCAAATTGGTGGAGTTTTGCGGCGTACGCGTTTATACTGAAAGCACATTTTCAAAACGGAGCAGAAAGATGATTTTCGCTAAAAATTTACAGTATTTAAGAAAGCGCGACAAAATCACGCAGGAAGACCTTGCCGACCGTTTAGGCGTTTCGCGGCAGTCGGTTTCCAAATGGGAAACGGGCGAGGCGTATCCCGAAACCGAAAAACTCATCGCGCTTTGCGATCTGTTTGCGGTTTCGCTCGACGATCTCATGCGGCGCGATATATCGCAGACGGATGCGGATGAACAAACAGCCACCGCACGGACTGCCGAGGCGGACGGCAGGGATTATGCCGCGCACATGAATCGGTTTTCGCGCGGCATGGCGCTGGGCGTGGGATCGATTTTGTTCGGCGTGGCGGCGTGTTTACTGCTTTCGGGTTTCAAGCAATACGGTCCGCACGGAGAGCTGTTTGCCGTCCTCGGCGCCGTGGCGGTGTTGTTATTCGTCGCCGCCGCCGTCTTTTTGTTCGTCATTCACGGCATGGCGCATGACCGTTTTCAAAAAGAGCACCCCGTAATCGAAAATCCCTTTTCGGAAGAAGAAAGCAAAGCCTTTGCGAAGAAGTTTTCTATCGCGGTCGCTTGTTTCGTATCGGCGATCTTGCTTACCGTGGCGGCGCTCATCGTCGTTTCCGCGCTGTTGGAAGAGGGGATCATCGCGGTAAGCCCGAATCGGAAAGACGAAGTTTCATGTTATACCGTCGCTTGCTTTTTCGCCGTGCTTGCTTTTCTGGTGGGCGGGTTGGTGTATTTCGGCATTCAGTTTTCCAAATACGATATCGCGTCGTACAATAAACAGACCGAGCGCGAACGCGCGAGCGGCGCACCGCGCCTGGAGAGCGCCGTCAACGGCGTGATCATGCTGACCGCCGCCGCCCTGTACCTCGTGATCGGATTCGTGTGGGAACTGTGGCACCCCGGTTGGATCGTGTTTCCCGTGGGCGGAATTCTCTGCGCGATCGTCGATATGATCTTGGACGCAAAGCGCAAATAACGGCGGCGCGCAGGGCGGCGGAAAGAGCGGTTCGGGCAAATTTGTGCAATCGTTACAAATTCATATCGCATTTTTAGCATAATTTACTATTGTAAAAGTCGGGGGAATATTGTAAAATAGATACGATAAAATTATAAATGTTAAGGGAGGCATCTTTCTATGTCAGGACTGTTACTCAAGGGTATCAATAAAATTTACCCCGGCGGCAACCAGGCGGTGTTCGATTTCTGTCTGGATATCCGCGATAAGGAATTCATCGTATTCGTCGGACCTTCGGGCTGCGGCAAATCGACCACGTTGCGTATGATCGCAGGTCTCGAAGAAATTTCTTCGGGCGAACTGTATATCGACGGCAAACTCGTCAACGACGTCGTTCCCAAAGACAGAGATATCGCCATGGTTTTCCAGAACTACGCGCTTTATCCCCACATGTCGGTTTACGACAACATGGCGTTCGGCTTGAAGCTGCGCAAGGTTCCCAAGGAAGTCATCGACGAAAAGGTCAAAGCCGCGGCGGAAATCCTCGGCATCACCGATTACCTTTCGCGTAAGCCGAAGGCTCTTTCGGGCGGTCAGCGCCAACGCGTTGCGCTCGGCAGAACGATCGTGCGCGAACCCAAAGTATTCTTGCTCGACGAACCTTTGAGTAACCTCGACGCAAAACTGCGCGCACAGATGCGTACCGAAATTTCCAAGCTGCACGTTCGCCTTGCGACGACGTTCATCTACGTCACGCACGACCAGATCGAGGCTATGACGATGGGTACGCGTATCGTCGTCATGAAAGACGGTTTCATGCAGCAGGTCGATACGCCCCAGAACCTTTACGATTATCCCATCAACCTCTTCGTGGCGGGCTTCATCGGCACGCCGCAGATGAACTTCTTCAAGAACGCCACGCTTACGAGCGAGGGCACGAAGGTTTACGTCAACTTCGTCGGCGGCAACAAGATCCTTCTTCCCAAGGCGGTCGTTGGCAAGATCAAGAATATCGACGATTACCTCAACACGGGCAAAGCCGTTACGCTCGGCGTTCGTCCCGAAGATATTCACGAGGACGATCTCTTTATTTCCAACTCGCCCGATACCATCGTCAAAGCCAAGATCGACGTTATCGAAAAACTCGGCGCGGAAACGCAGATCTACTGCGACCTCGATTACGAAAGCGAAAAAGGTTCGATCGTCGACAACGCGGCGCAGATGATCGCTAAAATTTCTTCGCGCGCTACCGTCGAACTCGGCGAAATCGTCGAGCTTGCGTTCGACGCGAAACACATTCACCTCTTCGACGGCGTGACCGAAGCGACGATGCTCGAACGCGACGAACATTACGACGTCATTCCCGAAAATGCGGAAGGCGCTGCGTTCGTACCGCCCACGCCGCAGGAAATGAAGGCGAAGATCGATGCCGCGCGCGTCATCACGAAAGAGATGAAGAAACAAATGAAACGCGACGAGAAAATGGCGAAGAAAAAGGCGGAAGCGGCAGGAGCCGCACCCGCACCCGCCGTCGCGCCCGCTGCCGAAAACGAAACGCCCGCTGCGCTCGACGCACAGCCCGTTCCCGATCCCGTTGCACAGCCCATTCCCGCACTCGTGAAAGAGGCGCCCGCGCCCGTTGAAGAAAAACCCGAGCCGGTTGCGGAAACGCCCGCGCCCGTTGCGGAAGAACCCGTAAAGGAAGAAGCGAAGGAAGAGCCGAAGGAAGAAGCAAAGGCGAAACCCGCGGCGAAGACGACGGCAACCAAGTCCGCCGCACCGAAAACGACGGCTGCTAAGACCACCGCGTCCAAGACGACGACTGCAAAATCCGCTACCGCGAAGCCTGCGGCGAAACCCGCGGCAAAACCCGCGGCGAAAGCCGAATCCAAACCCGCGGCAAAACCTGCGGCGAAGAGCACGAGCACGAAAACGACTCCCAAAAAGTAAGAAAAAATAACGATCTGCGGCGGACGTCTTTGCGGCGTCCGCCGTATTCTCGTAAAAAAGACTTGCCAACGCTTTTTTTTCGTGCTATAATCTATAAGAATTCAATCGGGGGTATCCGCCGTGTCGAAAAAACGTGAACTGAAGAAGGCAATCGAAGAATGTTCTCAAGAGATCGAAATGCTCGAACTCAAGCGCATGCGCTCGCAGTCGGCGCTGCTCGACGCCATTCTCGATAAAGAGGAACCGCTCGAGGTAGACAGAGAGTACTATCGCGTTTATTCCGCGCTCATTCGTCAGGAACGCGAAAAACTTGCGGCACTTCGCGAAGAACTTGCAAAACTCAACTGAGTTTATCAGCGTTTACCGCGCCGTCGGGCGCGCAAAGTACAAAGGGAGGATCGGGGTTATGTTCGGAATAAGAAAACCTTTCTTATTTTCGGCGGCAATCATGGCGGCAGTCGGGTTGACTGCGACGGGCGGCGCATTTGCGCACGGCGCGCAGACGGCGCGCGCGGAAAATACCGATCTTACTGCAAACCAAACGGTTTACACCGAGGGCGACAACCGCTTTACGTTTACCTGCGAAGAAGGGCAGGGCTGGACGCTTACGGCATACGAAGGGACGGCGAAACATCTTGTTCTTCCTTCGCCCGAACGCATTTCCGTATCGTCGGGACAACCTGCCGTCGAATCTTATGCGATCGGCGAAAACGTGTTTACCGCCGCGGCGGCGATGCGTACGGTGCAACTGCCCGAGGGGGTCACGGCGGTCGGTGCGGGGGCGTTTGCCGACACCAAACTGACCGAATTATCCCTTCCCGAAACAGTAACGGCGATCGGCGCGCAAGCCTTCCGCGGTTGCTGGGTGCTCGGTTCGGTGGTTTTTGAAGAGGGCGAAAACGAGCTTACCCTCGGCGATAACTGCTTTAACGATTGTATCTCGCTTACGAATATCGAATTGCCCGCGCGCTGTACGAGTGTTGCAAGCGGTGCGTTCGGCGGTTGCGAGGCGTTGGAATGGGCTTATGTGCAATCTTCGGCGCTCGACGGCGCGACGGACGTTTTTTCGGGTGCGGAAGGATTGCGCGTCGTGTTCTCGCAACAGAAAGACTGCGAACGCGCGGTTCAAAGCGGCGCGGTCGCGGCGCAGGCGGCAACGCATACCGTGGACGTTACCTTTCACGTTGAAGGGCAGGCGCCCTTCACGGTGCAGCGCCTGTTCGGGGAAGAATATTCTTTCGAGCGCGTGAACGACGAGAACAGCAAAGATTACAACGGGTGGCATACGAATATCGAACTGACCGATCTGCCTGCGCAGCACGACAGTTATATATCCACGGTGTGGTACCGCGACGCCGAGTTGACGAAAAAAGCGTCGCTCGAATATGTGAACGGCTTGCTCAAAGGGGAAGAAAAAATTTCAGAAATCGCGCTTTACGCGCATGCCACGCTGACGCCGCCGAGCGTCCTGAAATCGGCGACGCACGCGTTCGAGAGCGAGGGGTTTGCGCTTTCCGACGCCGAAAAAATGGCGTCGCTCGTCGGGCTGGAAAGTTATAAAGAGAAATCCGCGCTCGTCTATTCGGCGGTGGCGGACGACGGTTCGAGCGCACTCACGCATATCGCGCATGCGGGAACGTATCTTGTCAGCGTTTCGCTCGACGGCGACTACGGCGTGTGGAAAAACGTGCCCGTTACGACGCTTACGGTCACGGGGGGCACGGCGCGCACGACGCAGATCATGCTCATCATGCTCTCGGTGCTGGGGTTGCTTGCCGTCGTGCTGACGATTGCGCTCGTGCTCGTGCGGTCGCGCACGGGGCGCAAAAAGCGCAAAGAGCTGACTTCGGAAGAGGCGATCGACAAATTCATCGCTTCGGGCGGCAGAACGCGGCTCAAAAAATAAAGATCAGGCTTAACACCCGAACAAAGTTCGGGTGTTTTTTATTTCAGGTAAAAATTTCCGAAAATATTCGCAAAGTCTGTTATTTTGTCAAGCCTTTTTTAATAGGTTTTTAGAAGTTTTTTTATTTTTTCTTAAATATAGCCGAAAACGGGCAAAAAGTCAAGCAAATAGGGGGTTGACGGGCGCGGTTTTGACCTTCACAATGCCGCCGAAAGGTTAAAAAGGGCATAGAAAAGCACCGCCGCCCGTTCGGGCGCGGTTGCGTCCGTGATGTTGCCGCTTCCGTTATGCCTCTATGCGGCGCGGTTTTTCAATAATCGGACGTGATAAGTACCCGCCGCCGCGTTTTTCAGTTCGTCCAACAATTCCGCGCGTTTTTGTAGCGGGGTTATCCACGACCGCCGCCCGTTTTTATCGCGTAAAGACGAGTGCGGGCAATTATTGTAACGGTTGCACCAATCGCGCATTTTGTCGCGTAATTCCTCAAAGGTTTTGAACGATAAAAAGCGGTAAAATTTCTCGCTGTCGGTGCGGTGCGACCGTTCGACTTTTCCGTTGTGGCGGGGCGTGTAGACGCGTATCAATTTATGATGTATTTTAAGGTGGTTTAACAGTTTATCGACAATATGTATTTTGCCGTCGCCCGTGCCTTTCGGGTTTGTAAATTCTGTGCCGTTGTCCGTTTGTATCGTATCGGGCAAATAACCGAAGGCGACGATTGCCCGCTTGATAAAATCAACGGTCGAGTATCCGCTTTTTTCCTTGTACGGATATAAAAACCGCTCGCGGGTCGCTTCGTCAATCATTGTGTATTGATAACAACGCTCCGTCCGATAGATACCGCGCCCACATTCAAACGGGACGTATTTTACGTCCATTTGCCATTTTACGCCGAGCATTTGCGGCGTGTCATACGGTTGCGGTATATATTCGTTGTATTCCTGCGCGGGGCGCAATTTGTGTTTCATTAAAAAGCGGTAAAACCCGCCGTAAGTGCGCGTATAGCCGTACTCGGTGCGTAACACGCCCAACGCTTCGGCGTACCCGATGTCGGGGCGGTCGGCGAATACGGCGGCAATGTTCGCCGCTTCCGCTTCCGTGTGTGCGTTCGGGTGCGGGGAGTGGGGGCGGCTTGACTTGTTTTCAAGGCTTGCAAGAGTCCCGTCATATTGCCGCCGCCAACGGTAAAGGCTTTGCACCGTGCATTTTGTTTTTTTAGCGACCCAATAATAGTCGCGCCCTTCGTCAAGCCACAATTTGAGTGCTTTTTCTTTTTCGCGTGCCGTGTATTTTGTACCCTTCATAATTTTAACCTCCGTGAAGTAAAAGCGGGCGACCGTGATGTGTCGCCCGCTTTCGTGCTTATTGCTTTTGTTCTAACTGTTTAACCGCCCAACGTAAAAACTCGGCTTTTTTCATACCCGCCGCCGCGATTGCCGCGTCAATTCGAGCGAGTTCGTCGGGCTGTAAATTTACGATAAACGGCTTATATTTTCCGTTAATTTTTGCCGCATACTTTTTGTCGGCGGCTTTTTGCGCCTCGCTTCGTGCCATAATTACTCCTCCGATATATCAAGCGTTATGCCACAATCAGCGAGCGCGGCTTTTGCGGCATTGTCAAGCCCGTTTGCGTGGGCGATTTCGAGCAATTTTATTATTGCCGTTATAAGGTTATCGGGCGCGATGTTTGCGTTTTGTAACGCGGTTGCGGTGTTTTCAATAAATTTTTCGATTTTCATTGTTGCATACTCCTTGACTTTTATTTTTTTTAGTGGTATAGTATAAGCAACCTAATCGGCAAGGGGCTTGCGCCCCCGCCTTTCGGTTTTAGCGGTTTACCGCTTGTCTTGTGCCTTGCTAACGTATTTGACGGTTGCGCTGGTAACTCTTCCGTCTTTATCGTAAGTAACTTTTATGTAACTTACTTGATACGTTTCGCGGGGCTTTTTCTTTTGCCTTTTCATATCTGCACCTCCTTTTTTTATTCAAGGTCGTTTCCCTTACCTTGTGATTATATTATATCATAGTTATTATGATATGTCAATACTTTTAATGCACTTTTTCAAAAAAATTTTAACTTTTTTTGCAACAAAAAACGCTCCCGAAGTGGGGGCGTTTCTCGCTGTACCGATAACGGTCGGCACATAATTTTATAGCCGCATCGCATTGACAAACACTTGCGGAAGTTGTATAATAATTTTGCTACAAACATCATACACTTGCAAGAGCCGTAAATAACGCGGCGCGGCTAATGGAATATCGCAACCGATTTCTCGGTCTTGCGACAACCGTGCTTATATTATATATCGGTTTACCGAGATTGTCAAGGCTTCTTGCTCGCGTATTGAAAAAATAAAACGCGCAAGGAGTCTTTTTCTTATGACGCTAAACGAGCGAATATTCGACCTTTTATCCCGAAAAGAAAAAACGCAAACCGACATTGCAAGATTGCTTAATATCCGCCCGACAACCGTGTCGGAGTGGCGTAAAGGCAAGTACACGCCGTCGGTTGCAAATTGTGTCGCGCTTGCCGACTTTTTCGGCGTATCGCTTGATTACTTGATTACGGGGCGCGAGCCGCGCGGCGCACCCGTTCAACAAATAATCGGCAACAATAACTCGAATAATACCGCCATTGCGGGCGCGGTGGTGGTAGGGGGCGACGATTTGCCCGAATACGAGCGGGAGTTGCTAAAAGTGGCGGGCGCGTTCGATATGCGCCGCAAAAACGATTTATTGTCGTATGCGTACAAACTTGAAAAGCAAATAAAGGACGAAGGAGGTCTTTAATTATGATGTGGTTTTACAAACTTAAACGGTCGGTACGGGTTATAATCGCCGTTGTTGCGTGGTTGCCTGTTATTGTGTTTTCGGGCATTATCGGGGGCGATGTGGGCGACGATTTGCAAGCGTGGCAAGCGATTGTATTTTTATTGTTACTTGCCGTCGGCGTTGTGTTTACGGTCTTTGCGGCACTTGCCCGCAAGCGTGAAAAGCAAACGGCAAAAGACGCGCAACCCGCCGCCACACCCGAACGAGCAACCGATACGCCGCAAGCAACGCCCCGCGCCGATGTACGGCAACCTTCAGTAATTACGATGTCCGACGAGGCAATCAAGTCGCCCGTCGACGGCGGTATCAAATTACCGATGTTTACAAAGGCGGTCGGCGTTACGTTTGATAACTGCCAAGCGCACATTAAAAAAAGCAATATCGGCGACGCGGTTTTAATCAAGCATAAGCCGACGGACGAATACGCAAACAGTACGGATATAATAAACGCCCGAACGGGCGGGCGCGTGGGTAGGATAGGGGGCGACCTTGCGTGGTCGTTGTTGGACGCGTTCGACGACGGCTTTGTTTTGGACGGCGTAATTGCCGATATAACGGGCGGGGGCGACGGTCAAAATTACGGTTGCAATATCAAAATAACGGGCGAGCATTTCGACGCATAACCGCCGCCCGCACAGTACATAAAAACCGCCTTCCCGAACGGGAGGGCGGTTTTGCTATGTTATTAAATTATGCGCGGTTTTTCAAGTCGTAGAGCGTCGCTTCGATTTGGTTTTTTATCCACGCGCCCACGTCGCCGAAGTTCGCCTGTATGTATGTTTGCGCTTCCTGCGATATTTGCGTTTGTGCCGCTTCCGCCGCTTGCTGTAAAGCGTTCTTTTGTGCTTCCGCCGTCCACGCGTCCGTACCTTTAATTGCTTGTACATAAGTTTGATACGTCGACTTTACGACCGACGCAATAACGTCGATTGCGCCCGATAAAAGGGCTTGCGCCTGTTGATTTTTTATTTTTGTTGATACAAGGGTTTTAACCTTAACCAAAACCCACGAGCCGAGCGCGGCAAGCGCGGTCGACAATACGGTTGCGACAATGCTAATTAAAATTTGTTGCCAAGTCATAGTTAATCGTCCTCCGATACTTTATTTTTGCTTTGTTTGGGTGGTGTTTCGGGCAACGCCAAAATATCGTTGTATAAGTCCGTTATAACGCCGTTGCCGCCGAGCGCGTGATATGCTTCATATTCGCGCCGTACCGCGTCCTTCGCGTAAACGGGGCAATATCCGCGTGCGACCCACTTTTCATTTTGCCGTATGATTTCGGCGCGTAAAAGGCTTTGTACGCCGTTTTCGACGGCTTTGTGCCTAACTTTACCCGACCGCAAATACGCAATAACCGCCGTAACGACGACCCCGACGGTGGTGCTTATAACTGCCGTTATAATGGTTGCCGCGATGTTCACGTTACACCTCGATAAACCACTCGTCGCGGAGCGATGTTTGCCCGCTTTCGGCGATTTCGTCCTTTGTTTTTCCGTCAAGGGCGTTTACCCATATTTCCCGCGCGTCGTCGATTTCGCGTTGTGTGAGTATGCCCGCCGCCTTGTCGGCGTTTGCGGTTTCGAGCCATTTTTCAACGCTAAAAACCGCCGTCCCGTTTTTTGCTTCCTGTTTGCTTGCCATAATAAAATTACCTCCGTTTTTTATTTTGCTTTTTGTTGTAATTGCTTACAATGCGTTTTAACTTGCTTTTCGGTGCATACGGGTAAATGTGCTTTTTGTAAAACCCGCAAGCGTTGATGTGTTGCAACCACCCGATAAGGGATAAAAGACTCATTGCTTGATGTGGCGTTATATAACCCGTCTTTTTGACCTTGCGCACCCTGCGGCATAATCGAAAAAATATGCGCTTGCGCAAAATGGTTTTGTGCTTATAAAAGCGATACCCGACAAAATCAATCGGGCGGGAGTTAAGCCGCCACACCTGCCAATTATCCTTCAACTTTAAGCCGATACCGTGCAAATATTCGTTGATAGCCGCAACCGCGCGGCGCAACTTTCTTTTGTTGCTGTCGATTAAAACCATATCGTCGACGTACCGCACATAATATTTGATGTGTAATTGTTCTTTTACATAGTGGTCGAGTCCCTCCAAGTAAAAATTTGAAAACCATTGCGACGTATAATAGCCAATAGGCAAGTGGTCGCCGCCGTTTTCAAGTATTTTGCCGATAAGTTCCAACATACGCGCGTCTTTGATTTTGCGCCGTAACATATCGAGCAAAATGGGCGGGCGGACGCTGTCGAAAAACTTTGATATATCCAACTTTGCGCAATAACGCATTTTGCCGTCGTGTATCGCCGTTTCGACGTATGCTTTCGCGTCAATGCCGCCGCGATTTGGAATACTGCCGCAACAATACCGATACATACCGCGCATTATAACGGGTTGTATTGCCGTAATAACGAGCCAATGTATAATTTGGTCGGGGTAAAATTTCGGTATCGTGATTATGCGCCGTTTGCGGCAAGAGTTGTCGTAAATTTCGCACGTTTGCGACGGGGATAAAACCACGTCGCCCGCTTCGAGCATTTGCTTTAACTCTTGCGCATAACGGTCAATATCGGCAAGTATGCGACTTATATATGCGCGGTCGGTCTTGCCTTTCGCCGCGTTGCGTATCGCCTTTTTAATAAAGTCGATGTCGCACATAGTTTCGTATAAATGACCGACCCGCTTCATTTCCTTTAATCTCCTTGCGGTCTTTCAATGCTTTACTAAACCGCCCTCTTTGTGGAGTGTTTTTTGCCAAGTGGCAAGGACTGAACGCACTATAAGACGACTTTCAAGATTAAATGCGACCCCCGATGTTCGAGTTCGCGTTCGACGGCGTGTAATTACCGTTCCAATACCACAAACCCGCGTTCGTGCCGTTGTTCCAATTACCACCGACCGCCAAGACCGAGCCGTTCGCGTTCGCGGCGGGGAGTGTGCGTCCTGCCCTAAATATTGATTTGATTGATTTATACGTTAAGGGGGGAGTCCCCCTTAACAAACCCCCTTAAAGAGGCTTTTTGCAAAGGCGACCCCCGAGGGTCGAGTACGCGCTCGACGGCGCGAAACTACCGCTCCAATACCACAAACCCGCGTACGAGCCGTAGACCCAAGCACCACCGACCGCCAAGACCGAGCCGTCCGCGAGCGCGTAGTCGGCAAAGTAGGTTGTCGCCGAGCCGCCGCTTGTTTCGGTTGCGTACTGTATAAGGGGGTGGCGATTGAGCGGGGCAACAGTTTTTAACCAACCACTCGACGGGCGGTCGCCGTGATACACATACGGCGACGCGGTTTTGCCTGCCGCGTATGATTTCGGGTCGGTGCAAACGTAAACTTTCTCGTAATAATTCGAGCCGCCGAACGATATACCGTCGCACCAAGTAAAGGTATTGCCCCACAAATTCTCAATGCCGCGATATTTGCAAGCGTGTTTTCCGTCGGTGTTACTTTCCTCCGACCCCGACGGGGTTTTGACCGCGTCCGTCCTGCCTGTTGCAACCGCCGCCGAATTGCCGTTTGCGTAACCGTACATAATCGACTGCGAGTTTGTGGTTTTCATTTCGACGAGCCACAATTCTTTGATAATCAAGTCGATTAAAAAATCATACTGTTGATACCCGTCGCCGTTCGCTTTGCAACCTTTACGGAAGTTATCGGCGGTAATATTTACAAGTACGGTTTTGCCCGATTTCGACTCCACAAGGGCGGACGAGCCGCTTCCTTCGTACTTGCCGACAAGAATATAATCAAGTTCGTTGCCTTCGCCGTCGATAAAAAGGGTAGTAAACCCTTCGTAACGCACGCCCGATATTTGATGTTTGAACGTGCCGTCGGCGTTCTTTGTGATTTTCGCGTAAAATTTCGGTATCTTAATAAATACGTTGCCGTGTTCGTCCGTTACTTCCTGCATATCGGAGTACGGATAGCAACGGTCAAAGTCGCTTGTAATTTCGCTTGTACCGACCGTTACGTTTAAGCCGACCGCGTCGTCCGTTCGGGTGAGCGCGGCGGGGTTAGACGACCCGACTTTATCAACGCCGTAAATTTTCGCCTTTTCAAAGTTTAACATTTTAATTGCCTCCTTCGAGCGCGGTAAGCCGCGCAATTATACTTTTTAATGCTTTGTCGATTTCGCCGCCGCGCGTATAGCCGACGGCTTTTTCCGCTTCCGCCGCCGCAAACGCATAAATGACGGTTTTTGCCGCTTCCGCTTCCGTTGCGGTTGTGGCGTTATCGGCGGAGTCGGCGTGCGCCGCTTTTGCGATTTTGTCGCCGCTATGTACAAGGTCGTCGGCGGGGTACGTTGCTTGCGGCTCGCCGTTTAACGTAACTTTCGTGCCTTGCTTTTCGGCAATTTGCGTTTCGAGTTCGTTTACTTTTACGGTCGCCGCTTCCGCTTCCGCCGCCGCGCTGTCGGCGGTTTCTACCGCGTCCGCCGCCGTAGCGTTTGCCGATTTGATTTGCGCGTCAAGCCCGTTTGCGGTTTCGAGTGCTTCGTTTGCATTTGTCGCCGCCGCGTTTGCGACCGATACGGCATTATCGGACTTTGTATTTGCGCCGTTTGCCGTGCTAACTGCCGCCGTCGCTTTTGCGTTCGCGTCGTTCGATGTTGCAACCGCGTTATTTGCTGTTGTAACGGCATTTTCCGACGTGGCGAGCGCATTGTCGATAATTGCCTTCATTGTGGCATAATCGCAAACGGGCTTTATCAAGCGCGTTAATTTTACGATTTGCGTCCCCGATATTTCAAACGAATATATCGGGAGTTCGTATGCCGTGTTTACGTTGTCCGCTTCCGCCGCGTAAACGTTGTTTTGTTCGAGTTCACGGTCTAACGCTTCCCACGACGTTTGCACTTTTGCAATGAGTGTTACGTTGCCTTCGTCGGCGGGGTGGTATGTTTCGATACGCGCCACGACGTAGCCCTTGAACGTGTCGAAAATTTGCGGGCGCAACATTTCGGGGGCGGTAATTTCCGCCATACGCGCACACACAACAAACGCGCCCGTGCCGACCTGTATTTGATTACCGCCGACAACGCTTGCGGCGAGTTCGTCGCCGTACCCCGTATAATAGCCGTGTGCGTTGTTTTGGTCGATAAACCTTGATTTTACTTCAAGCGCGTACAAGTTCGCGTTAAAATTGCTTTGCCCTTGAAAAGTAACGGGTTTTATCATAATTGCGTTGCCTCCTTATGCCTTGATTATTTCGGTCAAAAGTATTTTCTTAAAACCGAGTTTTATTTTGGTGTTTTCGCCGCTTCCGTTCAACGTGGTTATTTTTTCGCTAATCGGGAGCGTCTTGTAAAGTTTGCCGTCGTAATAAAGGTCGACCTTCGTATATAACCGATAGCCCGAAAAATCGAGGGGGTCGAGCGTTACGTTGTTGTCAATAATGATGTTATCAACGTATCGGGCGTTTGCAAGTTCATTGACGGCGTTAAACTGCGCGTCGGCTAAATACTCGGACTCGTAAAATTTCGCCTTTACGGGGTACAACCTGCCCGCGACGTTGCCGCTTGCGTCGGCTTGTACGATGTCGTTGTCTTTGGTGCGGTAGTAGTATATCGTCGCAAGGGCGGAAGGGCGGGGCTTGTACTTCGGGATATAGGCGGGCGAGCCGTCGTCGTTATATACAAGATTGCCCGCGTCGTCGGTCTTTTGCGTGGCGGTGTAAATGATGTTGCCGTCCGCGTCCGTTTCGGGCGTTTCTACGTTGTATTTGATAGTTGCAACCGCTTTGTTTGTCGTTGCCGATGTAGTTGTCAACTCATACAAAAAGTCGCTTAAATTGATTGCCACGCGGTCGTTACACTTAACGAACGTAAAAACGATTTTGCCCGCCGCCACGTCGTAATAACTTTCGATGTTATACTCGTAATATTTCAAGTAGCATTTCAAAAACTTGTACGCGTTTACGAATTGATACGTCCCTTGCAAACTGCCGTATGTTTCGGTCGTATCGGTGTTATCGGTAGGAATTACGACCTCGACGGGTATCTTGCGAATAGCCGCGTCCGCGCCGTCGAAAACCGCCGCCTTCACGCGTTCGTATATTTTCGATAGCCGCCCGTCAAAACTGCCGTCGGCGGTAAAATCAAGTAATATTTCGGTGTCCCACAATGTTTTGAAGTCAAGCCCTTTAATTTTGCGTTTGTTGTTTTCGGGCGTGATTTCGTCGGCAAAGCAAGCGTATTTATAATTGCCCGCGTCGTCGTTCAATACGGCGATTTTTGCGTCGTTAATATCAACGTCGTTTACGCCTTCGGCGGTAAACGAGTCAAGGTCATACACGCGCACGGTGGAGTCATACGTTGCGTTGTCGACGTTCGTTATGTGGGTTTTGTTTTCGTCGTAAATTGCGATGTACACGCGCCGCCTCCTTAATCGAATAAAAACCGCTTTATCGACATTTCGATTGCGCCGCCGTCGTCGGCGGTCATATTCGACCCGATGTAATACTCGCCCTGCGGCAAGTACAAAAACGATTGCTTTGTTTTATCGGTCAAGCCGTAACCGTTGCGAGTCGCGCCGCTTACGGTGTCGGTAACGGTTATTTTTTTAGTAGTGGGGTCAATTACAATTTCCGTGCCTTCGGCGTTGTTCGTCGCAAGCGATATTTCGGCAATGACTTTGTCGTTCATATCCGCCAAGTAAAGGCGGATATTTTCGGCGATGTCGCCCGATATTTTTATAATAATAGGCGCGTCCACAAAAAACGGGTTAGATACCTTATATTTGTTTTTGAAAACCATACCCGCAAAACCAAAAGGGAAGTGCAAAGGGAAGGACGACGCGGCGACCGTTTTCTTTAAGGCGAACGACTCCTCGACGCGTTCGTACCAATACGTTTGACGGTCAAAAGTAAAGGTTTCAACAAATATGCCGTCGGCGTTCTTTTCCGTTTTCGGCATTGCGTTTGATACCACCTCGCAAAATTTATCGGTAACGCCGTCGTTGTATTCAAACAAAAACGGCGATGTACCGCACTCGGCAAGGAATAACGACAAACTTTTGTAATTGCCGTAACCGTTCGAGCCGTCGGCGTTAAAATATATTGCGAGTTGTATTTGTTCAAAGTCGGGTTTTACGTTCGTTAAATGCTTGCCTTTTTCGCTTTCTTTGTAGGATAACGAAAACTTGTTACCGAGTCCCGTAGGCTCGGCGGCAAGCGCGGTTTCGCCGTTAAGGTCAAACGACTTTGATTTATCGTAAGTGTGCAAAATAAATCGACGCATTACATCGCCTCCGCAAGTTTGATGTTGATGTCCCGAACGAGCGCGTCCGTGTCGACTTCCGCCGCATAGTTTTGTATCGTAACCGTGATATTTTGCGTTTTGTTCGTGGTGCTGTTATCGTAGTTGTAAGTATCGCCGTATGTACTGCCGCCGTTGCCGCCGTCGTAAACCGTGCCGCCGCCCGCGCCCGATGTGTCGGGCGGGGTGGAGTCGATAATCGCGTTTACGTCGTCCATACTTTCAATATCGCTTGTATCAATGCGTAACTTAACTTCGGCAATGCGGTCGATGTGAACGCCAAGCCAACCGAGCGCACCGTTTACGCCGTCGATAAGCCCGTTTATAATGCCGATAACAAAGTTAATTGCGTCCTCGATAAAACCCAAAACAAAATTGATTACTTTTACAACGCCGTTAAATATCGTCGTAACGACTTTGCCGAAAATCGAAAACAACGGAGTAAGCCAACCGAGCAACGTGCCGAGTACCTTTAACGGCACTTGCAACGCCTGTAAACAAAGTTTAATCGGGATAAGCGCAACACTCAAAAGGGGTTGCAAAACGCTAAATAACGCCGATATTGCCGTTTGTATAGGCATTAAAAACATATCGACGGCAAGCGAGAGCATATCAAAAAGCGGTTGCAATATGCCGAAAATCATATTGATTATATCGACGAACGGTTGCAACGCCTCCGATACAAGATTGACGACGACCGCCAATATACCGCCGACAAGGTCGATTATCGGTTGTATGATTTGCATAATCAAGTCGAGTACAAGCATAACCGCGTCAAGCGCGGGTTTTAATGCTTCGCCGAGCGTCGATATAAGGTTGTTTATCGCTTCGCGGAAGGCTTCGCATTTCGTATATAACAAAATAAGAATTGCCACAACTGCCGCGATAATTAAAATAATCGGGTTTGCGGCAAGCGCGTCAAGCCCCGCCTTCAGCGACGGCAATATTTTTATGATGTTGCCGACTGCGCCGACAAGTTTGCCGATACCAAGCGTTAAGGGCGCAAGGGCGGCAACGACGAGCATTGCCTTTAACGCAAACGATTGTTGCGACACCGATAAACTATTAAACCACTCGGCAAGTTTTTGTAATTTCGGTATCAAGTTCGTTTGTATGTTTTCGGCGAGTCGCTGTATAAGCGGCGCAAGGGACGCGCCGATTTGCGCGGCAACGCCTTTTAACGATTGCTTTACTAAATAAAGCGTGTCGTCGAGTGTTGCAAGCGCGGCGACCTGTTCGTTTGATAACGCGCCGATTTGTTCAAATTCGCCCTTAAATTGATTGATTGCGTCCGACCCCGCGTTAAGATACGGCAACATTTGATTTGCGATTTTGTCGCCGAAAATCTCGTTTGCGTATGCCGCTTGCAAGGTTTTGTCCTGCATATTCGACAACGCGGTAAGTATGCCGTCAAACATTGCCTCTTTGTTTTCAAAATCGGCAATATTGATACCGAGCGATTGCAAGGCTTTTGACGCGTTGTTTACCGTACCCGTCGATAAGTCCAAAAGGGCGGCACGCCCTTTTATAAGTGCTTTTTCAAATACCGCCCACTCGACCCCGCATTGCGCCGTAACGTATTGATACTCTTGTACTTTTTCGGCGGATATGCCGAGCCGCAAAGATAAGTCGTCGATTTCCGCGCCCGTTGCGGCGGTTGTAACGCCCAACGCGCCGAGTCCCGTAACCGCGCCCGCCGCAAGGGTGGAGAGGGGCGTTAATGCACGACCCACGCCCGATATTGCGCCGCCGAGTTTTGATACGTTGTTGCCGACCTGCGTAAACTGTATTGCGTTGATTTTTTCGAGTTGCTGTTGTAACTGCTGTCCTTGCAATTCGGTTTTTGCGAGTTCGCTTTGTAACTTACGGTACGCGTCGGTGTCGATGTTGCCCGTATCTTCCAAGTACGACAAACGGCGGCGCAACGCGTCCGCATTTGCCGCCGTTTGGTCGATTGCCTGTTGAGCGACCTTTTGCGCCCGCGCGAATTTATCCGCGTCAAACTTTAATTCGAGGCTTTTTTGCAATGCGTTTAATTCGGTTTGCGACGATTGCGCCGCCTTCCGCATTGACGACATTTCTTTATTGAACGACGACGCGTCCGCGCCGATTTCAACGGTTAAGCCGCGTATTGTGTCCGCCATAGTTTAGCCTCCTGTTAAAAATTTGACCGCCTCCGCCGCCGATACATCACGCACGGCGTACCCGCGTTTTTGATTTTTCGCTTTTTGTGCCTGTTGTATCGCGTGTTTTAAGTTCGCAATATCAATCGACATTATCAAAACGTAAAGGTCGTTAAAATGTGATTGTGTGATAATAACGTCGGGTATTTTATGCTCGACGCATTTTTGCATAATGGTTATATAGCGCGGCACGGGTAGGGGCGGGCGGCTATCGGGTTGCGGGTTTAATTTTACCCACATATCCAATAACCGCGTGTATTCCTGCCCGTGCGTTACGAGTTTTTTGCGTCGGTGGTTGCCGTGTTCAACGCGATGTCGAAAACAAACTTGATTTTGTTTACAAGTTCTTTCAAATATTCGGTATCGGCAAGGTCGAATAACTGCAAAAACGCGTCGTAATTTTCGATTTCGTCGCTAACGATAAAGCAATAAATCGCTTTAAGCCCCGACAAAACTCGCACCGCGTCCGTTATGCCCGCTTTTTGTATGCGTTCAACATAGTTAAAAAGCGTTTCCGTTTTTGCGTTGTTCGAGAAGTTCTCTTCCCAACGCTTCTCGGCTAAAACCGACGTGTCGATTTTAACCTTGATTGTGCGCTTGTTTACGACGATTTTTTTTGCCGCTTCGTCGAGTTCTTTTTCAAGTACGGGTAAAGTGGTGTTAATCATAATTTTGCCCTCCGTGCGTTACGCTTCCGTGTCCGCACCCGCAAGCATTTTCGGGATAACGACCGCTTTACCAAACTCGGCGTAACCGTCCATATCGGGCGTTTTTGTCAACTTCCATACGCGGCGCGTATTGCCCTTACTGTCGACGTAAACCTTGCCGTCTGCCGCAAGCGCGTCAATACCTTTAATTTTAAGCGGAGTATCAAACGAGGACTCGTTAATTTCGCCGTTGTTTTGGTCGTAACTTTCCGACGGGCGGGTAGATGTTACGCCGTACAACATACATTTTGCAACCGAGATTTCGTTGTCGCCGTCCATTTCGCACACTTCAAAATAAATGACGTGCGGCGTGTTTTTGGTCGGCTTTATATCGGCAAGCCCGCTTTCGAGTAACATTTTGCGTCCGCACGCGATTTCGTATGCGTTGCAAATATTGTTTTGCGTGAGCGTTCCTGTTTGCCCTTTTTCGTTGACGTAAGAGATTATGCACTCGCCGTCGCCGTAAACTTCCTTTTCGGACGCGTCCGTTTCGAGTGCCATTTTGGTTGATGTACCCATAGACACAAAGTCGCCCCAACTGCCGTCGGCGGTAGGGAAGGCATACTTCGCGTTGCGGATATTAAAACGAATAAGATTTTGCGTCGGCGTTGCCGCCGCGTTTTTGGGTTGTGTCATAAGACTATTTACCTCCGTGTTTAATGGTGTTTTTGATTGCTTCAAAGATTTGCGACTCCGTGCTGTCAAAACAATTTCGTATAAAACCGTTATGCGGGTTGTCGCTGTATTCCAACACGTTTGACAAGGGAACGTCGCTCCGTGCTTCGCCTTTTGTGCCGTCTTTCGTTTTACGCCGCACGTCGCCGCTTGCAACGCGCGTATTACCGACATAACGGCGGTCTTTGTACTTTGTCTTGATTTGCCAAGACTGCGCCATTTTGCCCGTGTCGCGGGGCGTTGCCGCTTCGACCGCGCCTTTGAAAACCTCCGCGCCCGCTTGTACGGCTTTTTGCCGCGTATCAAAAGACGCGTGTTGAAAATCGGTTAATATTTCCGTCAATGCTTCGGGCAACTTGTCGAGCGGTATGTTACCCGTCGATATGCCTTTATTTGCCATAATCAACCGCCCCCACATAAACAAACTCCATATTGACCCCGCGATAGCGATTGTCGCCGTCGGGTATATCGGTTTCGTCGTTTGCAATGCGGAAGTGCGGGTCGGCTATTATCGCGCGTTTGATTGCCTTTAAGCGTTCGTCGACTCCCGAATAGCGGGGGTCGGTTTTTTCGTACAAGTAATAATAATTCACGTCGATGTACACGCGGCGCGTCAATGCGTTGCCGTCGCCGTATGTTTTCGGGGTGTTCGATACAACGCGATAAACAACGTACTCGTCGTTGTTTACCTTGACTTGCATATTTTCGATACTTTCCGTTTTAACCCGCCGCAAGTGGTTTGACAAAACCCCGAACGGGAGGAGGGTGGTATCGAGTATTTGTTGTATGACCGCCGTTACGTTCATTATTTGCCCTCGTACTTTTTAACTTGCATTTCAATCATTTTGTTTTGATTGAGATAATTGTCCGCCGCCGACGCAAGACAAAACGTGTGCGCTTCGTCCTGTATGCCGTAAAGGTAAATGCGCACGTCCGACGTAATGAGCGCGTCGTAAACGGCTTTTACATAAGGCATACGCAAACGGGCGGGGCGGATAACGCCGTCGGCTTGCTGTTTTAATGCGGCTTGCCCGTAGGAGTTCAACCACTCGCAATAAAAGCAATCGGTCGTAATAGGCGAGCCGCTTTCGTCCTCGCCTATATTGACCGCGATTGTTTCCCACGTTGTCGCCGCGCCTTTGCCCGCGATGTGCCGCGTCCGCTGTACGGCGAATTTAACAAGCGTGCGTCTTTCGTTGACTGTTTGTTTCGCCATATTACTTCCTCAACTGCGCGATAAGCGCGACAACCATACCGTCGTTTTTTATAACCGTGTCGGGTACGTTTTTATCGAACGCGTCGGCGAATAAGGCTTTGACAGCGTATGCCCGTTGCGTACCTAAACGGTCGCGCGGTACGCCGCTTTCAACCATAAACTCCTCCGCAAGTTCAATATAGCCCTGCACGGTTTGTCTTAACTGCGGGTCAGCCCCAAAATAGCCCAATTTATATAAGATGTTGTCGACTTCTTGTTGCATTTCGACCTCCTAACGTAATACCGTTTCGTATCGGCTTTTGCGCCGACCCGCAATCAAAACCGATGTTAAGCCTTCGCCGCTTTCTGTACGGTCATAAAACCGTTGTACATAGCGGGCGAGCCGCCGACGAATACCGACGCTTTGAACGCAACAACGCCCTGCTTAAACTTGAAGTCGGTAGATTTTTCGACTTCGGTGTCGGTAAAGTACGCCAATTCGTAACCCTTCAATTTGCCGTAAATCAAATAAGGGTTGCCCGCCGTAACCGCGCCGAACGCCGCAAGTTTCGACGTGCAAACAAACGGTATGCCGTTAATCGTTCCCGTATTGCCGCGTACAATGATGTCGTATGCGCGACGCTTTTCCGCGCCCTTGACCTTTGCAAATTCTTTAAGGGTCAATTTGTTCAAAACAAGGTACGCGTCGCCTTCGACGTCCTCGTCGCCGCCATAATCGAAAATGATGTTGTCGAGCGTGTTTTCGTCGATAGTGGCAACCGTTTTGCGCTGTGCCGCCGTGATAATCTTTGCGGGCGCGTGCAAAATGCCGACAAGTTCGTCCGTGCCGCTTCCGTCGATAATTTGCGCAATAATCTTTTTGCGCAACGCGCCGACAACGGCGTTTTCGACTTCTGTAACGTAACGCGCGGAGGGCAACTTTTCGACCTCTTCGTTGACTTCCGCGTATGCCGTGATTTTTACCTTGTTAATCGCGGCATAATCGAATGTAGGCTCGGCGGTGGTGTAGTCCGCGCCTTCGGCGGTAATGCCGCCTTCGCCGATAGACTTTGCAAAAGGCTTTTTGTAACTTTCCGCGCCCGTGCCTTCAAGGTGTACCTCGTTGACAAGTTTATCAAGCGTGCCGACCTGTTCAAACGTAGGCGCGATGTCGCCGCTTGCAACCGTGCCGAGAGCCGTAGAAGTGGACGCGACGGCGCGATGTTCGACCGTTGCTTTCTTGCCCGCTTTAAGCGCGTTTGCGCGTTTCTCGACCGCTTCCGCATTTTCGGCGGCGCGTGCCTGTTCGTTTACCTTGTTATCGTCGTGAACGACAACGGGAGCGGGTGCGCCGCCGTTCGGCGTGCGTGCCGCGCGAAGTTCCTCTTCGTGCTTCGCTTCCGCTTCGTCCTTGCGCAATTCGGCGACGGTGTAGTTAATCGCGTCAACCCTTGCGCGAATTTCCGCAAGACGCTCGGCGGTGGTTTCGTTCTTTGCCGCTTCCACTAAAAGGGCGGCGCGCTCTTCGAGTAATGCTTTGATGTTCATAATGTTTTTTGTTCCTCCACAAAAATAAATTTTTCTTTCGCAAGTTGTAACGCCGCTTGCGAGTCGGCGGTTTGCCGCCTTTGTTCATTTTCCAACGCCGCCGCCTTTGCGTTATCCAACGCAATTTTGTCGTTATCCAACGAGGCGGGGGAGCGGGCATATATCGAAGTTTGCGGGTATGCGCCGTCGTTTACGGCGGACACCTCGAAAACCTTTGATATTTTGGTAATACGGCGCGTCGGCATATCGGTATCAAGGTCGCGCCACTCATAGCCCGATACCATAACCCCGAACGCAAAAGACATATCCTCAACGTCGCCGCGCTGTACCGCCGAGCATAATTCGCGGGCGGTGGCGTTGTTTTCGATGTCGAGCGTCGTTTTGATGTGCATACCGTCGGGTTTTATTTCGATTTCCATTGTCGACCGTTTGCCGCGCCTGTGCCTTGCAAGCGGGAGCATACCGTCGTTGTGGTTAATCATAAACTTTACGTCGGATATATCCGCGTCGTCGAGTGCGTGCGGGTCGATTTCCTCGTAAAACAAGTCGCCGATTGCCGTCCGTTTATCAAACACAATAGGGCAACCTTCAATTACACCCTTTAACGGGTCGATTGCCGCCGCCGAGCCGTCGGGCGCGGCGCGTAATATCTTTTGCGGCAAGTTTAATTTCGTAACGTCGATGTCGGGCATTATGTTTCGTCCTCCTGTTTCGGTTTCGGCGCGGTCGGTTTTTTGCCCTGCGACAACGCCGATAATTGATATTGATTTGCAATAGATGTGTCGATGTAGTTTAGCGATACGCGGGTCGGCTCGTCGTCGGGGTCATATCCCAACAATTCACGTCGCTCGGAGCGGGATAGTAGCGCGTCCTCTTGTGTCATTTTTGCGATTTCCTGCCGCCTTGCAAACGATAACGATTGTACGATTTTGTCGTAAAATTTTATCGTGCGCCCGTGCGCAAGTTGCAACGGGGTAAAAAGCGTTATGCGCATTGCTTCCGTGATAGATAGCAAAAGCGGCTCGACCGCCGTTTGATAAAATGCGGTAAATTCGTCGTCGGTGTATTTGCCGAGATAAATCGGTACACTAACGCCGAACGGCGACAAAAGGTTTTCGCGCAAGTATGATAAAACGGTTTGCGGTATATCCTGCGTCGCAATATTTATCGGGGTAAACGTGGACTCATAGTCGGTTGCGACAATGCCTAACTCGCTATTGAAAAGGTGCTTTTCAAATTCGGCGCGGTTAATATCGCGTTTGTCCGCTTCCGCGAGCGTTTTAAGCGATAAAACGCCGTGCAACGATAACGACGCTTCGAGCGATTTCGGGACGGACTCTTGTATCACGTTTAAGGTTTGCAAGGTTTTTAACATTTCGCGCCAATCGCCGCGACCGTTCGCGTCGCCGCCTAAATAGGGGTTTGCGCCGTAACCGAGCCGTATGTGTATTAAATCGCTATACGGCAAGTCGAGTACGATGTCGCCGCCCGATGTGCCGCGCAATTCCGCCCGCATTTCGCCGTCGGCGTAATAGAGTTTTACGGTGGCTTTTTCAATCGGGTAAAACCCGCGCGTAACGCGGCGCACTTTATCCGTGCCTTCAATCGGTACTTCGTCATACGCCCAATAAATAAAACAATTTCGATTGACGAGCGTTATGTAAGCGACTTTGTATAAAAAATCTTTAAGCCCGCAAAGATTGTTTACACGCCCGACAAAAACTTTGTTGATGTCGTCGTTTGCAATCGTTACACGGTGCGGGGAGTGGGTTTCCGTAACGCTTTTGATACTGCACTTTGACACTTCCTCGCAAACGCGATGTATCGCCGTTTTAACAATGTCGGACGCTGTTATATCCTTGCCGAACGACGAAAACAAAACCGAGTTTGCGTTTACAACGCGGTTATATGTGTGCGGGTTATCCCAACCGAGCAAATTGTGTATTGCGTTTTTAAGCGTTGACAATCGGCTTGCCTCCTTGCAAAAGTAAATAAAAAGTGCGCCGATAGTAACGAGCGGTAATTCTCGTTAATATCGGCGCACTCACGTTTTGATTTGTGGCGATTAAAAGATAATCGCGGCGCACTCACCGCGTCGGGCGGTGGATATGCAAACATTGACACCAACGGCGCACGCGCCCGAACGGACGGCAATACAAGGCGATTGCGGCGCACTCACCGCGTGGCGGTGGTGGTGTGCTGTATTCAATTTGACCCGATTATAACTCGGCGGGCGGCATAAAGTCAATATTTTTGCGTTATGAATTTTTAAGAAGTTTTTTTCAGTTATCGCGCGGCGGTATTGTGTAGGTGTACTCGCGGCGGCATTTCGGGCAAAGAAAAGTCGCGTTAATCAAGCCGTTGCGCATATCGTATTTGCCGATTACGGCGTGATGTACGGGGCAACGCACTTGTCGCGTGTAGTTCGTATTTTGCTTTTGCGGTGCGTGTTTGTCGCCCATATTTACCCTCCGATTTTCGCCATAAACGCCGACTTGACTTCACGCAACGCGGCGTATGCGATTATTTTTGACATTGTGCCGTCAATCTTGTTGCCGATGTACCCGTTTATTTTCGTCGGCATTACAAAACCGTTTTTGTCGACGCGGACGGCTGTGTTGCGGAAGTTCCAACGGCAAATTTCGTTATTGTTGTAATTGATAAGCCGCGCCCGCAAATCGGTTTCAACATTGCGGGTCGGCACGTTCAACGCTTCGGTCGTCATACGAATTTTGCGCGGTACATCTTTACCGAATTTGTCGGCGATTTGCTTTGCAAATTCTTTCGCGTGCCACTCGTCATAACCAACCGTAAGCGGGCGTATGTGGTATTTTTGGTATAACTCCCAAATATAGCCCGATACGACAACGTCGTCAATTACGTTGTCTTGAATAATGCGCACTAAACCCGCCGCCGCCCACTCGTTATAATTCTTTTTTTCGGGGTTAGTGGGGGACTCGGTCGATTGTTCGTCGCCCGCTTTAACCGCCGTAACAAAGTACATTGTATGCAAATATTTGACGGGGTCATTCGGGCGCATAAATAAAAACGTGCAAGCGCAAAGGTCGTTTGTTTCCGCAAGGTCAACACCCACAATGCACCAACAACGCTCGAAGGCGGCAATATCGAACGTGGCGGGGCAAACGATGTCTTTTTCTTCGAGCCACGCGTTCGCGGATAATTGCCGCACGTTAAAATCTTTTGCAAGGATAAAGGCGCGGTCGCTTCCGCTGTGGCGGGCGGTGTCGACTTTATCGCGCAAATACGACGGCTTTTTCGATATGCCATACAAGGGGTTTGACTTCGTCCAACTGCGCTCGTCGTTCCATATTTCCGCCTCGCTGTCCTGCGTATATAGCCATATCAACCAACGCGACACGTCGTGGTCGGCTTCGCCTTTAAGTGCTTTTCGCGCTTCGGCGAGCCGTGCGTCAAGATAACCGTCGCGCACAATGCCTTCCGTTGTGATTTCAAAATAAAGCGGCTCGTCCTGCGTTGATACCGATGTTTTAAGGGGCAACACGGTTGACGCGTCTTTCATTTCGTGTATTTCGTCGACAATCGCAATTTTGATATTGCGCCCTTCTTTTGCGCCTTGCTTCGCCGACATTTTTTTGATTGACCCCTTGTTTTGTGCCGAGAATTTGCCCGTCTTTTTGCGCTGTTTCGGGTTGCCGAAAAATATACCCTTGTTATTTTTTCGGGTAACGTGGGATATTGCCCGCGACTCTTCCCGAAAAGCGTTGATACAATCAAATACGAGTCCCGCCTGTTCGTGGTCGTTCGACGCGCACATTACTTTTTGCCCCATTTCGCCGCAAAACCACTCGGCAAGGGTAAGCGCGGCAATAAACGGCGTTTTGCCGTTTTTGCGGGCGACAAGGAGTATAGCCTCCGTAAAGCGGCGTACCCACCCCGCACCGTATGACAACTCGGTATCGTAAACGTAAAACCCGAAAACCGCCTCCGCAAAGGCTTTTTGAAAAAGTGCCAAAATAAAGGGCTTGCCCGCAAACGGACTCTCGAAAAGTTTTACTTCTTTTTCGATAAAAGCAATACGCCGATGTGCCGCCTTCAGCGTAAAACGGTATTTGCCGTCGCCGCAAAAAATATCTTGTATCAGCATTTCGAGCGTGGTTTTAAGTTCGCGCCCGATTATGATATTACCCGAACGGCAACGCTTGTAATATTCAATCAAAAAACTATGCTCGCCGTCGATTTCCTCGTTAAGCATTTGCCAACCCTGCAACGGGGTTATATCGGGGTTATCAAGTACCCACTCGACGGGGGCGGTTGCCGCTTCCGTGCCGTTAATCGTTGTCGTCGTCATATTCGCCTAAATCGTCCCCGTCGTCGCCGTTTAAGCCGCCGAGAAGTTCCTTGTTTAATTTTTGCATTGCCGATTGATATTGCGCCATAAATTTAGTCCACGCCCGACCCGCCGCCGTTTCGCGCTGTACGGACGGGTTTTTCGGGTCGTAAATTATTTGCGGCAATTCCTTGATTGCTTCCAAACACGCAAAAGACTCCGCAACTTTGCGGATAAGTTCGTCGTTAATGCGTAACTTGATTGCGTCAACGCCCGCCGCCGTATATTCGTTTACGAGCCGCGTATATTCCGCATTTGCAATCGCTTTTTTATCTTTGCTTTTTTTCATTTCCGCCTCCTTTTTGGAATTTGTAAACTTTTCGGGCAAAAAGTCAAAATTTCGGTGTGGGCTTTTTTTGCCTGCGGCTTGGAGTCTTTTCGGGTTTCAAAAATTTTGCGAGGGTAGGGGGGTATCACGCTGTAAACCGTGCAAAATAATTTTCTATCCAACCGATAACCACGTCGCGCACCGCCGCCCGCGTGATGTTTTCATACGCCCGCTTGATACACTCCGCCTTCGGTGTGTCGATGTGTACAAGGGTTATAACGCCGTCGGGATATTCCCGCACAATACGGTCGCGGTCTATGCGGTCGGGATATGTGCCGATAATATACGCGTCCTGCCAACGGCGGCGCGGCGTTGCCGTGCGTATTTCGTCAAGCAAATAATCGCGTATATTGAACGCAACGCGCTTTGTCGCGTCGGGCTTGTCGTACTGCCCGCATACGCATATTGCGCCGTGTATTCGGTCAAGGTCGACGACAATATCGTTGCGGGACGCAACGCTTTGTACATACGTTGATTTGCCCGCTTGCGGTGCGCCGTAAACAAGATAAACGCGCTTTGCGCCGACAGCATTACCAAAACGGGCGTGCGTGGCGTTGTGGCAATCGTGGCATAATACCTCGATATTTGCGGGGTTTAGTGCGATGTTTACGTCGTCGATGTTGTCGAGCGTAAGTTCTATTTTGTGGTGCGGGCGCAATTCGGCAATATCGAATACGCCGCCGCAACGGGCGCAAATACCGCCGCTTTTAACCTTGCAAGACTGCGCAAGCGTTAAATAATCTTGACGGCAATAAAACGCGTGTATCGGGTCTAACGCCATATTAAACGCCCTCCCAACCGTCGGGCGGTATCTTGCCGTCTTTCGCAAGTTCTAACGCCTTTTTGCGTAATTCGATTGCTTGCGGGTCGCGGGCAAATTCGCCCGAATATCGGTTAATGAGTAAGAATTGTATCATATTTGCGTCGGGCTTTGCATACTTTCGGTCGGTGTAAGTTTTTGTTTGCGGCTTGCCGTCCACAATGACGGTTGTCGTGTGGGTTTCTTCGTAATAATAACCCATTGCGACGCGGTATGCGTTGTTTAATAAATCGCCTTTTTGCGACTCGCGCGCGCGTAAAAGCGTTTCGGTTAATTCGGGGTTATCTTTCTTGTATTGCGCCCATTGTGTCTTGCCAACCCCTAAAACGCCGCAAATATCGCCTTCAGTAACTCCGCAACGGGCGTATCGTTCAATATCCGCCAAATAAGGTAAAACCTTATTTGCGTACTGCGACGGCGTGCCGCGCTTCTTTTTTTCGCCGTTTTCGGCGGTTTTTTCCGTCTTTACGGGCGGTTTTTTTGCTGTTTTTTTGGTCGGCTTTTTTTTCGCTTCCGTATTTTCGGTTTTTTTGCTTTGTTTCGGCATTTTTTACCTCCTTGTTTCGGTGTTTTATCGGTTGCCCGCGTCAAGCAAAATTTTTGATAAAATCATAAACGGCAATGCCGCGATTGCAACCAAAAGCGGCACACACGCGCCGAGCCACGATAAGAGAGTCGCGCCGCACAATTTACACACGATAAAAATTGCCGATAGTGGGGTACAAAGTACGATTACAAGCAACGCCACGATGTAAATTGCCGAGATTACTTTTTTTAACACTTTTTGCCTCCTGTTTTTTTGATACTTAAAACCGCCCACCCGTCCGTTAAGCCGACAAAGTCCTTCAAGATGTGCGTTATTAAAACCGTAAGCCGCCGCCCCGTATATTGCCCGTTTTCCCATTCGCGCAATATCAACATATCGCCGACGGCATAATTGCGGTCGTCAAAACGCAATTCGTATGTTTTTACGCCTTTTTCGACCGCCGTGTAATATTCGGGTAAAATTTTCAAGTCGTGTATTTGTGCCATTGTGCGCCTCCGTAAATAAATAATTTTTCAATGCGGTTTTGTTTGTTGCGGTTGTTTAAGTGCGTCGTGATTTCGTGTTGCCATATACACACAAAGTCGTCGGGCGCGGTGTATTCGCTTACAACGACGATATGACCCGCCGCCGTTTGCTTCCTGCACCATTCCCAAAATGCCGCCGTATCGAATTTGCCGCCGCCGTAACCGATACCGTCGGAATAGGGCGGGTCGCAATAAACAAGCACGCGCTCCCGTTCGGGGAGTCGCAATTCCCGATAATCGCAACACCCGACAAGGATATTGCGCAATGCGGGTAATTGACGGCGAAAATTCTCGCGGGCTTCGTTAAAATAATTTCGGGTTTTGCCGTTTTTGGTGGTGGCGGTCGCGCCGTAACAACCGCCGTAAACGCGGGCATTGTAAGAGCCGAATAAAAGCACCGCCGCCCGATACCAACGGGCATATTTGTCGGGGTTATCCCGCACGTCGTAATATTCGGCGCGGGTCGGTGTGTGTAATTCGTCCAAAAGTGCGGGGTTATCGCGGCACGCTTCGACGAGTTCGCATACAAGCGGGTCAATATCGTTGCCGAGCCTGTATTCGCATTGTATTTTATCAATCACGTTAAAACCGCCCGCGAACGGCTCGACGTACTGCTTGATGTTGTACTTTGATATGTAGCCTTGCAAAATTTCGACGATGTCGTTTGCGATTTTTGCCTTACTGCCAATGTATTTCATTTTTTACTCCTTGCGGCGCATTTTGATGTACAAGTACGCGCCCGTTGTGTATTCGCTTGTTTTTTTGTTGATGTCCGTCATTTGATAGCCTTTGTATAAGCCCTCAAAGACTGCCGTCGGGTTGACCTTTTCGTAAAAAATGCGGTTTACCTTGCGGCGCGTAAACTTTGTGTCCGATATTGTGATTTGCGGCTTTTTCAAGTTCTTTGACGCGACGTACCGTTTGAGTCCTTTCGGGTCTTTCATACAATACCGCGCCATACCTTCGTAACCGCTCTCGTCCGCAACCAACCGCCGCACGTTGTTTCGACCGCCGTTGCCCCATAAGTCCTCCATTTTGTCGCGGTCGGCAAAGTTTGTTACAATGTGGTGATGTATGCGCTTTTTGCCTTTCTTTTCGTCGTTTTCAAATTCCGTCCAATAAACGTATTTGAGCGGGGCGAAGTTGTGTCGTTCGGCATAGTGCTTTAATCGGCGTATAAACTTTGCGACTTCGCGTTGCGCTTCCTTGTAGGTTTTCGGCAAGTGGGCGTTATCGTAAGTGAACGTCGCCCAAAAGTCCGAGTCGGTAAAATTCGTATTGATAAGCCGCACAACGCTTTTTACCGCGTTTTTGTAATTGAGCCGCTTTTGTGCTTCGCGGCTTTCCTTTGTTTTTCTTGCCCTTGATGTCGATGTGTGGGTGTCCCAAATAGGATAAACCTCGACTTCAAGCACGTTGCCGCTTTTAATCGTCTTTGCCCGATACTTGACGATGTGCGGGTCGTTTAACGATTGCAAAAGAGCGTCGTTTTCCGCGTCCCGTATTTCGTCGGCGTATATTTCGTCAAAATCGAATTTATGCGGGTCGAGTGTGTATGTCCTTGCCATTATTGCCTCCGATAATCAAACTTGAAAAGACAAGGAATAGCCCAACAAGCGGGGGACAACACGCGGGGGCTAATTGTGGCGTTGTTCTTTCTTAACGAGTTTATCGAACGCCCCCGACGTTTTCCCCCGCCGCCCCCTTTCCCCGACCCCTGCAAAGTTTACCGAATAGGGGAAGGGACGGGATGGCGAGTGCTTGTTATTTTTTACTTGCGTCGTTGATAAGATAATACTTCATTACGAGGACGCAAAAGCACGGTTTTTGTTGCGCAAAATGTTGACTATCTGCCGCCGATATGGTATAATAATATCGGTTGTTCGGTTGACATTTATGTCAAACTTTGCGGGCGGTCGGAGTGCCAAGTTCGACCGCCCGTTTCCTTGCCTTAAATAGTGTTGCGATGTACGCAACCGTTTTAATTGTTTTTGCCGTTCGGCGTTCCCGCGCCGTCGGCTTTTTCTTTTGCTTCGATTGCCGATAAACGGTCGGCGAGTGCTGTTACCGCTTGCCGCACAAAGTCGCTTTTACTTAAATAACCGAGTTTGCGCAACGCTTCGGGCGCGAATACGCGCTCGGCGATGTCGCGGTCGATTTCAACCGTAAGATTGTACAAGCCTTTGTCGCGCCGTCTTTGCCGCTTCCGTGCCGCTTCCGCCGACGGTGCGGGGTTGTCCGCATTGCCGCCGTCCGTCGCGCCTTGCGCGTGTGTAGGCGGTGCAAGCGCGATTTCGCGCGGGTCGTAGATGTCGAGCGGGTCGCAAGCGAGCGTTTTGCATATCGTTTCAAGGGTGCGGGGAGTGGGTAATACAATATCGTTTATAATCTTGCTTAAAAGCGGGCTATCGACGCGCGGGTCGATTTTATGCACATTTTCCGACACTTCCTTTTGCATTACGCCGCGTTGTAACATTACTTTTTTATATCTTGACATTACGAGCCTCCCGCCGCCGATGTGGGCGGCTTTTCTTTTGCCGCTTCCGCCGCAATGTGCGCCGCGTGGTATTGCCTGTAAACAAGGAATACGTCGCAATCGCAACATTTACCCGCCGCCCGAATATCGGGGCAAAGACACTTAACGTCGCATAATTCGCGGCGGGCAATTTCGCCCGCGTATTCAAATATGCCGATATTCTCGTCAAATTCGCCGATACCAAAAGAGCGGCGCGGGTTGACCGCATTTGTGTCGACGTATATATCCGCGTAAATCTTGCGCGTATCGCCGCCGTATCGTTCGATATTAAAGGGTACATTTTCGTTTATGTAGTCAAACACAATGCCGCGCTCGGCGCACCAATCGACCGCCGCTTGCAAAAGTTCGCCACTCCTGCAAGTATGCAAAATAAGTATTACGCCGTCTTTTGCAAGTTCCTTTATATAATATAAGGAATAGGGGAGCGGGTCGCCGATGTCGGGGTATGCGTCTTTGCATAGCGTACCGTCAAAGTCGACCGCAACGATTTTCGGGAGTTTTATTTTCCGTGCTTCTTGCTTTTGCATTGTTTCCCTCCGTGATACGCGGGACGCGCGGGCGGGGTTATTTTTACGCATAAGCCCGCCGCCCCGTTGCACGCGCTTATTATGCCGCCCGTTCGGTCGACCGTTAATTCGATTGCCGAGTCGGGGTTTTTATTGATTGCGTTTATAAAGTCCGCAAGTTCGTTGATTTTGTAGTCCTGCATTATTTCGCCTCCGTGCCGTTACGTTCAAAAACCGCCTTAATGATTGCGTCGCCGATATAGCCCTTGACTTCCTGCCCGACAAGGTCTTTAACCTTTTTATTAATAGCCTTCATATAATCGTAAACCGCGTCTTTGAGTTCGTATATTGCGGCGTCGACTTGCTTTTTTACCATTTCGTTGATTGCGCCCATATTGTTTTTGTACGTTTCCGCAATCGCCGTTTTGACCGCGTCGTAAAGCGTTTTTTTGAATACGCCGCCGTTGCGGTAAGTGTAACTATCTTTTTGTAATTCGTTATCAAACGACTTTATTATTTCGTCGGTTTTGCGGGTAAGTTCGGCGGCAAATTTCTTTTGCGTGATGTCGCGGGCTTGCTTGACCGCTTCCGCCGTAAGTACGTCGGTCAACTGCTTTGTGATTTCTTTCGAGTCAATCGAAAAATTTATTTTTGTTTTCACATTACACCTCCACGCGTGCGCCGTCGGAATAGGCGAGCGAGATAACGATTGCGCCCTTGCTGTTTGTGGATATTGCAACCTTCACGCGCCCGCAATTCAAGTTTGCTTTTGCGACCTGCTCGTCAAGCACGGCAACGCCGCAATTAAATAAAAGGTCGTAAAGCGCGTCCGTGTATTCCACGCCGCGCTCTTTGGTAAAGTACGGGCGAATATCGTCAAGGGCTTTGCGCAATTTATTGATGTTTTTCTCGCGCTTTTCCGCTTTTTCGATTTCCGCTTGATATTCACGGGCGCGGTCGCAATCGCATTTACGCGTCGCCGCTTCGTTCGCCGCTTCCGCGCTTGCGTATTTTTCGACGGGGAGCGTTTGCTTGCCGCAAAAACGGCAAGTCGGGTAAAAAGTAGGGGAGTCGGCGGTTTCGCCGCCCTGCGTGGGCGCGTGGCGGGTCAGTGCTTCCGCCGCGTCATAATCGGGCATATAGCCATTTAAGGGGTTGTTTTTCATAATAGATTACCTCCGTTTAATTTTTGTTGTTGTTTCGTGCAATTCCCTTTGCATTTGCCGACGGGTACGCGACACGTCAAGCAATAGTCGGGTGCGGGGTCTTTCGGTTTTTTGGTCGCCGCTTTGATTGCCTTTGCGGGGCGGGCGGTGTGGTTGTTCGGTTTTTTCATATATACCTCCGTTTAATTTTTGTTTGATGTAAATTTTATTTTTTGCGGCGGAAAATCAATATAATAATGTTTCTTGTTCGGGTCGCTTCCGTTGTTGTTGCACCCTTTTACCGAGCAACAACCGCAAGCCGTACCGCCGTCGTCGATGTTGTTTGCGATTTTGTGCTTGTATTTTTTTGCGCAACTTTCGCAAATTTCCGCCCAAATACCGCCGTCGTCTTGCGTATATTCGTCAAATACAATGCCTTCGTAAATCAAGTTTTCCATTTTAACTTTCTATCCTCCAATCGTCGGCTCGTAACGCAAACGCGTCGCCGTGTTGTATTATGTCGGGGTAATTGCTGTTTGCTATTGTCATAGCGTATTTGTCGATTTCGTATGCGTGATATTGCACGTTTCTAAAACCTAATTTATCAAGGCAATAACGCCCCGTGCCGATACCGTCATACATCGACAAAACCAAAAGGGGAGTGTCTTTTGAAAACGAATTGAGCCGTTTTTGCAATATGTGAATAATTACTTCAGCCGTCCAACCGTTACCGAGTCCCTTGTAAGCCTGCGCGTTCGATACCGCGCGGCAATAGTTATCGGGCATTGTTTGTAAGCGGCAACATTCATTTACGGACAATTTTCGTATAATGTAGAGTCCGTCGGGTGCTTTGAACGGATAAGATTTGCCGTTAATAATTATTTGTTGATTTTTTACTTGATAGGTCGGACGAGTTTCGTTTTTGTCGGCACGTTCAACAATACCCGTTGCGCCTAATTGTCCGTTTGTTGTTATATCGCATAAAAAATCACGTTGACCGCTATGCGAATATGCCGCCCGAAGGCAACGTGCTTTATCGGTTTGCCGAGTTCCGCACGGTATAGGTTGCAAAACTAAATTATTGTGTTCGTATTTGCTCGCTGTTACGGTAGGGGCTTTATCGGTCTTTATTCTGCCGCTATTATAGCCGTGCGGTAATTGATGTATCGCCGCCGCATTGTAGTCTAAAATATCGCGTAAAATTATGCCTCTATCGGAAGGCAAAGGCACGTCGCCGCAATTATGGACGTAAAACCTTTCTCTATGTTGCGCCGATACAAGCGCGGAGTCTATTTCAATATAACGTGCGCCCGTATCTTGCATAAAAACGTGCCGTCGTAAACCGATAACTCGTTGCGTATTTGTTGTTTAATAGCGGGTGCGGCGGACTTGTTATTTTCATATAGGAATATATCGGGGTTAAATTTCTTTTTTGCGATAAGGTAATTTTTGAACAACTCCCAACCAACGCCCGACGCTTCGGTTTCGCGTTTGTCCGCTTTTGCTATGCTCCAATATGTACAAGGCGAGCCGCCAAGTAGTATTTTTATCAATTTGCGCCTCCTGTGATGTCAAATATAGATACTTGCGAACGCACCGCGTCGAGCCATTGCGTCCCGTCGCGGTATTCGTCGGGGTCTAATTCAAACGCGATATAATCACGTTGTAACCGATACGCCGCAACCGCCGTCGAGCAACTGCCCGCAAATGCGTCAAGTATTAAATCGCCCGTGCGGGTGTGTTGCTGTATAATGCGCGATAATAGGTCGGTCGGCTTTTGGTTTTGGTGTATTTGTTTGTCGCCTGTAACCTTGCCGTATCGCCATATATCGTCGTATCGAGGCATTTCGGCGTTGAACGGGGCGCGACCTTTGTTTGCGTATATAATGATTTCGTAACGTTTGCCGTACTGCGCTTCGAGGTCGCCCGCCGTGTGGTTGCCTTTATCCCATATAATGAGATTTTTAATTGTAAAAAATCTTTCGACCTGCTGTTTGAAAAAATCGACCTTGTCGCTTCCGCAAAACATATAAAGCGGGGTGTTGTCTTTCATTACGTCGAATAAAAGGGGGACGAGGTCTATAATCAACTGCGGGTCGGTATCGCCTTTAATCGCCTTGCAAAATTTGTGTTGCTTGTCCTGCCGTCGGTGGGTTTTATAGTCTATCAAATAGGGCGGGTCGGTTATCACGCAATCGACGCGTAACCCCTGCGCAATCATTTGACGCAACCCGTCGAGGCAATTCATATTGTAAACGTGATTGCGTTCGAGGGTCATTCAATACCCCCCCCCGCAAGAATAGCCGCCGCCGCGTTTTGCGTCCTTAATCAGCCGCCGCGCCAAGTAGTAAAACTCGTTATACAAACAAAGTTGCCGTTTGCAACGCTTAAATGTTTTTACGACTTGTCGGCGCGGCGCGTCGACTGTGCAAAGAAAACGAATATACTCCGCCTTGCTTTCTTCGTGCGCCCAATCAAAGTCGCGGTTTATATTCAAGGCGTTAAACGCTGTAAATTGCGTATGTAACTTTTTTTCGGGGTGTTTGCGTGTATATAGTACAAATTTCAAAATTGCGTCCATTTTAACCTCCTTCCGCCGCTTCCGCCGCTTCGTATAAATCGGCGTAATAATCGCCCGTGTCGGGGTCGGGATATGTCGGGGCGGGTTTTCGTTCGGGCGGGGTGGTAGTAGTGGAGTCGGCGGGTTTTGGTTTCCGCGCTTCGTTTGCGTGGGTACACGTTGCAAAATGCGATATGTAACCTTCGCCGTCGGGTATCGGCGTTAATATGCCGCCGCCCTTAATAACCGATACGCGGACAACCTTGCCTTCGGGCGTAACGACAACGTCTTTGCCGCCGTGCGTGTTCGCGTATTGTACCGCATTTGCGTCGCAAGGCATTGACCGCCCGTTTTGCGTCTTTATCCACACAATAGGCGCACCGCAAAATTTACATTTGACAACTTTCATAATATCAATGCTCCCGTATGGTTTTGATGTCCGACGCATAAAAACGAATACGGCGCGAGGGCGTTTCAACGTAATAGTGGGTTATCGGTGCGCCGTTGTCGGTTATAATAATTTGCCTATGAAAAAAACCCGCCGCCACCGAGCCGTCGACAAACTTTATAAAAACCGACTTGCCGATAAGGGCGTTTATTTTTTCGTCGGGTTGCGCCGCTTCCTGTATGCTTTTAACGTGAGATTTCTTAAAGTGAATTTCGCCGTCCTCGCGGTCAAGCCAATACCCGCGAATTTGCGCATTATTCGCGTCGGGGTTTTTCGTGTAGGTTGCGAGCGTGTCTTTATGCAATACGCCGACTTCGATGTCGCCGTCGTATGAGTCGACAAATTCAACCTCAACCAATTTGCCGACAAGCGCGTTAAATTTGCCGCTTTCGGTGCGTTGTAACGGCTTTGATGTGATGTTATCCGCCGCCGCGATTATAGCCGCGTTTTGTGCGGCAAGGGCGCGGGCGGGTACAACGACGGCGATATTGCAAGGGTCGCAACATACGCCCGAATTACTAACGGGGACGGGGTTATTCCCGTACCCAACAAAAGGCTTGCCGCATATACAACAAATTTTTATATCGTTCATTTTGCGCCTCCGTTCTTTTTCTTAAAGTAAGCCCGCCAACATACCGCAAAATCACGGCGGCACGGTTTCCCGCGATGTGCGGGGCATATTGTTTTTGATAATTCGTCTTGATACATATTGCGCGGGCAAATACGGCAAGCGTATTTGTGCATTTCTTTTGATATTTCGATTATTGCATTTACGTCGTCGCCGCATTTGCGGACGCGTTCTTGTAATTCGGCAACTAAATTCATTGTGCGCCTCCGTCGAAGTAGTCAAATAAATTCATTTGATTATCGGGTGCGCCTGTTTTGTGCTTCTTTACAAATTCGCGGTATTTGCGGGTGTAGTCGTAACTTTTGCCGAATATAGCGCAAACGGCTTTGTAAAGTTTCGGCTCGTATTGCTGTATGATGTTTAACTCGTTTTCAAAGTCGCTCCCGAACGGGCAACCCGCGCAACCCGTCCGCCGCAAGCCGTATTTTGTATAACAATCGGAGTGTATGATGTTATACGTCGTTTCGTAATGCGCTTTGTCCTTATCCGTAAACCACCATATCGGGCGGTATGTGTCGATACGATAACCGACCCCTTCGGTAAAGCACGTCCCGATTGCAACCGTCCGAACGCCGCCTTCGGCTTTGCGCAAGCCTAACACGTTGAGGTCAATGTCGTTTTCGCGTTCGTACTTTTTCGCGTTATCCTTTTTTGCGCCGTTGCAACATTCGGGCGATATAAGGAAGTCGGGCGGGTTTTCGGTCATAAACTCCTTCAGCATAAAAAATCGACTTATGCTGTACGCCGATTTGTCGCCGTTGATGTTACACCACCAACGCAACGCGCCTTTGCAATTCGGGTATTTTTCGAGTAGTTCGTCAAATTCCTTTGCACCGTCGCCCGCGAAGTCAAAGCCGTGCTTTTGTAGGCGGTTTATCATTTCCGACGTGTACTTGCTTAAAAACGGTACGCCGTATTTTTTGCACCCGTTCGGGACGGGCGTTATCGCGCGGCGGCGTTCAATTTTGATGTTGTATTTTTGCTCTAAATAAAGCAAGTGCCGTTTTGTCGCTTCGTATTCAATGCCTGTATCGAAAAATACAAAATGCACGTCGCATTTATAGTCGTGGTATCGGGCGGCAAGCACACGCAAAACAAAGTCAAGTATTATGTCGCTATCCGAGCCGCCGCTTATTGATACCATAACTTTACGATGTAAAAAGAGGTGTCGCTCGCATTTGAAAAATGCGTCAAGTTCGGCAAGGTTTTTTATTTCGTCGTGTGCCGTCATTTTTGCGCCAACCTTTCAAGCGGACACCACGCGGGCGAGCCGCCGCCTGCTACAATTATGTCGATTGTTTTATATTGCATAAGTTTACATTTACACGCGCCGCCGTTATCGTCGGTAGTGCGCGGGTATTTACAATAATTGCACGTTTCGCAACGGTGCGGAGTGGGGGTGGTATTCATATGTTGCCCGCCTCCGACCGCCATTTTGCAACAAAGTTTTGCAAGCGTTTTCGTTGCCCGCGCGTGTATGCGTCGTTGTCAAAGTCCTGCATAATATCAAGCAAATTGTCCGCCGCCGATACTAACTCCCGCGCGGTAAAAGTGCTTATGTCGCGTTTTTCGCAACGGGCTATTTCGAGGATATTATTTTTTAATTCGTGAATTTTCAAAGCGTGCTTTAACGCTTCGGACTGCACGGGGACGGTAATGCCGCCGTCGACTGTTTTAACGTAAACTTTTACAACGCCGTTGATTATGCTAATAGCAATCGCCCGTATAAATGTCGGGTTTTCGTTGATTGCTTTTAAGTATGCGTTTACGGCGGTCGGGTGAGTGATTTGTTCGCCGTTTATAACGACCTTTTCGGGTATGCCAAGCGTTAAAAACGGGGTTGCGGTTGTTTGGTTGTTCATTTCGTCCTCCTGTTAATCGTCGTTGCGTTTCTTTGCGTACTCGGTGCAAGCGGCTCGCAAAATATCGCTTAACGACAAGTCTTTTTCGGCGGCGATACGCAAAAGCGCGTCGCGGGTGTCTTTGTTGATAAATGCCGTTACGGGTACGCGTTCGGGCTTCGTTTTTGCGGTTGCGGTTGTTTCCGTCATAGGTTTACCTCCTTAAAAATAAAAAATAGGCTTGTTTTTTTAACAAACCTATTGTAAATCAGCAAATATTCGCAAAGTCGGGCTTGATTTTCTCGCTTTTGTATGTTACAATAAAAAAGTGTAAAAAATTTGTTCACAGCGCGCATGCGTAAGCATATACAAAAGCAGGAGATCTTATGAAAAGCAAAGAAAAACAGAAAATACTCATCGTCGACGATTCGGAAATGAACCGTTCGATTCTTGCGGATATATTGGAAGAAGATTTCGAGGTGATCGAGGCGTGCGACGGCGTGGAAGCCGTCAACTATATGCGCAGTTACGGCGTGGAACTCTCGCTTGTGCTGCTCGATATCGTCATGCCCCGTATGGACGGGTTCAACGTGCTCGCCATCATGAACAGCTATAAATGGATTCAGGATATTCCCGTCATCATGATTTCGTCCGAGAATTCGGGCGCGTATATGGTGCGGGCGTACGATTTGGGCGCAACCGATTATATTCAGCGCCCGTTCGACGCTACGGTCGTGCGCCGCAGGGTGCTCAACACCATTATGCTGTATTCCAAACAGCGCAAGCTCGTAGGGCTTGTGGAAGACCAGATCTACGAAAAAGAGAAAGAACAGTCGCTCATGATCAACGTATTGAGCCATATCGTCGAATTCCGTAACGGCGAAAGCGGTTTGCACGTTTTACATATCCACACGATGACCGACATCGTGTTGCAGGATCTTCTGCGCTGTACCGATAAATATAAACTCTCTTCGAACGATATCCGCCTGATCACGACGGCGTCCGCGTTGCACGATATCGGAAAAATCGCCATCGACGATAAAATTCTGAACAAACCCGGTCGCTTGACGCCCGAAGAGTTCGAAATCATGAAAAAGCACTCGGAATACGGGTACGATCTGCTGTGCAAGATGCCCGCGCATCACGACGAGCCGCTTTTGAAGGTGGCGAAGGAAATCTGCCGCTGGCATCACGAACGTTACGACGGAAGGGGCTATCCCGACGGACTGGTCGGCGACGAAATCCCCATTTCCGCACAGGCGGTCGCGCTTGCCGACGTGTATGATGCGCTCACGAGTGAACGCGTTTACAAACCGCCTTTCACGCACGAACGCGCCGTGGAAATGATTCTGAACGGCGAGTGCGGCGTGTTCAATCCCATTTTGCTCGACGTGCTCAAACGCGTTGCCGATAAGATCCGCACGCAGCTGCGCGTCAATTCCTCGAGCACGATGTCGCGGCGCGATATCAGCCGGATCACGCAGGAGGCGATCGCGCATAAAGAGCTTGTCGTTTCCAAACGCACGCTCGATCTCTTGGAACACGAGCGCGAAAAATACCGCTTTATCGCCTCGCTTTCGGGCGAAATTCTCTTCGAAATTTACCTCGATCCCGCGACCGTGAGCTTTATGGACGAGCGGGCGGGTGTGCTCGGCGTCGATCTCAATATCGCCGATCCCATGAACGACGAAAAATTGCTTGCCTGTACGGGCAAAGAAAATCTGATAGCCTTGCGCGATAAGATTTTTGCCGCCACGCACGAAGAACCCACGTTTGCGTACGACTGCACGCTGCGCATGAACGATCAGCCGTGCGCCTGCCGCATCAACGTCATGACGCAATACAGCTACGACGCCGAAAAGAGCGATTATGTGCTCGACGGCGTTGTGGGAAAAATCAGCGTAAAGGATTGAGCTTATGGATATTAAGGCTTTTTACGAAACGGTGGGCGGCAGCTACGAAGAAATTTTGGGACGGTTCATGCAGGAAAGCCGCGTTCTGAAATTCGTGCGCCGTTTTCCTGCGGACGGCAGTTTCGCGCTGCTCAAAACCTCGCTTGCGGCAGGCAACTGCGAAGAGGCGTTCCGCGCGGCGCATACGCTGAAAGGAATTGCGCAGAATCTATCCTTCACGGCGCTCTATACGCAGGTCGAACCGCTCACGAATATTTTACGCGGCGGCAGTTTGGAAGTCGGCGCCTATCTTACCGAAACCGAACGGCTTTACAATTTAACGGTTGAAGCCATCGCGCAGTTGGAAGATTAAAAAAGCGCCGCGTGCTTACAGTAATTCCCATAGGGAGTTTTAGGCAAGTCGCAGGCAATAGAAAAAGTATGGCATAAAGACATACCTTTTCTATTGTATTTTAAGCGTGGACGAACTTGGCTACTCGTAGCCTAGTGAGATATAGATATGTTTTATATAGCACGCAAAATTCAATCGGTTGCGCTCTTTCATTTTTCGTGATATAATGATTGTACGATAAACAGTAATTTAGAGGTATGTATGGACGAAATTTCTCTTCGTATAATGACAAGAGAACTTTGTCATCAGTTATACAGAGATTGGGAAAATGACCCTTCGATTTATATGGATATGCGTTTGTTTACAGCATACGAATATGAGGAAAACGCCGTAAATAAATATTTTGAAACAAAACAAAATCCATCTCGCATTCTGTTTGCAATAATGAAAAATGGGAAACCGATTGGAGAGTTGCAATTAAAAGACATAAATCGAACAAGTCGGGAATGTACATTGAGCATACATTTGCAAAATGATAGTGTGAAAGGTAAAGGATATGGCACACGTGCAGAGCAGTTGGCAATACAATATGCCTTTGAAGTGTTGAATATGGTTGCTGTAAATGCTGATACGATTATAAAAAATACTCGTAGTCAACACGTGCTTGAACGAGTCGGATTTAAGTTTATTAGAGAAGAATACGGTTTCAAATATTTTAGATTTGAACGTTAAATTTCAATTTATCGTTCTAATAAAGTTTAGCTAAATGCACTCGAATAAAATATTCAAGTGCTTTTTTCATAATCTGAAAGCGTATCAATAAAATATTTGGGGGGTTCAATTCCCTATGAAAAGTGTGCATTTGCACGCGGCTTTTTGTTGGGTTAAATCAGCAATGCCAGCAGGGGCAGGGTGGCGATCGAGGATAGCGCGCCGAGCAGCACGGTGTTGGCTGCCGCCTCTTGCCCTTCGCCTAAAATCTCGGCATAATTTTGCACCACCGAGGCGACGGGACAGGCGCACATAACGTACATGCACCATTTGAGTTCCGCGTCGATCGGCAGAAAGTATACGATTCCGAGTACGCAGAGGGGGAAGACGAGTTGGTTGACGCCGACGCAGAGGTATTGCAACCAATTCGTGAACAGGTTTCTAAATTTCACCGTGGCGAGCCGCATGCCCAACACGAGCATGCACAGCGGCGTGGTCATCTTGCCGAGCACGTTGATCATGTTGCCGATCTGCTCCAAAACCTGTCCGTTTTCCGCGCCGATCTTAAATCCCGTCAGGAAGAAGGGCAGAGCGGCGAGAATGGAAAGCGTGGCGGGGTTGAGCACGATTTTCTTGACGCTGACGTACTTTTTATCGCGGGTGATGATGGCGGAAACGAGCGTCCAACCCAATAGGCTCATGGAAAGAAAGTACATCATCGAGTAGACGGCGACGTTCGGGGAATCGGGGAAGATGGCTTCGAGCAGGGGCACGCCGAGAAAGGAACAGTTGGAAAGCGTCGTGGCGACCGTGGCAATGCGGTAACGCACGTCGTCCGCCCGCTTGCGGAAAATCAGGTAAAAGACGCCGATAAACGCGAGCTGCACGGCGGTGATGATCGCAAAGAAAATAAGCAGATTGATGCCGAGCGCGTGGCTGTAATCGGCTTTGTTGAAGGAATAAAAGGTTAATGCGGGCTGGCAGACGTACATGAGTACTTTGGAAAACGCCGAAATGCTTTCGGATTTTACCGCCTTGGTTTTCACGAGTAAAAAGCCCGGCACGGCGTAGGCGAGCATCACGCCCACCATGATCAGCGTGGTTATAAATTCTTGCATAACGAACCTCTTGCGCGTTGCGGCGCACGGGGTTTATTTTATCACTTTGGTTCGGATTTTGCAAATAAAAAAGACGCCTTACGGCGTCTTTTTGCATTACGATAAGGTTTTTACCGAATTTCCTTCGACGATCTTAAAGGGGACGTGTATTTTCGTTCCCACAACTTTATTTGAAATATAGGCAAGCAGCGTTTCGAAGGCGATCCGCCCGATTTCTTCCTGATCCTGATAGACGTGCGTGAAGAGGGGCAGTGTGACCGATTCGTAAGCGTCGAACATGACGAGCGAGTAATCTTCGGGGATCTTCTTTTTCATTTCGCGCAGGGTGGTAACGATGAGCTGCGTCACCGAAAATTCCGAAGAAATGAGCGCCGTCATATCGGGATTAGCCGTTAAGAATTTTTTGATTTCTTCGATGTCGTTTCTGCCTACTTCCGAATCGTTCGCCGCGTGCGGGCTCATGATCGAGTTGAGCGTGCAAAAATCTTCCGAAGTCTTATGATTGGTGACGTACATCGAAGTAAAGCCGTCGAGCCGTTCCTGCACCGAAGAAGTGTAAGTCTGCGGACTGGAAACAAAGCCGATTTTTTCGTGCCCCTTGTCGAACAGATACTGTGTCACCGCCTGCGACGCCTCGAAGTTGTTCGTCGACACGCTGGGAATGGCAAATCCTGCGAAATAACGGTCAACGAGAACGATGGGGAACTTGCGGAAATGCAGTTTTACGAGTGTTTCGTTGTAATATTCGCTGTGCGTGGGCTGAATGATGATGCCTTCCACGCCGAGCGCAACCAAATCGTTAATGGCTTTTGTTTCTTCTTCGACCGAATCGACCGAGTTCTTAAAGATCACATGATATCCGTGCGCGCTTGCGGCGCGTTCCACTGCGGTGAGGATCTTCAACCCGAAACTGTAAGCAATGTTGCAGAGCACAAGCCCGATCGTGTGCTGTTGCGGTTTGGTGGGGATCTGTTCCACAAAGGTGCCGCGCCCCGGCGTGCGCGAAATGTAACCGTCCTTTTTCAAAATTTGCATCGCCTTCTGAATGGTGATGCGCGAAACGAAAAAAGTTTCCGAAAGTTCCGCCTCGGTGGGCAGAATCGATCCCGGCGGATATTTGCCGACGAGAATGTCATTTTTGATTTTTCCGTATACTTCCATGTACAAGGAATGGCGCGAATTGTCTGTCTGTTTCATTTTGAACCCTGAAATTGTTAATTTTAATCTTATTTTATCACAAACAGTCCATATTGTCAAGGGATATTTTGTGAAAAAAAGTTATTTGTTATATAAATGATATAAAGAATTAAAATATGACTTAAAACGTTATATAAGTATTGTCACAATCGAAAAAGTGTGCTATATTGTTGGCGATCAGCGAGAAAGGAGGAATTGTTATGAAAAAAATCATGCGCGGGGTTTCGGTGTTAGCGCTGTGCGCGGCGGTCGTCGGGGCGGCGGCAGGTTGCGGCGGAACGAACGCCAACAATTACAGTAAGTACGAGGACGGCAGACTTCTGCTCGAAATCTGGGCGCCCGACGAGTATGCGGGCGATGCCGTGAAAACCAAATTTCAGGGATTCCTGAATAAATTGAACGATACGCAGGAAATCAAGGATCTGGGCGTAAAGTTGATTTTTCAACCCATGGTGCAATTGCCTACGGCGCTGAAAACCGCTTGCGCGTCGGGGCCGAATAAAATGCCCGATATCGTCATTTGGGACCGTTTCGCCACGCCTTCGAATACAAACTTTTTGCTGCCTCTCGACGAAAAAATCGAACAGGATCATATTGATACGGCAAGCTTCCTTTCCGAGGCATATAACGAACTGACGGTGAACGATACGCAATACGGCTTGCCGCTCGACGCCGATCCGTGGGGGATCTACGTCAATATGGATCAGGTAAACGCGTTTAACGCAACCGCCGCCGAGGGCGACAAGATCGACGCTTCGAACCTGAATACTTGGACCAAACTGCTCGACGCGGCGGAAAAACTCACCGTCAAAGAGGGCAATAATATTACGCGTTCGGGCTTGAACACCACGAGTGCGGACGGTCAGTTCTTCTCGTTCGTGTTTACGGGCACGGGCGAGCTCATCGACAGCGACAAGAGCAGCGCGACCTACGGCGACACCGTCATGGCGGAAGGCGCGGGCTTTATGCAGGACGCGCAGTCGCTGCGCGTATACGATACGCTGGCGTTCTTCAACGAACTGTATTCCAAAAAACTGTGCAATACGGGGCACGGCGGAACGGACGCGTTCGGCAACGGGTTGTGCTCGATGACTTACGGCTCGCTCTACTTCCCGCAGTCGTTATCCTCTTATCCCTTGAAAAATTACAAAATGATTCCCTATCCCGCCCGCGACAGAACGTATCTCAACGGCGAGGATAAACCGCAGGTGCTCGACGATGCGGCAACCGACAGCCTCGGCATGACGAACGGGCAGGTGGGCGGTATGCTCGGCGGTTACGGGCTGACCATTCCCCAACCCATCAATAAAGCGATGCGTACCGCGGAATGGCAGAAACACGTCGAGAAAGCGTGGGACGTCATCAAACTCTGGCTCACGAATGACGATATGCAGGCGCTTTACTTCACCGAGAACGAAGCGATCACCTGCCGCACCGATTTGTGGGATCATACCTTCTACACCCAAAATACGGGCGTCATCGCCGACATTCTGCCCTATATTCAGAATTATAAAATGCGCCCCAGCGTAGCGGGCTACGAAACCTTTGAATCGAGCGTGGTGCGTTCGGAAATCCAGTCGCTCAAAGAAGGCAGCCAGACGGTGTTCAATACTTATAAGAATATCCGTTCCAAAGGCAACACGCTTTTGCGTCAGGCGCAGGGGAGGGCCTGATGAAAGGCGTAAAACAACTTTCCATGAAGGCGCGGCGCAACATTGTGGGGTATGTGTTCGTGTTTCCCGCCCTGCTGTGCTTCCTGATCTTCGTTCTGATCCCGCTCGTGCTGTCGCTTACGCTGAGCTTTTTCGAAACGGATATGTTCTTTTTGGACATGACGGCGGTCGGGTTCAAAAACTTTGGGCGCGTGTTCCGCGATTCGCTCTTTTGGCGGTCGGTGGGCAATATCCTGCTCTATACGCTCATGGCGGTGCCCCTCAACGTTGCGATCTCGCTCGTGTTTGCGGCGCTTGTCAACAGTAAGATCCGCGGCGTTAAGATCTTCCGCGTACTTTTCTACCTGCCGAGCGTAACGAGCACGGTTGCGGCGAGTATCGTGTGGCTATGGCTCATGAATCCCGCTTACGGACTTCTGAACAACATTTTAACGGGGCTGGGACTGCCAGCCGGCACCTGGCTCACCCATTCCAAAACTGCGCTGGTATCAGTTACGCTCATCACGGTGTGGCAGGGGATCGGCGGCAACATGATCATCTTTGTCGCGGCGTTGCAAAACGTGCCCGTCCAGCTCTACGAGGCGGCGAAGCTCGACGGCGCGGGGCCGGTTACGATGTTCTTCCGCATCACCATTCCGTTGCTTGCGCCCACCATGTATTTCATTCTGACGATGACGCTCATCGGCGCGTTCCAGCTCTACGATCAGATTTATGTGCTCACCTCGGGCGGGCCTGCAAACTCTACGCTTACGCCCGTCTACCTGATCTGGCAGAATTCGTTCGGGGATAACGCGGGCGCGCAGGCGGGATACGCCGCGGCACAGTCGTTCGTACTCTTCGTTATCATCATGTTAGTCACGATCGTCGTGCGTCGGTTCGACCGCGACGGGACGAAGGAGAAGAGCTGATGAAAACGCTGAATCACGTCAATCCCAAATGTAACGTAAAGGGGTGGGATCGTAAAAAACGAATTGCGCGCGAAGTCGGCAAACAGACGGCGCTCTATGCGGTGCTCATTCTCATGGCGTTCGTCATGTGTCTGCCGTTTTACTGGTCGCTCATAACCTCGATCCGCGCCGAAGAGGAAATCATGCGGTTGCCCGTCACCTGGTTCCCGAGCGTTTTCACGGGCGCGCATTATGCGAATGTGTTCCGCACCATTCCGTTTTTCAGAATGTTGCTCAACAGCCTGATCACGACGGGCGTCGGCGTGTTGACGAACTTGTTTTTCGGCTCGCTTGCGGCTTACGCCTTTTCGAAAATCAAGTTTTCGGGGCATAGGATCATTTTCAATATCCTGCTCAGTTCCATGATGATCCCCGGCGTTATCACCCTGATCCCCACTTTCTTCGTGTTGCTGCGTTTCCCGCTTGCGGGCGGCAACAACCTGTTCGGGCAGGGCGGCATCGGGTTTTACGACAACCTTGCGGCGGTCATTCTGCCGGGCGCGGTGGGCGTATACGGTATCTTCTTTATGCGGCAGTTCTTCGTATCGCTGCCCGACGACATGGCGGAAAGCGCGCGGATCGACGGCGCGGGGGAATTTCTGATCTATTTTCGGATCTATCTTCCGCTCGTGCTTCCCGGTTTGCTTACGCTCGGGATCTTCACCTTCCAAAGCGGTTGGAACAACTTTATGTGGCCGAATATCGTGTTGCAAAGTCCCGATAATCAGCTGCTTACCATGGCGTTCAAGTTCTTCAAAACGCCGACCGAAGTGAATTATGGTTCGCTGATGGCGCTCTCGCTTTTAATGGCGTTGCCCGTGCTCGTTCTCTTCGTGTTCATGCAGAAATATTTCGTCCAGGGCGTCGCCGTGGGCGGTATTAAAGAATAATTGAAAATTTAGGGAGGAAAATTATGACTAAGAACAAAAAGCTGACCGTCGTGGCAGGGCTTGCCACACTCGGTTTGTCGTGCGCCGTTATGGCGTCGGCGTTGGTGGCGCCGATCCGCGCGTTTGCCGCAGACGATTTTTCCGCTACGGCGGAAGGCGGCGCGGTTTTTCCGGGCGGCAAAGCGGAAAAAGACGTTTTAGACGCGCTTAACGCGAAGATCACGGAACTGAACGACGCCGTGAAAAGCGTCACCGCCGCGGGAAAGAGTCTGGAAACCGCCTATGCGGAAGGCGAGATCATCGCTTATTCGGTCAGGAATGACGGCATCATCAATGCCGAAAATAAACGCAGCGGTTGGAAAATCTGGGACGACGTCGCGTTGCTCGATTTGAAGTATATGAACGCAGGCTACGGCGGCTGGGGCGATCAATACGTCGGTTGGCTCTCTTACGACGGCGGCGCGGATAAGGCATATATTATTACGGCGGAATTTGCAAACAATTATGCGAACAACGGCAAAAAACTCGGCACGGCGACGAGCGATATGTTCCGCGTCGACAATGCCGAAGGGGGGGGGTATACCACCTATCAGAACTTCTCGGGCGGTTACATGAAGTCGGTCGGCGGCAATGTGACGGAAGTCGCGGGGAAAAACATGACGGCGGAAGGGACGGAAGTTGCCGCCGATCCTGCGGCGTCGGGACATGTCGGCGCGGCGAACGACGCGCTTGCAACCAACGTCGGCACGACGAGCAAGGCGCTCAATCAGGCGTTTGCGGACGCTTACAACCGCTATAAAGAGGAAGGTTACAACGTCGGTTATCCGTTCTCGGTGGTAAAAAAGGAAGAAGGGCACACCTGGCAGTACTTCCGCAACGGCGACAGCGTTTCCGACCCTTGGGGCGACGGCAGCCGTAATCATTGGGCATATCTTTCCTACAATGCGGACGACGCGGCGGCTTACCTCATTACCGACGAATTTGCGCGTTTGGAAGAAACGAACGGCGATGCAAAGAAACTCGGCTCGCCTCTGGGCGACGCGTTCAAAGTCAACGGCAACCGCTATCAGAACTTCGAAAACGGATACATGAAAGCCGAGGGAACCGAACCGAAGAATACCAACGCGACCATGGTGCAGGGCAAGACCATGGGGCTTGACGGAACCGAAAGCGAAATCAGCATCGAAAACAATATCGGCGCGTTCGGTCCGACGGTAAAAGACGACCTCATTCCCGAAAAATATACGCGCGCCACGTTCAGCGCGGCGTTCAAAAACGCATATGCGGACAAAGTAAAATATTACGAGGACGAAACGCTGGCATCGGTTGCCAAGGTCGTTTACGAAAACGGCACGTTCGCGCAGACCTATACCGACAACAACGGCAAACAGCACCGCCTTGTGTATAACAAGGATCAGGACGTGTTCTATTATCTTCGTCCCGCCGTGGCGGAAAAGGTGACGGCGGCGCTCGGCAGCCTCACCGCCGAACGCATTCAGGTGGCGGAAACAGACGAAACGAGCATTTACGCTTATCCCTTTGCAAACGGCTACATTAAACTCACGGTGAGCGAGCAGGCCAAGATCGAGGACGGGCAGGTGATCACCGTGATCAACGAGTATGCGGTCGCAACCGAGGGCGCCACGTTCGACGCGGATAAGAAATATTTCGCGACGACGAGTTTTTCCGATCAGATCACCCCGAACATCGTTTCGCACAAGACGAACGGCGACAACGCAAGCGTCGATACGGCTTACTGGGCGAAGTGGGGCAAAGAACAGCCTTCCGACGAAGCGCTGGCGGCGGCGTTCAAAAAGGCCTACGACGACGCATTCGCGATCGGTTTCTCGTCAGGTACGCCTTCTCCCGAAGGGATCCTGTTCTGGAAGGCGGGTCAGTCGGGCGTCATCAAGATCACGCTCAAAGGCGGCAACGGCAACGCGAATTTCTGGGGCGACAACACGATCATGCTCTATAACCCCATGGACGGCAAGGTTTATATTTCCACGGGCGACATTGCAAACTGCTATGCGAACGAAGGCGCTTCGGGCAACGGCTGGGCGACGACGGAAATGAAAATCAACACCGTAACGGGTGTGATCGTGCAACAGTTCGACATTATCGACCCCGTCGTCGATTCGCGCCCCGTGTACATGATCACGGCGGACGGCACCACGAGCAAGGTTTCGGGTACTTACGACTTCGAGGCGAACGAAAACGGCGGCGAGTGGGTGGATTATCTCACGCAGTTCGGCGGCAGTATTTCGTCGAAACCCGTCGTGCTCGACGCATATGAAAAGGGCGCGTCGGTCAGCATCGACTTCAAAAACTACGTCAACAACAACGACGGTTACACGCTCGGCTGGAATTTGGTTACCGAAAAAGGTTCGCTCGGCGCGAACGGCGTGTTCACGCTCGATAACATTCAGGAAAACACCGCGGTGACCGTGGAAGTGTGGAGCGCGTTCGATAAGCTCACGATCAACGTAACGCTTGCCGTGCAGGGCGGCGAGCCCGTCGGCCCCGGCGGCGACGATAAACCGCAACCCGAACCCGCAAAGAAAGGTTGCGCTTCCCAAGTCGGCGCAATGAGCGCGATCGCAGGATGCTTTGCCTTGACGGCGGTCGGCGCGGCGGCTTTGGCAATCAAAAAGAGAAAGGAAAAATAATCATGCATGCGGCAACAAACATTTCCGAGCGGAAGGGTTCACCTTCCGCTGCGGAACTCAACGGGAATTATTCTTACGCTCAAATGCGGCGGCTCGTTACGGAATTCGCGCAGACCATCGCGGACGAAAAAGTGCGCACCATGTTTGAAAAGTGCTTTTTCTCTTCGCTGGATACGGCAGCCGAAACACTGTCGGACGGCAGTATCTTTATGCTGACGGGCGACATTCCCGCCATGTGGCTGCGCGATTCGTCGGTGCAGGTTACGGGTTACCTCCCTTATTGCGCAGTCGACGCCGACGTAAAAAAACTCATAAAAGGACTTCTGAAACGGCAGTTCTTCTACATTGCGCTCGATCCTTACGCGAACGCGTTCAACCGCGATCCCAACGGAAGAGGACATAAAGACGATCTGACGGATTACGACAGCCCGTGGGTGTGGGAACGCAAGTTCGAAATCGATTCGCTGTGCTATCCGCTTTGGCTGGCGCAGCAGTATACCGAAACGACGGGCGACTATTCGGTGTACGACGAGGGGTTCCGCACCGCGCTTGCGCGCATTCTCGACACCTTCGAAACCGAGCAGTTCCACACGGAAAAATCGCAGTATTATCATTCCCGTCCGCTCTATCCGCAGTTCCCGACGTTGCAGAACGGCGGCAAGGGCACGCCCGTCGGCTATACGGGGCTGATCTGGAACGGTTACCGCCCGAGCGACGACGTGTGCGATTACGGCTATCTCGTGCCCTCGAACATGTTTGCGACCGTCGTGCTCGGCTGGCTCGAACGCCATGTCGCCCAAACGGGCACGCAGCAAGAATCGGGGCGTATCGCGCGCATCAATCGGCGCGTCAAGGAAGGGCTCGAAAAATTCGGCACGGACGAACACCCCGTATTCGGCAAAATCTATGTGTACGAAACCGACGGACTGGGGCATTGCAATCTTATGGACGACGCCAATGTGCCGAGCCTTTTGAGTCTGCCATATCTGGGCTATTGCACGAAGGACGACAAGATCTATCAGAACACGCGCCGCTTTATTTTAAGCAAATATAACCCTTACTATTTCAGCGGCAAAGCGGCGAGCGGCGTGGGCAGTCCGCACACGCCTGACCGGTATATCTGGCATATCGGTATCGTCATGCAGCTGTTGACTTCATGCGACAGGGAAGAACGCAAGCGTTGTTTCGAAACGCTGGTTTCGACCGACGCCGACTGCCTTGTCATGCACGAAGGGTTTCATTGCGACGATCCGAAGGAATTCACGCGCCCCTGGTTCTGCTGGGCGAACACGCTGTTTGCCTTAGCGGTGGCGGAAATGAAAGCAGAGGGGGAAATACAATGAAAAAGACAGTTTGCATTGCGCTTTCCGCCGTCTGCGTGTTGGGTGCAGTCGGGTTGACAGGCTGCGGCAGCGATCCGTTTGCGGGATTTCATGATAAAGCGAAGGAATACGCCGAACGCGCCGTTCTGCTCAACGAATCGGTGCGGGAAAAATACTGGGAACAGGAAGGGCGGTTCACCTTCCATTACTACCCCAATTATACCGACGACGCGTCGGGCGATCTCAGCCCGGCATACGTTTGGCCGCATACCGAAACGGTTGCCGCAAACTGGCGGATCGCCACCCTTTCCGAGGGCGCGAAAAAGCAGGTTTCAACTTACTACACGGGCACGATCGAGGCGTTCGAGTATTACCGCGCCTTCCGCGAGGATTATCACGCCTACTGCGCTTCGCGCGCGGTCATGGAAGGGTTCGCGGCGGGGGATACCTATTACGACGACAATATCTGGATCAGCCGCGAGTTCCTGAACGCGTACGAAATTTTCGGCGCGCCAGAATATCTGACGACTTCGGGCGAGGTGGCGGAATTTGTGTGGAGCGGCTGGGCGAACGACGATCTGGGTGGGATCTATTGGTGCGAGCAGAAGAAAAATTCGCGCAATACCTGTTCCAACGCGCCCGCGTCGTTGCTTTTCGCCCGTTTATACGAGGCGACGGGCGAAGAAGTCTGGCTCGAACGCGCCGTGCGCGTGTACGATTGGACGTACCGTACGCTGCGCGACCCTTCGGACAACGTCTACTGGGATAATATCGGCAACGAAGGCAATATTACCGACTGGAAGTTCACTTACAATACGGGCAGCATGATTTCGGCGGGCGTCAGACTTTACGAAATCACGAAAGAGACAAAATATCTCGATCAGGCAAAGGCAAGCGCGCGCGGCGCCTACAACCACTGGTTCAAAGACCGCGACGGGGATATTCAGATCACTTCGGATAACCCTTGGTTCAATGTGCTGTTGCTTGAATCGTGGACGGAACTGTACCCGCACGATAAAGAAACGACGCTTCCCTACATCGAGGCGTACGAGCACAATCTCAACCGTGCTTACGGGTTCCTGCACGATAACCTGATGCCCTCGAACTGGGTAACGGGTTGGAAACGCGACGAGGCGGGCAATCCCGTGATCGAAAAGGCGAACGTTCTCGATATGGCGGCGAATGCCGAGAACTTCGGCACGCTTGCCTATTTCTATCAGTATATCAAGGAGAATTAACATGAAATTATTCCGAAAAGCGCTTGCGGTTACGATCGCGGCGGCGATCTCTTGCGTCTGTTTCGCCGCGTGCGGGCAGACGGGCGGCGGCGACGAAACGGTGTATTACACCGTGCAATTCGACTTAAACGGCGGCACCATGTCGCAGGATAGCACCGTTCGGGTGAAAGAGGGCGAAAGCATTACCCTGCCCGAGGCGCAAAAAGAAGAGCATACCTTCGACGGCTGGTATCAGGGCGACGCGCTTGTCGGCACAAGCGGGGGCGTTTACCTTCCCGAAGGCGACGTAACGCTGAAAGCGGAATGGTCGCAAGTCGCAGATTATGCCGCCGTCAACATGGAACGCGCGGTGGAATACGCCAAGCTCATTCAAAAAGAATACTGGGATTCGCAGAGCAAACTATCCAAACTGACGCCTCAGGGCGGCGCGCCTTATCTGTGGCCGTATACCGAGCAGGTTTCCATGGTGAACGGAATTTTGCTCAATATGGAAAAATCAAATCCCGATTACAACGATTTTGCAACCTATCTCGAAGAACTCATCGTCGGTTTGCGTCACTACCGCATCAGAGAGGTGCGCGTGGGGACGGGGCAGTCCTGGAACAACGCCGCGCATTATATCGCCGCATTCGGCGAAACGGACGGCTCTGCAAACGCTTATGCGATCTATAATTCGGGCAGAAACGACAACGCGGTCGACGATTTGTCGGTCGGCATGAGCGGCGTCTTCTTCGACGACAATATCTGGGTAGCAAAGGAATTTTATTACGCCTATCTTAACCTCGGCAAAGTCGAATATCTCAACGAGGCGGTGAATATCGTCAACTGGATCGTCGGCGAGGGGTATGAAAGCACGAAAAACCTCAACGGCATTTACTGGAAATGGAGTGCGAAGTTCCTGTTCGAGGGCAGCGGCAGTCTGAACGACGACACGCACGCTTCGCTCAACGCCTGCTCTTCCGCACCCACGGCGATGATGCTTGCCAAACTGCACCAAACGCTGAGTGCGACGGAACACGCGGCGAAATTCGGCGCGCTTGCAACCGATTATCTCAAAAAAGCGCAGAACATTTACGAATTCTGTTACAGCATTCTCAGAAACACCACGAACGGTTGCCTGCGCGATAAGATCTTCCTGCGCGAAGGGTTCCAGAACATGAACAATCTGAACGATCAGATTCAGATGTACGACGAGCAGATCCTGCCCTATAATACGGGAACGTACATGACGGCGGGCGCCGAACTTTACAAGATCGCCGTGGCGGCGAACCAGAACGCCGTTGCCAAAGTGTACAAATCGCGTAACGAAGAAGTTGCGGCAAAAGCCGATAAGCAGTTTGCCAACACGCAGGTCGTGCAAGGGCAGTATTCCTACAACTCGAACAGTTGGTTTACGTCGTTTATCCTCGAAGGATTTATCGATCTGCACGAATCGGTCGATTGCAGCGTCTATATCGAGCATATGCGCAGCGCGCTCGACTATGCCTGGAACAACAACCGCGCGGAAGATAAGCTCGTCTGTCCCGCCTGGATCGCGGGCTGGGGCGAATTCCACGACAACGGCATTTCCGAGGGCAATCCGCGTCAGATCCTGCTGCAAGCGGCGAACGCACATTGTTACGCCATGCTGGCAAGATTCTACGCAGCAAATTAAGCCTAAACTCTTTTCATTCCTTCCCCCTGTTCCGAACGGCGGTCGTTTCCGTCGTTCGGATTTTTTTATGCAAAAAAATCCCCGCGGCAACCGCGGGGCAAAGGGGTTTAGATTTCTTCGACGATCTTCCAGCCCTCTGAGGATAGGGGCGTTCGGGCAAGAAAGCGTTCGGTAAGGTCGGCAAAAGCGGTCAGGGGAAGCCGCGTTCCGTATAACCGCGGTTGCGGATCGGTGCATTGTATCACCGCGTACACGCTGCCGTCGGCATGGTCATGGTCGGTTGCGCACAGCATGATCATGCCGTCCGTCGGCGCGCCGCTTTCGAGGAAAAATTCGGTTTTGCGGTCGAGCGTCAGCGCGTGCAGGGCGGCTGAAACTTCCTGCGGCGCAGGGTCGATAAGGACGCGGCTCTTGCCCGCGCCGTCTATTACCGTCAACTGAAACGCATAGGCGTTCAACGTTTTGATATAAAATTTTTCACGGTTCCGAAACATATTTTTATTTGCTGATATGCCAAAGGCTGAGCGACAGGGCGGGTAAGTTTGTGAAGCTTCCGCTTAAACGGAATGCCAACACATAGTTCCCCGCTCGGATCATGACCATATAGAGGTTGCCGTTGGGGGCGGCGTATAAAATGCCGCTGCCGTAATCGGTGTAGCCGATTCCCTGCGAGCTGCCGAGGGAAGTTTGCCGTCCGTGCCAGTATGTTCCGTTTTGCGGATCGATGCTGCCGAAATAGGTTTCGGAAGGCGTTTCAGCATACTCGATTTCACGGAAGGATATCGGATCTTTCCCAAAGGATTGGTCGCGGACAATGCCGTTTCCGATGAGTTCGGAAAATTCCGTTAAATCTTTATAACCGATGGCAACCGCCTCGCCGACAACGGTTTCGGCGTTCAGATCGTTCACGAGTTTTCGATGGACGGCGGCAGTGAGCGCTGTTTTCGTGTGTGTGTTCGTCTCTTCGTAGTTTTCAACGTATTCCGCAACCGTTGAGCCGTTCATTTCGGGATTGCGGTATAAAATATCCAAAAACGCCACGTCGCTTTCCGAAAGGGAATGATAGCCCCTTACCGTATAACTCTGCATCACGGTATTCTTGGTTGCGGCGGAATTTTTATACGCGTCGCCCGCGCCGAGCAGGTGCATGAGTTCGTGCTTGAACGTCGTCATAAGATAACTTCCGTTCTGCGTGACTTCGGTCTTCATGGTGATGCCGAAATCGCCGAGTTCCGTGAAGTTGGCATAATAGCCGATATGCGCCAGCCCGAACACCTGACTGGTTTCCGTTACGGCAAGATTGTCGGATACGGACATTCTCACCGAGTATTTTTGCGCAAAGTCGCTTTCGGCAGGGGAATAGTTGATCGCAAACTTGTAATTGGGATTGATCACCGAGAAAACGTCGTTGAATTCTTCGACGCTGTCTTCTAATAACAGTTTGGCGTATTCGCCCGGTTCGTACGTCATGTTGAGCGTGATCGTTTCGCCCTGCGGGCAGGGCATGCGCGCGATTTTCCCGCTTTGCAATAAAAAGATTTTATCTGCGCCGCCGTAGAGATCCTTGAGCTTTTCGTACGCCTCGTCGGCATTCGGCAGCGTAAAATTTTCCGCCCAAGCAGGCGTTTCTTCCTCAACGGGGGGGGGTGCGGGCTCGGAAGGGATTTCGGGCGTGCCCGTCGGCGGATCTTGTTCGGTAGAACCGTCGGGAATCGACGCGCAGCCGAAACACGATAAGATGAGCGCGGCAGAAAAAACCGCCGCGCCAAAAAGTTTCGCAGCAAAGTTCTTTTTCATGGTTTTATTTTATCACGCATCGGTCGGCGTGTCAAGGCTTTGCAAAAGTTACGGTAACAGGAATTTTTTTGCCCATTCTGCGGGATTTTCACGATAAAAACCGCAGTGCCCGTAACCTTTCACGGAAAGAACAGAATAATTTTTCAAGCGCGGTTTGCACAAACGGGCGGCGTCTTTGGTGCCGTAAAGGAAGATAACTTTTTTTCGTTGCGCTGCGGGCAGGTTATATACCGTAGTGCGGTAACAGCTTGCGACAAGGTTTTCAAGACTTTCGAACGAAACGGTAGGGGCAATCTCTTTTTGATATTTTCCCATACCGTTAAAATAGTGGTTCAATTCTTTTTCGACGTCGTATTTGCCCGATTTTATTCTTCTAAGACATTTTGCGTAGCTTTTTTGAAAGTGATTTTGGATCAGGCGCGGGAAGTGAAACAGAGGCGCGCTGTCGATGATTGCTTTTTCAACGGTTTCCGAATGTTCGCAAAAATACCGGTAAGCAATGTTACCGCCGAGCGAAAACCCCGCAATCGCATAAAGCGAGGGAATATCGTTTGCGGTTAAAAATTCGCTTATCTGTCGAATTTCGTCCTCCGTCGAGCGATAAAGAGAACGATCGTGATGCCCCGATAGCGTGGGGATAATAACAAAAAACTCTTTTGCGAGCAAATCGGTTACGGGTGCAAAAAATGCGGCGCTTGTAAACAGTGTATGAATGAGCAAAACGGCTTTGTTGTTCTTGTTGCCGTATGTATGAAAAATCATGGCTGTTTCCTATTGATTGAAAAAATTTTCAGGCAGCATAGGTCGGTTAATTAAGATCAAAATGCATTTTTGCAACTTATCAGAATGTGATTCACCGCAAAGAGAACGGCAAACACGATGAGCGGAATATTTGCCAAAACGATCCCGCTGAATAAGAAGATACACGACGGAAGAACGGAAAGCGACAACGCTTTCAGTGTGTCGTTGCGGTTCCAACATATTACCCAGAAAATCAGGTAGGCAAGGCACATACCGCCGTTTACCGATAAATATACTATCAGCGCATGATCGAACCAAAAATTGAAATAAGTATAGGGAATGTTGAAGATCATAAGGAACATACAGCCGTAACGACCGATTTGTTCGAAAATTTCGACGGCTTTGTTATGATAATCGTTTCCGTCGTTTTTCTTTTTGACTGCGTAAATAATATTTGGGATCATGATGACCGCCATGAACGCAAGCCCGTAGTAATTGAACCAACTCATGATTCTTCCTTGTTGCCTTTCTTCACAATGACTGATAAGATAGTTGGTCTTATCAGCCGTTCTACGCTAAATTGAAATTTACAACTCTATTAGCTTAATTATCATATTTATGTTAATTTGATATAAAATTCAATGTATATTGAATATCATTTTTCAATAATGTAAAAATCAAAGTTTTAGTTTTGCTCCCGTCGTTATATTTTGTTGTCGAAACATTTGCGTTTCCCGACAATTCGCTAATGGTAACTTGATATACTATCGTTTCTACGTCTATCACATCAACCTTTTTATAAGTACCGCTAAATGATTTATTTGTATCTGTGCTATCCATTATAGTGATTATTCCGTCTTTTGCAACAAGAATAATGTCAACAACTGGAATGTTTGTATCTTCCACTATCCAAAATTCATTTCGGGCAATAACTTCACTTTCTTGATTTTCAATATTTGCTCGTATAGCTACTTGTAGTTTCCAATTCGTATTTTCAATGTTTACATCGGTGTTAGTGCAAGCACATAGTACACTATTTAAAATTAGTATTATTGTCGCTGCGATAAAAATCAATATTTTTTTCATAATAATTTAATTCCTCTAAATTACTGTTTGATTCGTTATTATTTATAAAAATATTATTTTAGAACCAGCGCTTTCTTGGGGCAGAAATTAGAGCATTTTCCGCATCTTATGCATTTATCGTGATTTATTGTAGGGGCTTCGAATGCATTTTGCGACAGCGCGCCGACAGGACACACTTTTACGGCAGGACAAGGATGGTTTTGCGGACAATTCTCCTTAATCAAATTAAGTGTTTTTATCATATTTACTCCTTTATACTTTTATAGCGATATTGTAACAAAAAAAAGAGATTTACGCAAGTGGATAAAGTAGTTAATTATCATTCTTTGTAAATAAATGTACAAAGAAAAATGACTGACAAGATAGGGTTCTTATCAGTCATTTAATGGTGGGAAGAGGTGGATTCGAACCACCGAAGTCGTAGACGTCAGATTTACAGTCTGATCCATTTGGCCGCTCTGGAATCTTCCCGAATATGAAATTGAAAAACCGATGGAGCCGGTGGCAGGAATCGAACCTGTAACCTGCTGATTACAAATCAGCTGCTCTGCCAGTTGAGCTACACCGGCAAGGGTGGTGCCTTGGGGCGGAATCGAACCACCGACAGACGGATTTTCAGTCCGTTGCTCTACCAACTGAGCTACCAAGGCATGTGTGCCTTTTTCAAGACACGAGCCTCATTCCTCGGAATGAGGCTCTGTTTGGCGACCCGAAACGGGCTCGAACCGTCGACCTCCAGCGTGACAGGCTGGCGCTCTAACCAACTGAGCTATCGGGCCGTATAAAACGGCAGACCGTGTTGATTTCTCTTACAAAAACGGCTTTGGTGGGCCTTCACGGACTCGAACCGCGGACCAATCGGTTATGAGCCGACCGCTCTAACCAACTGAGCTAAAGGCCCGTGACCAAGAAATCAATCACAATGCTTGTTAATAATATTATAAATGCGCGCAAAAGTCAAGTATTTTTTCAATCATTTTGCAAAATTAAAATACTTTTTTTTCGACGTTTTTCCTCTTCTTTTGTCACGACGTTCATTTATTCGTCACGCGCGTTTTGTTACAATCGTTTTGACCGTATCCGCCGTCCGAATTCAGCGCGGATACAGGAGGATTTTTGATGGAAATGCAAGGCTTTCGCAAAGGGGACAGCTTATACGTCTACCTCTCGGGTGAGATAGACGAACATTCCGTATCCCGTATCCGCCGCGACGCCGATACGCTGATCGACGAGAACGCGGGGCTTTCGCGCGCCATTTTTAATCTGGCGGGCGTGAAGTTTATGGATTCGACGGGGATCGGGTTCCTGATCGGCAGATATAATCGGTTGAAGCGTTACGGCATGGGTATGTATCTTGAAAACCCCAACTCGGGTACGGATAAAATATTAACGTTAAGCGGCGTCTATTCTCTGATGCCCAAGGTTTAAGGTGAGCTATGAATGAAATGCAGTTGAAATTTTTGGCGCGTTCGGAAAACGAGGTGTTCGCCCGCAACGCAGTGGCGGCGTTCGCGCTCTCGCTCAATCCCACGCTTGCGCAGCTCTCCGACGTCAAGACGGCGGTTTCCGAGGCCGTTACCAACTCGATCGTGCACGGTTATGCGGACGGGGAAGGGTGGATCCGCATTGCCTGTAAAACGGATGAGAATTTCCTACATATCGAAATTTCCGACAGCGGGCGGGGGATCGGCAACCTCGAAGAGGCGTTGACGCCTTTTTTTACCACGCTGCCGGACGAGGAGCGCTCGGGTATGGGCTTTACCATTATGCAGACGTTCATGACTTCCTTTTCGGTGCAATCGGCGCCGGGGGTAGGCACGACCGTGAAGATGAGCAAGGACTTCGGCGCAAAGGCGGAAGCCGATGCTATGTGAAGAGGAAACGCTTTGCTGTATTCGTTTGGCGAAGCAGGGCGACAACGCGGCGAAGGAAAAATTATTATCGAATAATACTTCGCTGCTGAAGAGCATTCTGAAACGTTATCTGGGCAAGGGCGTGGAATACGACGATTTGTATTCCCTTGCCTGTATGGGCTTTCTGAAAGCGATAGCGGGCTTTGACGAGCGTTTCGGCGTTCGTTTTTCAACGTATGCCGTTCCCATGATCGCGGGCGAGATCAAGCGCTTTTTGCGTGACGACGGCAGCGTCAAGGTTTCGCGCTCGATGAAAAAGACGGCGCGGGAAATGAATCGGTATATCGAAGAGTTCAATGCGCAGAATGCGCGTCAACCCACGGTAAAAGAACTTGCCGCCGCGTTTTCGCTCGACGAGAGCGAAGTGGTGTTCACGCTCGGTTCCAACCGCATGCCCGTTTCCATATATGAACAGAGCGACTACAAAGACGAAAAGTCGGCAACGCTCTTGGAAAAACTGCCCGCGAAGGACGATCAGGACGACATGATCGAGCGCATGCTCTTGAAACAGGCAATCGAGCAACTACCCGAACGCGAGCGGAAAATCGTCATTTTGCGGTATTTCCGCGATATGACGCAGAGCGAGGTGGCGCGGGCGATCGGCGTATCGCAGGTTCAGATCTCGCGTATCGAGAGCAAAATCATGGAAAAGTTCAAAAAAGAACTCGGTTGAATGTCAAGACCCTTCGACTGCGCTCAGGGTGACAAAGCGGCATAGAGCTGGCTTTCTGTCATTCCGAGCGAAGTCGAGGAATCCTGTTAAGACCCTTCGGCTACGCTCAGGGCGACGAAATTTTTGTATACAATTGTAAACGAACGGCATTCTTGTTTACAACTGTAAGATAATATCGGTATGGAATCGCAGTTTGCGCAAATTATGATTGCTTTGCGGTCGGAAAAGGGATTGTCGCAACAAGCGCTGGCGGATGAAATCGGCATCAGTAAGGGCTGTATCAGTTTCTGGGAAAACGGTTTACGGGAACCGAAACTCTCAAATCTGATCGCGCTTTCGAAATATTTCGGCGTGAGCATCGACTATCTTGCAGGATTAAAGGATTATTGATTTCAACAAAGGAAAAGGCATGGGGGACGGGGCAACAACCAAAACGGAAAGGGTAGCGGAACAGAAAACGCCGCTGATCAATTTCCGTTTTTTTCTTTTCTGTGCGCTGGGGCTGATGGCGGGTATTGCGCTCTACTGTGCCGTACGGCTTCACCGTTTTTCGTTTTATACCTTCGTTCCCTTCGTCTTGCTTTTTATCTTTGCACTGCGCCCCTTTGGTTGGAAACGCATCGCATCGATCGCGGTCACCGTGCTCGTGTTTTTCGGCGCGGGGATCGGGCTGACGCATTTCGCGTGCGAACGGTATTCTTCGGGCGTGCCCGCGGGCGAATACGAAGTGCGGGGCACGGTGGAATCGTTCACGATCGGCAACAATTACCATTCCTGCACGCTCAAAGATCTTTCTTTCGACGGCGTTTCCTCGGGCGGAAAGATGACGGCGTATTGCACCGAAGAAACATTGCGTCCGGGCGACGTCGTGTATTTTACCGCAAACGTGCTGCGGCGTGAATTACCGAAGGGGAACAAGAACGCATACGCGTTTGCAAAGGATATCCGTTACGAAACCTCTTTTGCGGAATACGAAAAAACGGGCGAAAAGGGTGCGTTGCTGCGCCTGAACGCCAAAATATACGATCTGTTGCACAACACGATGATGCGCGACGAAGCAAGCGTTGCCTACGCTCTTTTGACGGGCAATTCTTCTTCTATGGACGAAGGGCTTGCCGATGCCGCGCGGCAGGGCGGGATCGCGCATATTTTCGCCGTTTCGGGCTTACATATCGGCATCGTCTACGCGGCGGTGCTGTTTGTTTGCCGTCCGCTCAAACGATTTGCGCCGTTGCCTGCCATTGCCGCCGCGGTATGCTATGCCGCTCTCTGCGCGTTCACCGTTTCTTCCGTGCGCGCGCTCATTATGTGCATGATTCTGAGCGCGCACCGCGTGACGGGGCGCAAAAACGATTTGCTTTCTTCGCTTTCGGTTGCCGCGCTCGTCATTCTCACCGTCGCGCCTGCGCAGTTTCTTTCCGCGGGGTTTCAGCTTTCGTTTTCCGCCGTGCTTGCGCTGGCACTCTTCTCGCATACGTTTACCCGTTTGTTCCGCAAGATCCTATTTCCCGCCTTTCTTGCACAATATCTCGGGGCGAGCCTTTCCGTTCAGCTTTTTACTTTTCCGCTTTTGATGCAACTGTTCGGGTATGCGTCGGTATGGGCGTTGCTGTTTAACTTCTTTCTGTTGCCCTGTCTGCCCGTTCTGTTACTGTGTTTGATCCTTTGCTCGCTCGTTGCGCTCGTCACGACGTGGACGGGCGTCATGTTGGTGCCCGCAGGGCTGGTTTCGTTGTTATTAGTCGTACTGACCGCCGTCGACGTTTCGTTTGTGATCACGGGTTTTGCGCTCGGAGCGGGCGGCGCGGCGATTATGACGGGTTGCGTCGTGCTCACGCAGCGCGTCGGGCTCAAACCGCTTGCAAAGGGAATCGCGGCGGTGTGCGCCTGCTGTCTGTTTACGCTTGCCGTTGTACGCGCGAACGTCGTGTTCGCGGGATGCCGTCTTTCGGCGTATTCTACGACTTCGGGCGATTTACTGCTCGTACGCACGCCGCATGAGGCGGCGCTCGTCATCGACGGCGATATTTCGCTGCGCGCTTGTAAAGATTTCCTCAACCGTAATTACGGCGGCAAACTCGATGCCGTAATCTGTTTGTCGGACGACGAGCTTGACGCAATCAACGTGGCGGCGTTCCTGAATGCGGAGGTTATTTATGCCAAAGAGGAAATTCCGACGGGCTTGCAGAAAACCGAGGTGGTGTTCGGCAACGAAGTCAGGGTAGGGGAATGGATGCTGCGCTATGAAAAACGCGATAAAGCCGTGTTGTTTGCGCAGAATATCGCGGTGGAAATCGATTTTGAAAATCCGCCGCTTTTCGGCACCGATTTCTTTTTCGGGAAGGGCGGCAGCGGCGTATATCTTTTGAAAAACGGAAGGGTACAAAGAAAATAGGATATACGAAAAAAGCGCGGAGCATTCCGCGCTTTTTTGAACGGTGTTTTTTACTCTGCTTTGAAGGGAATCAAAGCGGCAACGCGGGCGCGTTTGATCGCCGCGGCAAGCACTCTTTGGTGCTTTGCGCAGGTGCCCGTCATGCGGCGGGGCAGAATTTTGCCGCCCTCGCTGATAAACTTTCTCAGTTTTGCCGTTTCCTTATAGTCGATCGTCGACTTTTCCTGACAGAACAGGCAAACTTTTTTGAAGTTCTGGCGCTTATAGTTCTTTTTTGCAGGTCTGCCTTCGCGCGCGCCTTCCTTCGTTTCTTTCGGTTCCGCAGCAACGGGAGCTTCTTCGGTTTTTACTTCCTCTGCGGTGATATTTTCTTCTGCCATAATTTTACTCCTTAAATAATGATTGGTTCAGTACTGCGTACTAAAAGGGGATATCGCCGTCGTCGTCGAACGATTCGAGCGCAGGTTTCTTTTTCGGCGCGCTCTGCTGGGGCGCGGGCGAATCGTAAAAATCGTCGCCCTGATTCTGGCTTTTCTGCGTTAAGAATTCCACGTCCTGTGCGATCACGTCGACCGCGGTGCGTTTATTGCCCGCATTGTCTTCGTAATTGCGGATCTGAATGCTGCCCGATACGGCGACTTTGCTGCCTTTTTTGGTGTAACGCGCAACGGTGTCGGCAAGTCCGCGCCATGCGGTCACGTTGAAGAAATCGGTAAGTCTTTCGCCTTCGGACGAGGTGTACGAGCGGTTCACCGCAATGGCGAAGTGGCACACGCTCACGCCGCCTGCCGTTTCGGTCAGTTCGGGGTCGCGCGTTAAGTTTCCGATCAAGAATACCTTATTCATCTTACTTTTCCTCTGTTTTCGTAATCATGCGGCGCAAAACGTTTGAAGAAATCCCCGCAACGCGGTCGAGTTCTTTGACTGCCGCGCCGTCGGCTACGAACGTCATAAGCGCATAAAACGCATCTGCTTTGAACGCGATGGGGTAAGCGAGCTTTTTCACGCCCCACTTGTCGGTAGCCTCTACGCTGCCGCCCATGGAAGTCACGATCTCGGCGTACTTTTTGAGTTCCGCCTCTTTCGCCTCCTCTTCCAGATCGCTCTTGAGCAGAATGAGCATCTCGTACTTTTGCATAATTTTCACCTCCCGGTCTTTACGGCGTGCCTTGGGGCACGCAAGGTTTTGATTTCGGGTCAAGCCCGTTCCTTTATTGTACTATAAATTTTTGCGCAAGTCAACGCCTTTTCTTGGCGCTTGCAAAGAAATTATAAAAAATATTTGCCGTCAGCCCCCGATCGCGCTCAGATTTGCAATGTATTGAATGCAACCCGTGATGGTGAGATCGTTGAGATTGCCCGCCGGCAGTTCGACGTAGGGGTTTTCGGAGATCACGCCGTGAAGATAGAGTTGCCGAAGCGGCATGTTGTTGAGCGTTCCGGTCACGCCCGCGATCGATCCCGCGACCTCGAAAAGGGGCGTCGACGTGCGGTCAATCACGGTAATCGCGCCGTTTGCGTCGAGTATCAAATTACCGCTTTCGTCGCGCTGTTCGCCGCCGAAGATAAGATACCACACGCCGTCGAGGAAGCGGTCGACGTCCGTAAACGTGCCGTCGCCGTTTGCAAGCCGCCAACGCTCTTCGACTTCGTCGGCCGCGTAGAGGTTATCCGAAGAAAACGCCGTTTGCGTTTGGTCGTAGTAATATTCTTCCACCGCGATCTGTGCGGAAATGTAATCGTAACCTGCGGTATCGCCGCTTGCCTTTTTGGTCTTGATGAAATAATCGGCGCCGCGGTAAGAAACCTTTCCCGCATTCGGCACAAGCGTTTCGCCGTCGGGCGTCGTGTAGCTTGAAACCGAATTATCGAGGTCGATGCGCTCGTTGTTCTCATTGACGATATATATGCTGTATACGTCGGTAAAGAGGGGATAATACTTGCCGCCGCTCAGATAGTAGAGGGGATTGCCGCCTTGCAGATAGGGTTCGCCCTTCACGCTTTCGGGCGTGGCAAGAGTATTTGCGCCTTTGTCGGCGGAAACGCTGTCGCCCGCGGGCAGGGCGAGCAGTTCGCCGCTTGCATAGTCGACGCTTTTCCATTCGTAAACGGGTTCCAACACGACGGTGCGTTCGATATATTTGCGCGCGCCGTCGGTGTAAACCGTTAAATCGCGCCCGAGCAGGATATAGCCGCCCTCGGTCTTTTCGAACACGCCGAGCACGACCTCGGTATTGCCGTGCAGGAAGTAGCTCTGAATATTTTTCCGCTCTTCCGATTTATCGTCGATGATAACGGGGTTGAGGTCTTTTTTCGATCCGTCCGCGTCGGTGTGACCCGTTTCGTACGCTTTCACGATGGCGGCGTAGGTAAGGGGATTGCCGTCCTCGTCCGTCGTAATGCGCATATAGGAATAGAGTTCGTCGCCGAACAGGTCGGCAACCGTGAAGTTTTCGAGATCGGAGGCAAGCGTTTTGAGCGTGCTGCTTTGCAGCTTGCCGAGCAGTTTGTTTTCGGAAACGCCCTCGCCTAAAATTTCGCCGAGGCGGAACTGTTCGACCGCCGCGCCGCAGCCGCCCAGCGGCGTATCGGCAAGATTGCGTAAAATAACGGGGGAATTTTCGTCGATCGTGATGATGTCGCCCAGCAACAGCGAATCGAATTTCGAGCCTTCCGTCAGTTCGCCCACGCGCCACTCGGCAAGTTTTTTGCCGAGTTCGTTTGCCGAATCGACGTCGATGATCTGCGAGATTCTGAGCCGTTCGATGCGGTTAGGATCGGAAAGTTCGGTGATCGTCCAGTCTTTCACCGCGGCGAGAATGCCCGTCGCGTCGTCGCCGACGGTCAAGAGGTCGCGGATCTTCGCGCCGCCCAAGAGATCGGCGTCCGCCGCCGTCAGCGCCGCGATGGTCTTCTTTTTATAGGGTTCGTTCGTTGCGGGATCGGTGAGCATGACGATGCTCTTTACGCCCTCTTCGGTGCGGATCTCGTAGTTGACGCCTTCGCTGCCGTAGGCAAGGTAGCGGATCGGGGCGTCGGAATCGGCGGTGATGTTGAGCGCCGCCTCTAACGTGACCTTTTCGAGCAGAACGCTCATGTCGCTGTTCTTGATGCCGCCCACCGTCATGGGGGAATGTCCTTCTTTCATGACGAATTTCTGCGACGCGCCTTCTTCGGTTTCCACCGTTTCGATGTCGTAATCGACGCCTTCCTCACCGTAACAGAGGGTGATGAGCAGCGCGTTGTCGCCCGGTTTTAAGGAAAGGGCTTCGCCGAGCACGAGCGACTGCACGACGTTTTCGGAAAAATACGCACCGATCTGATCGAACGGGGTGGCTTTGAGTTCGGTTTTATCGACGTGCACGCCGAGTGCGCCGAGCTGGGCGTCAAGCCCGTCGAGCAGCGTATCGACGAGGGGCGTGTATTCGGAAATCGCACCGAGCGAATTGAGCTTCTGAAAATCCGTAAGCGTTTGCGTGATGTCGAGCACCGATTTGTTCGCGGCGTCGTCGGTGAGGAATTTTTCGTAATCGAGGTTAAAGAGGTCGAACCCTTCTTTCAAAGGGCGTGTGCCGAGATAGGCGAACGTGCCGATGATGCCGCCGATCGCGGCGAACAGCCCGAAGAAAAAGACGAGGATCAAAAGCAACAGCCGCCCGAGCGGATTGCGCGGCGAATAGCGCGGCAGGATCTTCCCTTCGTGCACCAGTTCTTTTTCGTAGGCAATTTTTTCTTTGCGGGTGAGAACTTCCCGTTCCTGTTCTTCTCTGTTTTCTTCCCGGTTTTTTCTGGACATCTCGGTTTAATCCTCCTGAATATAGTAAAACGCGCATGCGCCGTTTAATTCCGCCTCGCCCGTGTGTTTGAGGCGTAGCAAATCGCCCGCGGTAAAGGGAAACTCGCCGCGCGCCCATTTGATGAAACCGCCGCCTTCCGTAATGCGCAAAAGCAGTGTTCCGTTGCTATAAATCTTAAAGCGTTTGGGGCTTTTCACATGTTTTACGTTGCCGCATGCGCTGAGTACGGCGCCCTGCACGGTGCGCGCGTTTGTGTATTGTTCTTCGGCGGGAAACAGCCTTTCGTCGCGTTCCGCCATGCGTTCGATCGTGCCCATGTCTTTATTATATTAGATAATTTCACAAAAGGCAAGTACTTTTCGCGCATCGCAAAAAGGGAAGTTTTGCCTTACGTTTGGTCGCCGCCGTCGGGCGAGCCGATTTGGCGGAAGGAATCGAGCTTTCTGCCGATGGTGTTCGTGCGTTTTTCCGCGCTTTCCACGGCGTCCTGCGCTTCCTGCAACTTTTTGCGCGTCTTTTCGAGCAGTTCGCAAAAGAGCGCGAAGTCGTGGCGGAATCCGTCGAGCGTTTCTCTGAGTTCGCCCGAACGCTTTTCGATCGCCGCCGTGCGGAAGCCCGTTTGCAGAACCGAAAGCAGGGCGCCGAAGTTGGTGGGCCCGCAGGCAATCACGCGGCGCGTACGCATATAATCGGAAAGTCCGCTCATGCGCGCCACTTCCGCATAGAGCGCCTCGGAAGGCAGATACATGACGGCAAAATCGGTGGTAAGGGGCGGCAGTATGTATTTTTTCGCGATCGAATCGCATTGCAATTTTACCGCGCGTTCGAGGTTTTTGCGCGCGCGTTCCTCGCCTTCCTTGTCGGCGCGTTCGCTCGCTTCCGAGAGCCGTTCGAACTCTTCGACGGGGAACTTGCTGTCGACGGGCAGGGGTACGGTGCCGTCTTTCGCGGGCAGGAACACGGCAAAATCGACGATGGCGTTGTCGAGCGGGTTTAATTTTACGCTGCGTTCGTATTGCTCGGGCGCGAGCATCTGCGAGAGCAGCGCGTCAAGCTGCGCCTCGCCCCACGTTCCGCGCAGTTTTACGTTGGAAAAAACGCGTTTGATATCCTGCACGTTGCCCGAAAGGCTCTTCATTTCGCCCACGCTCTCATACATTTTTTCAAGACGTTCGCTCACGCGCGCGAAACTGTCGGAAAGCCGTCCGTCGATCGAGCTTGTCAGTTTGTCGTCCACCGAGCGGCGGATGCGTTCGAGGTTCTGCGCGTTGGCGTCCACGATATATTTGATGTCCTCGTTTAAGCGGTTCTGCATATTCTGCAACCGCTGTTCGGTGTTGCGGCTGAAATTTTCCGCCGTGCGCGCGTTGAAATCGGCAAGTCTGCCGATCGAGTCGGTTTTTTCTTCGAGGCGGCGCAGCGTTTCCTGCGTGAGCGCGTCGTCGCGGGCGGGCGATTTTTTCACGAGCAGATACACGCAGACGGCAAGGCTGAGCGCCGAGAGCACGGCGCATACGATGAGAAGGGCGATTTCCATATGTGTTTTTCCTTTTGTTTCTTATTCGGTTAAGGCGCGGGCGCGGCGTAACAGGCGTTTGCGTTCGTTGAGCGTGCCGTCGGCGACACATTCGGCGAAGAGTCTTTCCAGCACGGTCCCCGTGTTTTCGGGCGGCGTGCCCAGCGCATGCAGGTCGTTGCCGTTGATTGCAAGGTCTTTCAGGGTGAGCGGCGCTCCTTCTGCTTTCATTTCGGCAAGAACGGTTTTCCATTTGACGACGGCGGGCGCGGGCGATAAATCGTCTTTGCAGGCGGAATAATCGGCTTGTTTGAGGGCGAACAGCTTGTCGAGCAGCGGATAGGCGGCGACAAGTTCGCGGCGCACTTTGGATACGCGCATATTCTGCATATGGTCGCGCATGTGTAAGCGCACGAGCGCCGCCGTCTCTTCTTTGAGACGCGAAGGGGCTTTCAGACGGGCGAGGATTGCCCGCGCGATGGGTTCGCCCTCTTCGGCATGCTTGTAAAAATTTCCGTCGCGCAAAAAGCAGAAGGGTTTGCCGACGTCGTGCAGCAACGCCGCCCAGCGGATGCAAGGGGGCGCGTACAGCACGCAACGCAAAGAATGTTCCAGCACGTCGTGCGCGTGAAAATCGCTCCGCTGTGCCATGCCTTCGCCCGCCGTCAATTCGGGCAGAATGCGGTGCAATACCTTTGTATCGCGCAGAATGCACAGCCCGCGGTAGGGCGCGGAAGAGTCGCGCGCCTTTTCGTCGGCATGCAGCAGGGCGTTCAGTTCGGCGTAAACGCGTTCGGGCACGACGTCGCATATGAGCGCGGCGTTTTCCCTTGCGCCCGCAAGACATTCTTCGTCGGGCGAAAATCCCGTCTGCGCGGCGATGCGGGCAAGGCGCAAAAGGCGCAATCCGTCCTCGCCGAACACCTTTTTCGCGGGGGCGACGGTGCGCAGGATTTTCCGTTCGATATCGTACATGCCCCCCAGCGGATCGACGAAACGGGCATTTTTTACGTCGTAATAAACGGCGTTCGCGCAAAAATCGCGGCGCACGGCGTCGAGGGCGATATCGTTTGTAAAACAAACTTCGCTCGGGCGGTGCATGCCGCGCACGTATTTATCCGAACGAAACCGTGTAAATTCGTATTCGTTTTTGCGTTCGTCGGCAAGTTTCACCGTGCCCGTGGCGCGGAATACCGACTTGACCGTAAACCCCATCGCGCGCGCGGTCTGCATAAATACTTCTTCGTCGCCGTACGAACAGATATCGTAATCGGGGTTTTCCTGCAACGCGCCGCGCAGAAAATCGCGCACGCTGCCGCCCACTAAGTAGAGCGGGAAGGGTAGCGCGGCGGCAAGATCGATGAGCGGCAGGGGTAAAAGTTCTCTCACGGGCATGCCTCGTCGGAAAATTTCATGAAATCAGTATAACAGATTGTGAAAAAAATTGCAAATTTCCGCAGGATATTGTATAATGTTTTTTAATGGCTAATCTTTATAAGGCGGTGCTCGACTCCGTTCCGACGGCGGCGATCGTCGTCGATAAAAAACTGAGAGTGCGCTATACCAACCGCGCGTTCCGCGAGGCGTTCCGTTCTCTGCGCGCCAAAGGGGATTTGCGCGGCGCGATCCCGTGCGGCGAAAAGGCTGCCGTATGCGGAAAAGGCGTGCGTTGCGCTTACTGCACCGTGCGCGGCGTGTTCGCGGACGCCTTCCGCAACGGCGGTTCGGCGTTCCGCAACCTCATCGTGCGCAGCGGCGAAGAGGAAATTTCCTTCCGCATCAAGGTCAGTCCGCTCGGCAAGTACTGTTTGGGCGTCGTCGATAACGCCTATCAGAGCGAGATTGCGCGCGAAATGTATAACGCGCAGGATATTCAGCAACGGCTGTTGCCGCCCGCCTCGGGCAGAAGCGGCACGACGTATTCCTTTATGTATATTCCCTGCCGTGAAATCGGCGGCGACCTGCCCGACGTCTACGAGGCGGAAGGGCAGACGATGGGGCTGATCGCCGACGTATCGGGCAAGGGGATTTCGGCGGGCATGCTTTCTGCCTTTGTCAAGGCGGGGTGGGATCGCAGCGAACCTTCCCCTGCGCGCGCCATGCGCGGGCTCAACGCCAAATTTCAGGAACTCAACCTCGACGAACGCTCGTATGTGACGGCGGCGGCGGCGCGCATAGATAAAACGCGGCGCGAGATCTGTTACAGCGTGGCGGGGCACAACGCGCCCGTCCTTTTGAAAAGCGCGCTGGGGATCGACGAGATCGTCATGAACTCACCGCCCATTTCCAACTGGATGCCCGATTATTATTATGAAGACAGAGTGATCGGTTACGTTCCCGGCAATATTTTGGTTCTGCTTACCGACGGCGTTTTGGAAAGCCGCAACGGCGCGGGGGAACAGTACGGGTTGGAACGCGTCGAGGCAATTTTGGAAAAATCGGATACCGCCGAGGCGTTTATCGAACGGCTCAAAGCCTCGTTAAAAGAATTCTGCGGTACGTTTGCCGACGATTTGACGGCAGTGGCGTTCGATCTTTAATTCACAATAAAAAAAGAAAAACCCCGAATATTTCGGGGTTTTTTACTTTTTCGGCTTTCCTCAGACGGGAAGAAGACGAAGAATGTGCTTGGAAATAATCATGAGCACGAGGTCGCAGATCCAAATGATGTTGAACCCGAAGAAGATACGGATAATTCCTGCAACGATTTTTCCTTCCGAGAAACGGGTAATGATACCGCAGATCCACGAAGTGATGGGAATGATCGCAAGGATAACGCTTACGATATAACCCAAACCAAAATAATCGCCTTTCTTTGCCATTTTTCCAACTCCTTTACTTATTTTTATTTGATAGTATTATTCTACATATTATATGACGAAATGTCAAGAGTTTTACCAAAAATAATTAAAATTTATGTAGGTTTACAAATTTTCGCGCCGAAATACAGCGCCCGTTTCCAGATCGATCCAGCGCAGCGCGTTTTCTTCGAGGATCATGCAGGAATGGGGGGAATTTTCTTTCGGAATGGAAACCGAACCGCAGTTTATATAAGTGTAATGTTCGCGTTCTTCGTAGGCGGGAACGTGAAAATGTCCGTTCAAGAGCACGTCGCCCCGTTTGAGAACGGCGGGCGTTTCGTGTCCGTGCGTGGCGACGATTGTGCGCCCCGCCGCAAAGAACGCCGCAAACTGCGCCTCGACGGGAAATTCGAGCACGAGCGTATCTACCTGCGAATCGCAGTTGCCTTTTACGCAGAAGATAAATTCTTTCATGCCGTTGAGGATCGCCGCTGTTTTCAGCGTATCGTATTCGCGCGGCAGGGGGTTGCGTGCGCCGTGATATAACAAATCGCCGAGCAACAGCAGCTTGTCGGCTTGTTCTTCAAAAAAGCGTTTTCTGAGCAGGTCGCAATAATAAGACGAGCCGTGAATATCCGAGGCGATCATGAGTTTCATGCGCGTTCCTCCCGAACGGTTCTGAGAATTTCTTTTATCTTGCGGATGACGCCGCCTTCGCGGTTGGAAGGCACGGTGTTGCGGATCATTTTTTTCAAAGGGGGATAGGCGTTTTCGGTCACATATGCCGTGCCGCATTCCGTGAGCATTTCGTAATCGTTCATATGGTCGCCGAACGCGACGCATTCCTCGCGTTTTATGGCGAAGGTTTCGCGCAGAAAGCGCACCGCGGCGCCCTTGTCGGCATTCGGCGCCGAAACGTCGCACCAGTCCGCGCCCGAGAGAATGATGCGCAGTCCGCTCAGGCGTTGCGGCAGTTTTTTGATGCAGTTGACCGCCGAGCCGAGTTCATCGTAAACGGCGATCTTGCAGATCTGTTCCTTGCCGATAACGCCGTTCAGGTTTTCGGTCAGCACACAGTTGGTGTAAGAGTGTGCGGCAAGTCCGTAAAAGGGTTGCTCGTTGCTTTCGACGTATGCGTTTTCGGGACCGCACAGCATGGGGTAGAGGTGGGGAATCGCACGGATCTCGTCGAGTGCGCGCACGATTTCGCCGTCGGGAATGGGGTTGAGGTAGAGCGTCTGCCCTTTGTATTTGACAAGCGCGCCGTTCTCGCACAGGAACATACATTTGTCGGCGACGGGCGCAAACAGCTTAACGAGGTTGGCGTATTGCCTGCCGCTTGCGGGTGCAAAAAGAACGCCGTAGCGGTCGAGCTCCGTCACGACGTCGAATATCTCGTCGGGCAGACGCCGCTCGTTATCGAGCAGTGTGCCGTCGAGATCGGTTGCGATAAATCTGATCATGCTTGCCTCCGAAATCAGACGAGGTTGATGTAGCGGAAAACCGAAACGTCGCGCCCCGTTTCCGAGAACGCCGCTTCCGCGTTGACCGCGCGGAAAATTTCGGCTTTGAAATATTCCGAAGAAACGGCTTTTTGCGCCGTGAGGTTGATGGCGGTTTCCAAATAGTCCGAGCAATCGCACACCGCTTGCAGAATGATCTGTTTTTGCAGGACGGCGTTGATGTCGATCTTCACGCTGTTGGGCGCCAGTCCGCTCATGACGACGTTGGTTCTTCTTGCGCATACGCCGAAGGCGGCGGAAACGTCGTTATCCGAATCGAGCGAATAAACGGCGCCGCTTGCCATTCTTCCGCCCGTGAGCGAGGCAACGTTGTCGAGCAGCGTTTCGTTCGTGAGTGCCGTGTAATAAATGCCGCAGCCGTGCGCAAAATCGAGGCGGCTTGCGTCGCAGTCGATCAGAATGGGCGCGGCTTGCTGATAAATGAGCAGCTGGCAGATAAAAATTCCCAAAAGATTTGCCCCGACGACGGCGACGTGCTGTCCTTTTTGGGCGTTAAGCCGTTCGACGGACGCCTTGGCAAGGGCAACATGGTGCAATAAAAGCGCCTGTTCGTCGTTCACCGAATCGGGCAGGGGGGTCATTTCGTCGGGCGAAAGATACATCACGTCGCGCAAAAATCCGTCGCAGGTAATGCCGCGCACGTCGTAAGCGCAACGTGAAAAATCGGCTTTGTCCGTGCCGGGGTCGGGCGCGGGCAAAAAGGTGTGCAGAACCACTCTTCTGCCTTTGGGGAATTGCGGATCGTCGCTTTCCCCCGCGATCATGCCCACGGCAAAACGCCCCGGAATGCAGGGATAGTTGAGCTTTGCGCTACCCGAAAGCAACTTCGCGTCTAAATCGCATACGAGCACTTTCGTCACGCGGACGCGCAGTTTGCCTTCCTGTTCGGTTTCCTCGCACTCCTCCCGCACGAGCGAGCGGGGTGCGGTCGCTTTCCAGATATTCATACCGTAAATTATACCGCAATTGCCTTTATTTGGCAAGCGTTTCCGAAAAATTTTTGTTTTTTCTCTGTTTGCACGAAATTTCGGGCGGAAAAGCAACTTTTTGCAAATGAATAAGAAAATCAGTTGACGAACGGCGAAAAAAGGAATATAATAAGGGAAGTTATTCGAATGGAAGAGGTGAACCATGAAACAGGATATTCATCCCAAGTATCACACGGCGACGGTCGTCTGCGCCTGCGGCGCGCAGTTCGAAACGGGCACGACGAAGGATGCGGATATCATCAAAGTTGATATTTGCTCGAAATGCCACCCGTTCTTCACGGGCAGACAGAAGCTCGTCGATACAGGCGGACGTGTTGATAAGTTCAAGAAAAGATACGGTATTTAACAGCACGCAGCCTCTTTTCCGAGGCTGCTTTGTTCTATATGCAATTTCGGCTGATTATACTAAATCTTGATTAAACTCGGCGGCGGGCAATGGAAAAAAAGACGAATTGTACCTATATCGGCGGTCAGGCGGTGATCGAAGGGGTCATGATGCGCGGTAAGCGCGCCATGGCTACCGTCGTGCGCGACGAAAAAGGCGAATTGCATACCGAAGCGCGCAGAGTAAAACCGCCCGAAGAACGCGGGCGGCTTTCCCGCATGTTCTTTTTCCGCGGGATTTTCAATTTCGTTTCCTCGCTCGCGATGGGTATGGGCGCGCTCATGCGCTCTTCCGACGCGGCGCTCTCTTCCGAAGAGGGCGAAACTTCCAAATTCTCGAAGTGGCTTTCCGAGCGTTTCAAAATCAGCGCGGGCGATATTTTAACGGGCTTTTCCATGGTGCTCGGCGTGGCGCTTGCGCTCGTACTCTTTTTATTCTGCCCCAACTGGTTTACCGATCTCATCGCGAAAGCCGCGCCCGTGATCGGCAGCCGCGGCAGCATTTGGTACAGTCTGATCGAAGGCGGTTTCCGCCTTGTGATTTTTATTTGTTACGTTCTTTTAACCTTCCTCATTCCCTCGGTACGCCGAACGTATATGTATCACGGCGCCGAACATAAAACCATCAATTGTTACGAACACGGCAAAGAATTGACCAAAGAAAACGTGAAGAGCTGCTCGCGCCTGCACGATCGGTGCGGCACGACGTTTATTTTTATCGTGCTCATCGTGTCCATTCTCGTGTATTCGCTTGTCAACTGGTTAGTGGCGGGCGTGCTCGGGTTGAACACGGGCATTGCCGCGCTCGATTTCCTGATTTTGTTTTTATTGCGTCTTTTGTTTCTGCCCATCGTTGCGGGAATTTCGTACGAGGTGCTCAAACTGCTCGCAAAAATCCAGTCGCCCGTCGTGTTGCCCTTAAAGGCACCCGGTTATCTCATGCAACTGTTGACGACGCGCGAACCCGACGACGACATGCTCGATTGCGCGATCGACGCATTCAAAAAGGTGCTTGAAATGGACGATAATCCCGCCGTTCCCGAAAAATTATTCGCAACCGAAACCAAGATGCTCAAACTGCTCGAAACGCTTAAAACCAACTTCGCGCAGGCGGGGATCGACGAATCGGACGCCGAGTGGATCGTGAGCATTTCGCTCGGGATCACGCGCGGCAACCTCAAAGAAGAACGCGTTGTATCCAAGGCGGAATGCGAAAAAATACTAACGGTTTACGAAGAACGTCTCACGGGCAGACCGCTCTGGTATATCTACGGCGATACCGATTTTTACGGTTATACCTTAAAAGTGGACGAACGCGTGCTCATTCCGCGCCCCGAAACCGAAATTCTCGTGCGGCACGCCGTCACCGCCCTGAGCGAGGGCGACAGTCTGCTCGATTTGTGCACGGGCAGCGGCGCCATTGCGATCGCGTGCGCCTTAGAGGCGGCGAAGGATAAAAACGTGACCGTCACGGCGGCGGATATTTCCGACGGGGCGCTCGAAGTCGCCCGCGAAAACGCCCGCGCGAACAAAGCGAACGTGCAATTCGTCAAATCCGATTTGTTCGAAAACGTGCGCGGCAGGTTCAACGTCATCACCGCCAATCCGCCGTATGTGCCGAGTGCGGAAATCGAAACGCTCTCGCCCGACGTGCGTGACTTCGAGCCGCGCCTTGCGCTCGACGGCGGCGCGGACGGTTTGGATTTCTACCGCCGCATTGCCGCGAAGATCGGGCGTTACATCGTGCACGGCGGACTGTGCATTCTCGAAGTAGGCGAAGATCAGGCGCAGGAAGTTATCAGAATTTTCCGTGAAACGGCGCGTTGCGATTTCGCCATGGTGGTGAAAGATCTGGCGGGAATCGACCGCATCGTCAAAATCGGATTTTAATTTCCCGTTCGGCTTTCGGAAACAGATATATGCTTGATAAAGTAAAAGAAATTGCAAAACGGTACGAAACGCTGGGCGAACAGCTTTCCGATCCGGCAACGGTATCCGACCGCGAAAAGTTTTCCGCGCTCTCGAAAGAGAGAGCGGAACTTTATGAAATAGCCGAAAAATACGAACAGTATACGCGTTGCGAAACCGAAATGAAGGCGGCGCAGGACGAAGCGGAAGGGGAATCGGGCGAAATGAAACGCCTTTTGCTCGACGAGGCGCAATCATGCAAGGAAAAACTTGCCGCCTATCTTGCGGATCTTAAAATACTGCTGTTGCCCAAGGATAAAAACGACGAACGCGGTTGCACGCTCGAAATCCGTGCGGGCGCGGGCGGCGAAGAGGCGGCTCTGTTCGCCTACGAGCTCTACCGCATGTATATGGGCTATTGTGCGAAACACCGTCTGGTTTGGGAAGTCGTCGATCTCAACGAAACCGAGCTGGGCGGCATGAAAGAGGCGATCGTCAACGTGAGCGGCAGGGGCGCGTATAAATTGCTCAAATACGAGAGCGGCGTGCACCGCGTGCAGCGCGTTCCCGAAACCGAATCACAGGGGCGCATTCACACTTCCACCGTCACCGTGGCGGTGCTGCCCGACGCAGAGGACGTCGAGGTCGAAATCAAAGACGAGGATATCCGCGTCGATCTCTTCCGTTCGTCGGGTGCGGGCGGGCAGAAGGTCAACAAAACCGAAACGGCGATCCGCATCACGCATTTCCCGACGGGCATCGTCGTGACCTGTCAGGATGAACGCAGCCAGCTCAAAAACAAAGAAAAAGCGTTCCGCGTTCTGAAAACGCGGTTATACGATTACTATAACGGACAAGCCATGCGCAAGGAAGCGGAAAGTCGCAAAAGCCTTGTGGGCACGGGCGACAGAAGCGAGCGGATCCGCACCTATAATTTTCCGCAGAGCCGAATTACCGATCATCGGATCGGGTTGAGCGTATTCACGATGGATACCTTTTTGATGGGCGAGATCGACGGCATGGTCGAATCGCTCGCGCGCGCCGACCGCGAGGCGCAGCTTACGGGGGAATAATTGCGGGCAATAAATTTCGTACTTCATTTACGGAGAGATATATTATGAACAGACTTGCAAAAAGAGTAAGCTCGCTTTCCCCTTCGCTCACGCTCGCCATCAGCGCCAAAGCGAAAACGCTCAAAGCCGAGGGCGAAAACGTCATTTCGTTCGGCGCGGGCGAACCCGACTTCAATACCGCCGATCATATCAACGAGGCGGCGGTCGAGGCGATCGAAAAGGGCTACACGAAATATACGCCCTCCGCGGGTACGCTCGAACTCAGACGCGCGGTCTGCGAAAAATTCAAACGCGATAACGATCTTGAGTACGAGCCTTCGCAAATCATCGTTTCGAACGGCGCGAAACATTCTATTTTCAATATTTGTTTCGCCCTTTTGGACGAAGGCGACGAGGTTATCATTCCCGCGCCGTACTGGCTCACCTATCCCGAAGTGGTCAAGGTGTGTGGCGGCGTGCCCGTGATCGTCAAGGCGAGCAAGAAAACGGGGTTCAAGATCACGCCCGAACAGCTCAAAGCGGCGATCACGCCCAAAACCAAGCTCTTTATTTTCAATTCGCCCAACAATCCCACGGGCGCCGTGTATTCCGAAGAAGAAACGCGCGCGCTTGCGAAGGTGTGCGAAGAGGCGAATATCTTCGTTATTTCCGACGAAATTTACGAAAAACTCGTCTACGGCGACGTGAAACCCTTTTCCATGGCGGCATGTTCGGATAAGATGAAAGATCTTACGATCACCGTGAACGGCGTATCCAAGACGTATGCCATGACGGGCTGGCGGATCGGGTATCTTGCCGCGCCCAAAGATATCGCCAAGGCGATCGACTCGTTCCAGAGCCACGCAACGAGCAACGCCAACTCGATCGCACAGTATGCCACGGTGCGCGCCCTGCTTGCGCCCGAAGCGACGGTGGAAGAGATGGTCGCGCGGTTCGCGCGCAGAAGACTTGCGATGATCGAGCGCATTTCCGACATGCCCGACGTCTACTGCATCATTCCCGACGGCGCGTTTTACGCCATGCTCGTCGTAAGCGGACTGTACGGCAAAAAGTTCGGCAGCAAGACGATCGACGGTTCGGTTTCTTTCGCCGATTGCCTGCTCGACAGCGCGAAGGTCGCCGTCGTGCCGGGGATCGCGTTCGGCGCGGACGACTGCGTGCGCCTTTCTTATTCGCTTTCCATGAAAGATATGCTCGAAGGATTGGACAGAATCGACGCTTTTGTACGTTCTTTGCAATAAATTTTCGTATAAATTTCGCAAAAGCTCTTGAATAATACGCAAAAATTTGATAGAATAAAGATAAGAAAATAAACAGCCGAAAGGCTTTTCAGGAGGAATCATGATAAAAGTAATCTGCGGACCGAAAGGAAGCGGCAAAACTAAGAAAATTATCGACGCGGCGAACGGCGCGGTCGATACGGCAAAGGGCCATCTGATTTTCATTACGGATACCAAACGTTATATGTACGATCTGCGCCGCGAGATCCGTTTCGTCGATGTTTCCGATTACGTCGTGGCAGGCGAGGACGCGCTCTGCGGATTTATTAAAGGCGCGATCGCGGGCGGTTACGATAACGAATATGTGTTCATCGACGGCGTTGCGCGCATTGCGGGCAAACAGCTTAAAGATATGGCGCAGCTCTTTTATATGATCGAAAAGGTTTCGGATATGCGCGACCTCAAAACCTATATCACTTGCAGCTGCGAAGAAAAAGATCTGCCCGATTTCGCGAAAAAATATCTGTAAGCGGTTTATGCGAGAGGGGCTTCCTCTCGGATTTTCGGAAGTTTTATAATGTTTCGGCAACCTGTCACCTTTGCGTGACAGTTTTGTCATGCGGGAGGTTTTTATGAAATTTATCAGTACGAGAGGAGGGGAGAGCGTTACGGCTGCCCGCGCGATCGTTCAGGGGATTGCTTCGGACGGCGGATTGTTCGTTCCCGAAACCTTTCCCGCAGTGTCGGGCGAAGAGCTTGCTGCCATGCTTGCCATGGATTATGCCGAACGCACGGCGTTCGTGCTCAAAAAATACCTCGACGAATATGACGCGGACGAGCTTTTGGCGGCGATCCGCGAGGCATATTCCCGTTTCGACGACGGCGACGCCGCGCCCCTGGTGCGCGTGGAAAACGGCATGTATATGCTCGAACTCTATCACGGGCCAACCTGCGCGTTCAAGGATATGGCGCTTACCGTGCTGCCTTATCTGTTGCGCAAGGGGTGCGATCTTTGCGGAATCAAAGAGGAAGTGCTCATTCTCGTCGCGACGAGCGGCGACACGGGCAAAGCCGCGCTCGAAGGGTTCAAAGACGCGAAAGGGGTGAAAATTACGGTGTTCTATCCCGACGAGGGCGTTTCCAAAATGCAGCGTTTGCAGATGTGCACGCAGGAAGGGGACAACGTAAACGTCGTCGCGATCAAGGGCAATTTCGACGACTGCCAGACGGGCGTCAAAAAGATCTTCTCTTCCAAGGAATGCGTCGAGAAGCTCAAAGCCAAGAATATCGTGCTCTCTTCCGCCAACTCCATCAATTTCGGCAGACTTGCCCCGCAGATCGCCTATTATTTTTCGGCGTATTGCGATCTGGTATCTTCCCAACAGATCGCCATGGGCGACAAAGTCGATTTCACCGTGCCGACGGGCAACTTCGGCAATATTTTAGCCGCCTACTACGCAAAGCGTATGGGGCTGCCCGTGGGCAAGCTCGTGTGCGCCTCGAACGAAAACAACGTGCTCACCGATTTCTGGAAAAAGGGCATTTACGATTGCAAGCGCCCCTTCCGTCTTACGATGTCGCCTTCCATGGATATCCTCGTTTCTTCCAATCTGGAACGGCTCGTCTTCGAGCTTTCGGGCAGAAACACCGCGCTCACGGCAGAGCGCATGAACTCGCTTGCGGGCAAGGGTAAGTATTCGGTCACGCCCGAAGAGCTGAAGGCATACCGCGAGCTGTTCTATGCGGGCTATGCAGGCGAAGAGGATACCGTAGAGTGCATTTACGAATTTTTCATGGATTACGGCTACCCCATGGATACGCATACGGGCGTCGCCATGAAAGTGGCGCAGGAATATGCCGCGTTCGTCGAAGAGGATAACGAGACGGAGGCGCACCCCATGGTCGTGGTTTCGACGGCAAGCCCTTATAAATTCCCGCAAGCCGTTTATTATGCGCTCACGGGCAACGACGTCAAAGACAGTTTCAAGGGAATCAAGCGTATCAATTTGATCACGGCGATGAAAGTGCCCGAAAGTCTGAAAGCCATTCGCTATAAGCCCGTTCGGTTCAAGACGTGCGTGCCGCCCGCGAAGATGTTCGACGAAGTGTTGAATTTTATAGGATAAACAAAGGATCGAGGGGCTTTTGCGCCCCCTTTTGTTTATGAGTATTGCGTGAAAGAAAGCAAAATGCGTTTCAACAAATTGCAATCGGCTTATAATTATAGTATAATATTGACGTAACGGAAGGAAGAGATATGGAAAATACCGAAAAGAAAATCATATATTCGGCGGTGCAGCCGAGCGGAAATCTGACGATCGGCAATTATGCGGGGGCGATCCGCAACTGGGTCGCCATGCAGGAAGAATACGAATGTTTTTACGCGATCGCCAACATGCACGCGATCACCGTTCGGCAGGATCCCGCCGAACTGCGCCGCCGCACCCTCGAGATGGCCGCGCTCTACCTTGCCTGCGGCATTGATCCGCAAAAATGCGCGCTCTATGTACAGTCGCAGGTGCCGCAGCATGCCGAGCTCATGTGGGTGCTTAATTGCTCGACTTACGTCGGCGAAATGCAACGCATGACGCAATTTAAGGATAAATCGCAAAAACATGCCGACAATATCAACATGGGGCTGATGGATTACCCCGTGCTCATGGCGGCGGATATCCTCTTGTATCAGGCGCACTGCGTGCCCGTGGGCGTCGATCAGAAACAGCACGTCGAGATCGCGCGTGATATCGCGATCCGTTTCAATAACCGTTACGGCGAAACCTTCCGCGTGCCCGAACCCGTTATTTTGAAAACGGGTGCGAAGATCATGTCGTTGCAGGAACCGACGAAGAAGATGAGCAAATCCGACGAAAACGTCAACGCTTCGATCTTCCTGTGCGACGACAGGGATACCGTTATCCGCAAGTTCAAGCGCGCCGTTACCGACAGCGATAACGAAGTGCGCATGGCGGAAGATAAGGCGGGAATTTCCAACCTCATCAGCATATATTCGTCGTTTACGGGCAAAAGCGTGCAGGATACCGAACGGGAATTTTCGGGCAAGGGCTACGGCGAATTCAAACTTGCCGTGGGCGAAGCCGTGGCGGATAAACTCGCCCCCGTACAGGCGGAACAAAAGCGCCTGCTCGCCGATAAAAAATATTTGGGCGAAGTGCTTGCCTCGGGTGCCGAGCGCGCCTTTAAGGCGGCGCGCAGAACGCTTTCTAAGGTATACCGTAAAGTCGGTTTTTATCAGGGGGAATAATGTTCGGTTACGTTCGTTACGATCTGCCTAATCTGTATATTAAAGACATGATGCTCTATAAAGCGATGTATTGCGGGCTTTGCAAGGGCATCGCGCAATCGTGCGGGCAGGCGGCGCGTATGGGGCTGAGCTACGACATGACTTTTTTATCCGCGCTGTTGCACAACATGACGGGCACGGATATCAAGGTCGAAAAACAGAACTGTTTCGAGCACCGCGTCAAAAAACGCCCGATCGCCGTTGTAGACGAACTGACGAAAGAGCTGGGCGCGCTCAACACCGTGCTGTGTTATTACAAACTCACCGACGACATCGAGGACGGCGGCAAGGGGCGCGGAAAACGCCTTTGGTTCAAAAAGGGATTCCGCCGTGCAAAAAAGAGCTATCCCGAAATGGTTTCCCTCGTCGAAGAATATATGAAGACGCAGGGGGAAACCGAGCGCAGCCGGTGCGCCTCGCCCGATATGGCGGCCGATCCGACGGCGGGCATGATGCAGTCGCTTTCCGATTATTTCCTCAAAGACAAGGCGACCGAACACACGCGGCGGCTCTTTTACGGGCTGGGCAAGTGGATTTACCTCATCGACGCGCTCGACGACTACGAGAAAGATAAAAAGAAGAAAAATTACAATCCCTTCGTGCTGTGTTACGGCGATAAAGATAAAAAGTCGCTCATGGAACGCAACGGCGGCGAAATTGCGTTTTTGTTCAACACGATGTTTTACGACATGCGCGAAAGCCTTGCTCAAATCAAGTTTTATTTCAACCGCGATCTGACCGATAACGTGATTTTGCGCGGTATGCCGCTCGAAACCGACCGTGTGATGAAGGGGCTGCCGCCCCGCAAAATGCAGGTGGAAATCTGAACGTCAGGTCCGACTTATAAGGAAAAATAGATATGAATAAAGAAAATTACGAAATACTGCAAGTGAGCGAAAACGCCACCGACGAAGAGATAAAGGAAGCGTACGAGCGCTTAAAGAAGAAGTATAACGAAGAAAAATGGCTCTACGGCGAGGCGGGGAACCATGCCGCGCGCATGCTGGGCAAATTAGACGCGGCGTATGCCGAAATCATGGAAGAACGCCGCCAGAGCGGCGCGCAAACCGAGGGTTCGAGCGCGTTCGAGGAAGTTTCCGACTGCATCAAACGCGGCGATATCGCCCGCGCGCAGGCGCTTTTAGACGCGTTCAACGAGCGCAACGCCGAGTGGCACTATCTGCAATCGGTCGTATTCTATAAGAAAAACTGGATGAACGAGAGCAAGAAACAGCTCGAGATCGCCATGCAGATGGACGCGCAAAATGCCAAATACCGCGACGCATACGAAAACCTGAAAAACCGTTCGGAATATACCAAACAGACGGGCGGCGCGCCGAATACCGACGCGAATCCCGCCTCGGGCGACGAACAGATGGGCGGAAACTGGTGCGCAAGCTGCGCGAATTTCTGCTATACGTTCCTGTGCGTGAACTGTCTTTTCAACCTCTGCTGCAACTGCCGCTGAGTTTATCATGAAAAAGCCGACGAAATCGTTCGAGATTGCTTTATCCGCCCTTGCCTGCGCTGCGGCGGCACTCTGCCTTACGGCGGGCTCTTACGTCGATTTCCTACTCGGCGCGGGCTATATTCTCGCGGTGTTTGCGTTAATGCTGCCGCTTTCCAAAGAATTCTGGGCGGGATCGCTGCTCGCGGCAATCGGCGCGGCATTGCTTTCTTTTATGTTCTGCGGATTTTCCATTCTTACGATCGCGCCTTTCCTTATGTTTTTCGGACTTCATCCGGGCATAAATTTTTTGCAAAAAAAATATGTTAAAAAAGCGTGGCTGCATGTCGCGTGTTTTGCGGTCAAGGCGATTTGGTTCGACCTTGTAATGTGGTTTTCCTGGCAGTTTCTGCTCGTCGAACTGTTCGGGTTGAGCGAGGCAAGCTGGTATCCTTTTGTCAGCCGGTATTTTTTCGCCGTGCTGTTTATCGGCGGTACGCTCGTGTTTGCGTGTTACGATTACGCGATATTTTTATGCCAGCGCACGATGAACGCGCTCGTGAAGAGGATCAGGAGGTAGGCGATGGAAAAGAACGACGTTGTGGAAGCGGTTTGCGAGAGCATCGGCACGCAGGGCGAGGGAATCGTGAAGGCGGGCGGCTGCACGGTGTTCGTGCCGTATCTTCTCTGCGGCGAAAAGGCGAAAATCCGTATTCTGAAAGTGAAAAACAACATCGGTTACGGCAAGATCGAAGAACTTCTCGCGCCTGCGGAAGAGCGCGTGCGCCCCAAATGCGACGTGTTTTCGCGTTGCGGCGGCTGCCAGTTGCAACACTGCAATTACCGCACGCAGCTCAAGTTCAAAACCGCGCTCGTGCGCGATACGCTCAAAAAAATCGGCGGGATCGAAACGGACGTTGCCCCGTGCGAGCGCAGTGAAAAAACCTACGGCTACCGCAATAAATTGCAATTGCCCGTCGCGCGGCAGAACGGTAAAAACATAATCGGATTTTTTGCCGAACGTTCGCACCGCATCGTGCCCACGCGTTCGTGTCCCATTCATCCCGACTGGTCGGAAAAACTCATCGCCGCGCTGTATGATTTTATGGAAAAATGCGGCTTAGACGGTTACAACGAGGAAACAGGCAAGGGGCAGGTACGGCATATCGTCGTGCGCGAGCTGAAAAACCGCTTTATCGTCACGCTTGTCGTTACCGAAAAAATCGCGGGAATCGATTACTTTTTCTTCCTGCTCGATCGGGTTTTTTCCGAATACAGTTTTTATTTCAACTATAATACCAACCGCACGAACGCTGTGTTCGGCGACGACTTCGAGCTGATGCGCGGCAGAGGGTTTTACGAATGCACGGACGGCGGAATTACCTTCGAGGCGGGTGCGAATACCTTCGTGCAAGTCAACGAATATGTGCGCGGCAGGCTTTACGACAAGGTCGTTTCACTCATGGACGAGCAGGAAAGCGTGATCGACTGTTACGCGGGCGGCGGCTTGCTCACCGCTATGCTGGCAAAAAAATGCAAAAAAGCCGTCGGGATCGAGATCGTGCCCGAGGCGAGCGCCTGCGCCGATAAGGTCAAAGAGCGCAACGGCTTGCAGGATAAAATGATCAATTACTGCGGCGACGCCGCGGAACTACTCGAACAGGCGTTGCAGGCGGAACCGAATGCCGCCGTCGTGCTCGATCCGCCGCGCGCGGGCGTCGAACGCCGCGTGATCGAAACGCTCAAAGCGCATGCCGTGGGAAAGATCCTTTATATATCGTGTAATCCCGCCACGCTGGCGCGCGACGCGGGGATTTTAACGGGGTCGTTGCGGGAAGAAAACGGTGTTCTCGTAAAAGGTTCCGCGAACGGCGAATATACGCTCGTTTCCGTCGAACCTTACGATATGTTCCCGCAGACCAAGCATGTCGAAACGCTCGTCTTTCTGAAACGGAAGAAAAATTAAGATTAGAGGTGATGAATAAGATGAATGTGATGATGACGTTGAACAACGGCGAAAAGATGCCCGCAGTCGGGATCGGAACTTTTATGGTGTCGCCGAAAGATGCCGAAATTTGTGTGGGCGAGGCGTTGAAAACGGGATACAGGCTTGTTGATACCGCGAACGCCTATGTGAACGAACGCGCGGTGGGAAGAGCGATCAAGTCGTCGGGGATCGCGCGGGAAGAGATTTTCGTGAGTACGAAAATCTGGCCGACGGAATATCGCAACCCCCATGCGGTGGAAGAGACTCTTGAAAGGCTCGGTCTGGATTGCGTCGATTTACTGTTCATTCATCAGCCTTCCGAACATTACCTCGAAGGTTACAGAATGATTGAACAGGCCGTGCGGGAAGGGAAGGTAAAATCGATCGGCATTTCAAATTGCGAAGGGAAATATCTGGACGATATTCTGGCGAATTGCACCATCAAACCGCAGGTCATGCAGGTGGAAGCGCACCCGTATTTCACGCAGGACGAGCTTATGACCGAGCTCAACAAACAAGGTATCAAACTGATGAGCTGGTATCCGCTCGGGCACGGCGACGCAAATCTCATCAACGAACCCGTATTTGCGGAACTCGCTGAAAAGTACGGTAAAACGCCCGTGCAGATCATTCTTCGCTGGCATCTGGAAATGGGCTTTTGCGTCATTCCCGGCACGAGCAAAGTCAACCATGTGAAGGATAATTTCGAAATTCAGAATTTCGCGCTGTCGAAAGAGGACATGGCAAAAATCGCGGCGATCAATAAGAACAAACGGTATTATTACCGTACCGACGACAAACTGAAAGCCTATGCGTCGAGGAAGCCGACTTACGAAAGCAAATAATGTCCTGAAAACGACCGAGAACAGCCCGCCGTGAAAACGGCGGGCTTTTTGCGTGATATAGTTATATCATGTTTTTCGGGTGGTTTTGGCGCGCGGGGCTTGTATTCGTTTTCAACCGATGGTATAATGCGTTGCAAAGGGGGAACGGCAATGATTGTTTACACATCGCAAAAAGGCGGCGGATATTTTGTACGGACACAGGTTGCGGAAGGCGGCGCGCAACCGCAAAGCGTGATCGTGATCGATGCGAATAAAACCTATCAGACGCATTGGGGATTCGGCGCGTCCTTCACCGAGGCGGCGGCAACGGTGTTGCGCGACGCGGGCGAAGAGATCGCGCAAGAGGCGATTTGCGCCTTATTTTCGCGCGAGGGGAACGCTTACACGCTGGGCAGGTTGCATATCAACAGTTGCGATTTTGCATCGCCCCGCCGCACCTATGTGCGGGAACACGACGAAACGCTGTCCTCGTTCGATCTTTCTTACGATCGCAACCTGATCGTGCCGCTCGTCAAAGCGGCGGAACGCGCAAGCGGGGGCTTGTTTCTCACTGCCGCGCCGTGGAGTCCGCCCGCGTTTATGAAGGACAACGCCGACATGCTGCGGGGCGGGAAATTACTGAAACAGTATTATCCGCTCTGGGCGGAATATTTAGCGACGTACGTTAGCGAAATGCGCCAATGCGGCGTAAAAATCAGCGCGATCAACGTGCAGAACGAGCCCGAGGCGTTACAACCGTGGGAATCGTGTTTGTATACCGCGCAGGAAGAGGGCGAAATGATCAAAGAGCTGGCGCGCGCGCTTGCGTCGCGCGGGCTGGATACAAAGATCGCCGCCGTCGACCACAACCGCGATATTCTGGTAAATCGCGCCGTCAATCTGTTTGCCGACGAAGAGGTGCGCCGTCTTGTGTGGGGGTTGGCGTATCATTGGTACAGTTGCGCGCGTCATACGAATCTTACAAAGATTCACGAACTCTATCCCGAAAAGCGGCTTTATCTGAGCGAATGCTGCGTGGAATATGCCTTAAAAGAGCAAGAGGGCGCCCCCGAGGAATTATTGTGGCGGCACGGCGAACGGTACGGAAGAGAGATTATCGAGGATTTCAACAATTATTCGGAAGGGTGGATCGATTTCAATCTGGCGCTCAATGCGCAGGGCGGCCCCAACCATGAGGGCAATTATTGCGAGGCGCCGCTGATGTTCGACGGAAAGAAATTGCATTATCTGCCGAGTTATTATTTTATCGGGCATTTTTCACGGTTTATCCGACCGGGGGCGGTTAGACTGTTTACGGCGTGCGGCGAGGATAGCATGTACGCGACGGCGTACCGCAATCCCGACGGAAAGGTCGTTGCCGTCGTGCAGAACGAGGGCGAGGCGCGCACGGTGAGCATGCGATTCGGCAAGCGGGTTGCCGCGCTCGGATTGCCCGCCCGTTCGGTGCAGACGGTTTTGTTCTAACGTGCCGCAACCGTGCCCTGTCAGTCGAAATGCAGTTCGGTGGGAATGCGTAAAATGGTCTGCTGAATGCGGTTTTCGGGCGCGTCGTGCTGGTTGATGACGATTTCCGCCGCCGTGTAGCCGATTTTTTCGGCGTTCTGCCGAATGAATTTGGGGCGGAAGGAAAGCAGGTCAACGAGTTTATCGAACTCGTCGTCGAAGATGATGAGGTTATCGAGCAGCTCCGTGTTGCCCGCGTCGATGAGGATCTTCGCGGTGATGATGCCGATGCCGCAGATCGACGTGATGATTCCGTCTACTTCGGGGTGTTCTTGCAAAAAGGTTTTAATGGCGCCGTTCACGAATATGTCGATGTGCGTCCAGTGTTTTGCGATCAGTTCTTCCCGAATTTCCATACCGTTTTGTTCGAGCGCTTGCAGGTAGCCCTGCAAGCGCTCTTCTAACGAAAGATCGTTTGTTTCGGGCAGCGTGATGTAAGCAATGTTGCGCTTGCCCCGCCCGATCAGATACTCGGTTGCCTTGTACATGGCATCGGCGTTGTCGCTCAGCACGCAGGGAATGTTGGTGTTGAACAGGTTGTTGTCGATAAAGGCAAAGGGGTAATTGCGGAAGGATAGGCGGATCATGTCTTTTTCATAATTTTTGTAGTCAATGGGGAAAATAATCATGCCGTCGCTGAACAGCCGCATTTTGCGGATCGCCTCGATTTCCTTTTCGCGTTGCACGTTTACGTTGGCGATCTGCACGAGCCAGTCGTGCTCTTCGGTGCAGGCGAGAATGCCGTTGACGATGTTGATGTAATAACGGCTCGTAATATCGGGCACGATGACCGAAAGCACATTTTTGGTCGTGATCTTCGATTTGTTTTTTTCGGGCTGGTTCAAAAGCGCCATGGCTTCTTTGCGGGTGATGCGGGGCGAAATATACGAGCCCTTGCCCTTGACGCGCACGATCAGTCCTTCGTCCTCGAGATCGTTGAGCGTGCGTTTCGCCGTGATGCGGCTGACCGAAAAGGCGTGCACGAGCTGCGATTCGCTCGGCAGAATATAATCTTCCTTTCCGGCGTTGTCGGCGATGAGTTGCTTGATATAGAGTTTGAGCTGTTCGTAAAGGGGCGTGCGTTTCATAATATTTTTTCCTTGCCGATTATTATACCGCGCCCGCCTGCGTTTGTCAAGGCGACATGGTATATTTATATCAGGTTTTTGCGTGAAAAAACTAAGTTACATATTGTAATTTCAACCGTTCCGTGTTATGCTTAATTTGCTTTTAGGCGCAGGAAATTAAAAAGATAAGGAGTAAAAAAGATGAAGAAACCCGTATTTTGTGCATTGGCGGTCGTGATGGCGGCGTCGGTATGCGTTGCCGCGGCAGGTTGCGGCGGAAAGGGGGCGGAAGTGGAAATCGTCGTGGACGGCGGCGGACAGAACGCCCATTTCAATTCCACGAAATCGATGATTTACGACAAGTATGCCAATCCCTATCCCTACAACACACTCGAAAAAATCGGCGAAGAATGGAGCAAGGCGCACCCCGGTTACAAAATCAAGATCGCCTCGTCTTCGCTCAATAACGACAACGAAACGATGCGTCCCGCGCTCAATCAAGGCACGGCGCCCGAGATCTTGTTTTACCTCGGCACGACGATTGCCGAAGATATGTCGAAGGGTTGGTTCGTCGATTTGAATGAATACATGGAAAAACCCAACAAATACAGCGCGGAAGGCGAAGCGGGCAGCGTACACTGGAAGGATATTTACAGCGCGGAAGAATATTCCACCACGCTGGCGCCCAACGGCATGAAGTACACCGCGGAAATGGAAAAGAATCCCATCGGATTTATCTACAACAAGACGGTGTTCCAAGCGTCGGGCATTACCGAAACGCCCGAAACGTTTGCGGATTTCATGGAGGCGCAGGATAAGGTGTACGAATACGCCCTTTCGCAGGGTAAGGGCGACAGCACGGCGGATAATTATCTTTGCCCGTATTTTCCTTATTATCCGTGGTACGACAGCGTCATCGAATCGTCGCTCTACGGCGAATATCTCGAATATTACGACGTGATCAAAAAAGACGGCGTGCTCGACGCGCAGGAAACCGCCCGCGCGTACATGACGAAAGATTCCAAAGGAACGCGGCTCTATTCGCCCGACGACGCCCGCGCCAAGGAAAAGGCGCGCCTGACGACGGTGATGACCAAATACTATCCCGTCAACTTCGAAAGTTATTATGCCGAACAGCAGTTTGTCGGGGGAAATCTTGCCATGCTCGAGGTGTTGGGCGGCTCGATCCGCAAAATCGTCGATTCGGTCGACGGAAAATTCGAGATCGGCGTGTTCCCGTATCCCGTACTCACGCAAAAACCCGCGGACGCGGAAAACGGCGATTATTATACAACCTACAACGTCGACAGGCACGTCCGCCGCGGACTTTCGGGCTATTCGACGGGCTGGGCGGTTACAAACTCCGCCGTGGCGAAGGGGCAGGACGTCGTCGATATGTGCGTCGACTTCCTCATGTACGTCACGAGTTATGCGATAAACGACCGTATGATCAACGACAAGGGCTTTTCCATTCCGCTCTCGGGCAACACCGAGTATGAGTATTTCAAGACGCTTGCGGCGGAATACGAAGCCGACAGCGCCGACAAAACGACGCTTGCATGGGCGGCGGTCTGCCCGGGCGGCGCGCTCAACAAAACCTATTACGACGCGAACTATCTTACGCGCATGGAAATCATCAAGGCAAAGGGAAATCAGGAAACCATCGATCTGAAACTTGCCGGGCTGCTCTCGTCGTTCACGACGGCGGTCAACAACGTCTATAAACAGAATTCCTGGAACCGCGACGAATGGCCCGCTTACACGGGACCCGACATCACCTGATCAATGCGCCCGCAGGGCAAAGGATAAAATATGGAAACGAAGAAAGACGCCGCAGTTGCGGCAACAACCCGTCGACAGGGGCGGAACAAAAATTCGGACGGCAGGAAAAAGCGTTCGTCTTTCCGCAAAAGCGGTTACGAAGGTTTGCTCTGGATCTTGCCTGCGGCGGTGCTTCTTCTCATCTTCAGTTATTATCCGCCGCTCGACGCGTTTTATCATTCGCTTACCGACTGGAACGGCACGACGGCGCACTTTATCGGGTTCGATAACTTCGTGCGGGTGTTCCGCGATACGCTCTTCTGGCGTTCGTTCGGCACCATGCTCTTTCTCACGCTGTCGTGCATGATCATCGGCAATATCTGCACTCTTCTGCTTGCCGAGCTTATCTATAACAACAAAAGTAAGCGCATGAGTTCGTTTTTCCGCTTTATGTATGTGCTGCCCGCCATTATCCCCGGCATCGTGACGATCATGCTGTGGGGTAAGATCATCCTTACGGGCTCGCCGAGCGGGATCATGAACACGATCGTCGGCTGGTTCGGCGTATCGCCGCAGGGGTGGTTCTATGCCGAAAACACCGTGCTGGCGTCGATCATTCTTTACGGTTTTCCGTGGATGGGCGGCACGAGTTTCCTCATCTACCTCGCGGGACTGAACGGCATCGACGAATCGATCATCGAAGCGGCGAAACTCGACGGTATTTCTACCTTTCAGCGTATTATCATGATCGATCTTCCCCTCATCAAAGGGCAACTCAAATACTTTTTGATCATGGGGCTGATAGGCGGGATTCAGGGCTACACACTGCAATACGCTATCACGAACGGCGGACCGGGCGACAGCTATGTATCCATGGTGCCGGGGTATTATTTGTACAAAGCGGCGATGAACGATTCGGAATACGGCTATTCGTGCGCCATGGGCGTGGTGCTCTTTGTCATCATTCTCGCGATCACCGTCATCAACAACAAATTTATCAAAACGGAGGAAGAGTAATGGAAAACGAAATGACCGCCTCCGCGGAATGCGCGCAACCCGCGCCCGAAAAAAAGAAAAAGCCGATCAGGATCCGTCCTGCGCAGATCATTCTCAACGCCGTCACGATCATTCTGTTGCTGTTTACGCTCTTTCCGTTCTATGTAATGGTCATCAACGCCTTCAAAACGCCTACGCAGTTTCTCGTCGATCCGCTGGGTCTGCCCACCGAATGGGTGTTCAATTACTTCCGCTTCGCGTGGGAATACGTCAAGAGTTATTTCGTCAATACGATCATCATTGCGGCGGCGGAAGTCGTGTTCGCCGTCATCGTCAATGCGGCGGCGGCTTACGGTTTTTCGCGGTTCCGCTTTAAGGGGCGCGACGCGCTCTTCATGGGCATTCTCGCGATCATGATGATCCCCGGCGTGTTGACGCTCATTCCGCAGTATGCGCTCGTGCACAACATGGGGCTTACGGGTTCGCTCTTCGGCGTCATTCTGCCGCAGATCGCCTCGCCCTTCAATATCTTCCTGCTCAAAAACTTTTTGCAGGGATTGCCGCAGGAAGTGTTCGAGGCGGCGGAAATCGACGGCGCGTCGGGCGTGACCAAATTCTTCCTGTTCGCCGTGCCTCTTTCCAAACCCATTCTGTTCACGGTGGGGCTGACGACGCTCATGGGCTGTTGGAACGATCTGATCTGGCCCCGCCTGATCCTGCTGGGGCATGAAGATTTGTATACGATCAGCGTGGGCATCATGGAACTGACGAACATGTACGGCAACGAATCGTTCGGCATGGGCGTGCCGCTCGCGGCATACTGCATCGTTTCGATCCCGTTGCTCGTAGCGTTCTTCTGCACGTCGAAGCAATTCATAAAAGGGCTTTCGGCGGGCGCGATCAAAATGTAAAACAAAAAGGGGGTTACGATGAAAAGAATTTTCAAAACGGCGGCTGCCGCCTTGTTGCTTGCGGCGTTTGTGTTGCCTGCGGCGGCGTGCGGCGGCACGCAGGACGGCGGCGAAGAGCACTACCGCGAACGCCTTTCCGATACGACCTTTCAGGAAGGGTTGAGCGTTTCGGGCTTGCAGTCGATGAACGTCAGCCGTACCTGGTGGAAGTACCGCGGCACCGCGAACGAAACAATCACGCCGTACTGGGAACTCGGGCAGTATTGCGATCTTTCGACGACGCGCTACCGCAAGGACGCCGACGGCAACGACGTATGGCGTTACGACGCGACGAAAAACGACCTCACGTTGGGCACGATCTTCGACGAAGGATACGGCATCGAGGGCGTTGACGGAGATTACGAAACGCTGACCAATCAGTCGGGCAGTAAATATGTATCGGTCAAACGCGCCACGGGCGAGATCAACCTCAACGTCGATACAAGCAAGGAATATCTCGACGAGGCGGGCAACATTTCGCCGCGCCGCAACGGCGAGGACTGGGTGCACCTGATTTTAGGGCAGAGCGCGGGCGGCGTGGTCATCGCCGATTATTCGGAAATCTGGGTGGAACTCGATTTCTGTTTAACGCAGACCGAAATTATCAACGAGGCGGGCGGGGCAAGTCAGTTTCAGTGGATTTTTTCGGTGAAGGATAACGACAGCGTCGTGGGCGATTATTTCTGGTTCAATATCACGCTGTACGACAACCGTTACCCTTCCTTCCCCGGCGGCGGACAGTTCGACAGCGGCAAAGCCGATGCGACAAACAAATTCATTTACGCGCCTTCGAGCGATAAGCTCTACGAAGGGGAAATCGAGAGCGGCAAGGAATACAAGGTGCGCCTGAATATCCGTCCGCTGTTGGAAGAGGCGTTTTCGATCGCCAAAGGAAAAGGCGCGCTCGAACAGTCGCAATTTACTTCGATGGCGCTCAATTCCCTCAATATCGGCTGGGAAGTGACGCACGTTGCCAGGATGGGCGTGAAAATATCGCACATATCCCTCAAAACCAAGGAATAAGGAGGGCAAGATGGAACTGTTGCGTAATCTTGATTTTTCCGACGGGTTCGAATTGCACCACGTTGAAAAACGCGTGACCAACCGACCCGTTGCCATATTCAATCTCAAAAACACGGCGAAGGCGTATCCCGCTTGGCAGCTTGCGCAATGGTGCTGCAAGCACAACCTTGCCGATGCGACCGAACGCGTTACGCAGAACGGCGCCTACGTCATCGGTGACGCGAGCAAGTGCGTCACGGTCGACGTTGAACAGGGCACCATTTCGCTCGAACTCAACACTTCGGAAGAGTACACCGTGTCGCGTGTGGAAGGCGAGGGCTGGCCGCATATCCTCATCGAGCAGATCTTCGAAAAGAAAGTATCGGTGATGAACGCGAAGAAGATCGAGCTCGAAATCGAGCTGAGCATCGATAAAGTGACCTGCCGCCAGAAGGAACCCGTCGAACACTACCACACGGCGCAGTTTTCCTGGATCTTCGCCCTTGCCGACCGCTCGGGCGGAACAGGCGACGGCGACTTTATCTGGTTCGGTTGCCCCGTATACGACTTCCGTTTTCCGCTGCCGGGCGAGTTCCGCGCAAAGGACGGCGGCAAACCCGAGAATACGGGCAAATACATTTATTTCATTGATTCGCGCCATTACCTGAGCGAGCCCGTGGCGATCGGCAAACGCGTTCGGCTGAAAATCGACGTCACGCAGCACATGAAAGAGGCGATCCGCGACGCCAAAGCCAAGGGCTATCTGCCCGAAAGCAGGGCGGAAGATATCGTTCTCGAAAATAACAACCTCGGTTGGGAAGTAACGGGCACGTTCGACGTCGGGTTGACGTTTTACCGCCTGTCGGTCGACGTGCAGTAAGCGCGTTCGAAAAGGGGAAAACATGAAAAAAATAAAAAAAGGAATTGCTTTGATTATGGCATTGAGTTTGGCAGGCGTGTTCGTCGGTTGCGGCGGAAGCGCGGGAAATCCCGGCGGGGAACTTCCGCCGATCATCGACGAAACGCCCGAATGGCAGAAGATCGGGCAGGAAGATACGCTCATCGAGCGCCCGCTCGTCAACGACGGAAAGGTGCAGGAAATTCTGCGCGACATGAACTTTTCGCGCGGGCTCGACGTTTCGAAGTTTCATTCCAACACCTCGGGCGGCATTCCCGAGGGTACGCTCGACTTCGGCGGAAAATGCGCCGCGGGCGGCGCGGTGTGGAGTATGGGGCAGTGGGGGTGCACGATCTCGCTCATGGACGCGGATTTCGTGCGCGACGGCTCGCGCGTCAGTTACGACGACGGCAGCAAGCTCTATGCTTTCGACGCCGCCAAAACGGGCAATATTTCGCTTGCGATCAAGGGCAGCGCGGAATACGGCAAGGACGAGAACGGCGAATACCGCGACCGTTTGCAGGCAGTCGAAAACTGGCCGCACAATATCATCGGGCAGAGCATTCCCCAAAATTTGGGCGAGGTAAAGGGCGCCGACCGTTTGATGTGGGAATGCGAATACACCGTTACGCAGTGCGATCGTCTTACGAAGTACCCCGTCAATAAAGATCTGCATGCGGCGCAGTTTCAGTGGTTCGTTTCCATGTATAACAACAACCCGAACACCGAAAGTTACCGACAGTCGGTGTGGTTCGGGTTCAGCATGTTCGATACGCGCAGTATGAACGCCTGCCCCGCGGGCATGGCTGCGTTCGACGGCGGCAAAGAGGACAACACGGGCATGTTTATTTATATGTTTTCGCTGGCGCAGGCAGACGATACGCTCGAATGGAACGTGATCGAAAAGCCTACTTCGGTCGTGGGGCAGCGCCGCACGGTGAAGGTCGACGTGTTGCCCTTCATCAAAGCGGGCGTCGCGTCGGCGCAGAGAAAGGGCGCCCTCAAAGGCGCGACGTATGAAGACATGGTGTTCGGTTCCACCAACATCGGTTGGGAAATTCCGGGCAGTTACGACGTCAGCGTGGACATTCACGCCATGAACATGTATAAGGTGTTCGAATAAAAAATCGGGTAGAGATGTTTCCGCTCGCTACGCTCGGTCAACATGACAAAAGTAAAACGCGGTCAACATGACAATAGAGTCGAAACGCAGGCAGTGTTACGTTGTCATTTCGAGCGAAGTCGAGAAATCTGAAAAAGAAGAGATGTTTCCGCTCGCTACGCTCGGTCAACATGACAAAAGTAAAACGCAGTCAACATGACAAGAGAGTGAAAACGCGGTCAACATGACAAAAAAATAAATAAGGAATTGAAAGCCGGAAAGGCTTCAAAAAATAGGAGGAAAAAGTATGAAAAAGAAAAATGCAGCGGCAGGGATCCTCGCGGGCGTACTTGCCTGTTCTCTCGTAGGGGGGGGGTGTACATTACTGGGGGCAAATGCCGACGTAGTCGGCAGTAACGCCGCAGAATGGGGTTCGATGTCCGGCTCGGCGGTTTACAGCGAAGACGGATTTGTCGAACTTTCGGGCAGCGGCTGGCTTTGCCGCAACTGGTATAACGATAAAGTGAAGTTAGACGGTTTGACGATTCAGATGAATGTTTCGAATTTCCCCGGCAATTCGTTCGGCGGATTTTATCTGGCGAACGACCAGAACGCTTATTTCGGCGAAGGCTCGCCGATCACGTTTTCCCACTGGCAGAATATGAACGGCTGGGGCACGAACCGTTTTTCGGTCGCAGCCAACCACGACGCAAACGGCACGCAGCTCATCTATACCGACGAAGCTTGTACGCAAGCGGGTTTCGGTTATAACGGTCAAACATTCGTTATGATCATGAATATTGCCGAAGTAACGCATTACACGATTTCGTTTGAAAGCCACAGCGACACGGCTTATAAAGTGAGAATTGCGCTTTCCGACGCGGATGTGTTGCATACAAGCCATCCGAACTACGGTTCGGCGGACGGCAGTTACTGGTGTGACGGCTATATCAAAAAGGAAACGGTTGCATCGGTTCTCGATGCAGACGGTTATACGAAACTCTGTTTTTCCGTTCCGAACGATGCGGGCAAATTGAACGTGAAACTTTCCGACGACAATATCCGCGCTTATCATACCGAGCAGGTCGCCCCCGCGCAGGAAAAGGTGGAAGGTTACCGTCAGGCGGAAATTACCGACGAAACCACATATAACGCGGCAATGGAATTGCGCGAAACGGCGCTTACGGCGGTAAACGGCTTAAAAGCACGCGAAAAAGCCGAACTGACGGAAGAGATCGAAACGATCGACGCCGCCTATAAGACCAACGAAACGGTGCAGACCGTCGTCAAAGGTTTGGTGCAGGCGAAAATCGACGAGGCAAGCGCCGCGTTCAACGCGATCTTCACCGACGAGAGCACGCTGAGCGCCGAAAGCATTGCCGCGGCGAATGCCAAAGTGCAAACCGCCGAAGCCGACTTCGACGGTAAGCGCGCCATGTTTTCCGCACAGACCGACGCCGCGCTTGCAGAGGGGATCGCACAGATCAAGTACGCTTCGCAAAAGATCGCGGTGCTCGAATGGATCGTCAACTACGAAACCTCGATCGAGGCGCTCGACGTTACTTCCGCCAACATCGGCGAAGAGATCGCCGCGGTCAAAGCGGTGAAAAACGCGTTCACGGGCGGCACGATCGAAACCATTCTCAACGCGCTCGAAGAAGAGGACAAAACGGCGTATACCGCGCGTATCGCGGCGGCGGACGGCGTGCTGGCAACGAAAGAGGATTCGGCGGCGGTCGCGGTGAAAACGACCTACCTCGTCGCGTTTGAAGAAACGCTCGACAACCTGAATGCTTATTCCAAGATCAGGGCGGCGTTTGCGGCGAAGAAAACGCTGGAAGAGAACATTACGCTCACGCAAGAGGACGGCGAGCTTTATACCCGTTACACTACGGGCGTGGAAACGCTCTACACGGCGCTCGAAAGCTATGTTTCGAACGCGATCGCCTCGGTTTCCGAAGCGCTCGACGGTCAATTCGAAACGCTTTCTGCCTTTGCGGCGGTGCGTTCGGATTATCAATCCATTTCGCTCGATCTGCTCGGCGAGGACCGCGAACAAACGGCAACCGTTACCGCCGCATATACGGCGCTTACCGAAAAACTGCAAGCCAACTTCTGGTACAATCTCGGGCAAACTGGTCTTTCCGAAGTCGTGCAGAACGACAAAGGGGTGTACTTTGAAATGAACCCGCAGTTCCCCAACCGCATCAACTACAATAAACCGCTCGACTTGGCGAAGGGCACGGAGATCGTGGTCGAGTTCACCAACATTGCCTATTATAACGGCGACAAGACCGAGGACGGCACCTCGAAGGGCGCGAACAATCTTTCGATCAATTTCCTTAATCAACCCAATTCCTATAAATCGATGGCAGACGGCATCAATATCATCATCTGGCTGTTCGAAACGGAAAGCTCGGTGGATATCGTCAACGGAAAAGATCAGTCGGTTGCGCGCGGCGTCATCGCCACCCCGCTCAACGGCGGCAAGCTGACCATTAGCTTAAAGCACGGTATTTATGAAGATTTCGTTTCGGAAGAGCGTTACGCGGCGTATATCCTCACCATCAACGGTGTGGAAATTATCCTGAGCGATGCGCTTGCCGAGGCAAACGGCATTGCTCTGATCGACGAGGCGTATTTCTCATTCGGCTCGTTTGCGGATTACAAAGTCGATCCCAACTGCTTTACGCTCGTCAGCGTCGACGGCGAATCGCTCGCAAAGAAAGCCGATACGCCCGTCGTTCCCGAACCGCCCCAGCCCGAACCGCCCGCCAAGAAGAGAGGGTGCAACTCGCAGATCGGCGCATACGGCGCGCTGGCGGCTTGTTTCGCGCTCGCCGCGGCAGGCGTTGCGGTAACGCTCGGCGTGAAATCGCGCAAGAGCAGAAAGTAAGCTCTGTTTTCCCCCGAACAACGCGCCCCCTTTTTTAAGGGGGCGTAGGGGGATATTTCGAGGAAAGAATATGACCATCGACAAAAACGGAAACGTTTGCGAAAACGAATACGACGCGGGCGGAGAACCGCTTGCGGCGGCGCTCTTTACCACGGGCAACGGCTACATGGGTGTGCGCGGCAGTTTTGAGGAATTCGGCTCGCTGCGCGTGCAAGGCGCGTTCGTGCGCGGATTTATCGACGAAATTTACGAAATCTGTGAACCCTTTGCCGGCAACGAGTACATGAAAAAATACTATCTCGACGAAGAAAAACTCAAATCGTTCGAGAAACAGGAAAGTTGCGTGAACATGCACGATTTTCTTTTCGTGCGCGTGCAGATCGGCGGCGAGACCTTTTACCCGTGGGAAGGAAAACTGCTCTCTTACGAGCGGTATCTCGATCCCGCGCGCGCCGTGCTCGTGCGCCGCGTGCTTTGGCAGGACGGCGCGGGCAGAAAGACGGAACTTCTGTTCGAGCGGTTCGCCTCGTTCGCGTGCCGCCACCTCTATTGCCAGAGAGTGACGGTGACGCCCGTCAACCACGCCGAAAGCGTGCGCATTCTCTCGGGCGTGGACGCGTTGCGCAAAACGGGCGGGCAGGTGATCACCGCCGTCGATTTTACGAAGATCGACGGCGATACCCTCGAACATGCCTACCATGCCGTCAATAAATATAACTTTGCGGCGCAATACCGCATCAAACACGTTTTCCCCAAAGGGCGGCTTACTCCGTTTGAAGAAAACGGCGTGACGGGGATCGCGTGCGCGTGCGAAGGGGCGCAGCGTTACGTTCTCGAAAAGTTTACCTATCTTGTCACCTCGCGCGATACTTCCGATCCGCTCGGGCAATTTCTCGCGCAAACCGAGGGCGCGCGCAGTGGTTCGTACGAGCGGGAATTTGCCGCGCATGCGGCGGAATATGCGCGTTATTTCGAGCCGATGGACGTCAAGATCGAGGGCGATCGCGAGGCGGACGCCTATCTGCGGTTTGCAAGCTATCACACGGCGATTTCGGCGTGCCGCGAGGACGGCGTGCACGGCGTTGCCGCAAAGGGGCTTACGGGCGAGCGGTATAACCAGTTCGTCTGGTGGGATTGCGAGATTCACCAGCTTCCGTTTTTTCTGGCGACCGCGCCCGAAACCGCGAAAAAGCTGCTCGAATACCGTTACAACCTGCTCGAAGCCTCGCGTCAAAACGCGAAGAAAGAGGGCTTTCGCGGCGCGAAATACGCCTTCTGTTCCTCGGTTGCGGGCGACGAACGCGTATGGCAGTACGCCCGTCACCCCTTCATGCAGGTGCATATCAATTCGGATATCCCCTTCGGGATCCTGCATTATTACGACTGGACGGGCGATCAGGCGTTTATGCGCGCCTGCGGGATCGAAATCATCGAAGAATGTTTGCGGTTCTGGTGCGACAGGGTGAAAAAAACGCGCCGCGGCTACGAGATCTTGCAGGTCACGGGCACCGACGAGCATCACCCTTACGTCGATAACGACGCCTATACGAATTACTGCGTACAGTATATTTTCCGCCGCTATCTTGCGCTGATTGACGTGTTCGGCGCATCGCTTGCGCCCGAAGAGCGCGCGCTTTTCGAAGAGATCGCGCAAAAGCTCTATCTGCCTGCCGAAAAGAACGGACTGATTCCGCAGTTCGACGGTTATTTTTCGCTGTCGCGTTCGCTCGAAGAGTCGGGCGGCAGTTCGCTCAAACAGTTCCAGATGAAAAAGAACGGGCTTTACCACAAAAGCCAGATCATCAAACAGCCCGACGTCGCGCTCTTGTATACGCTTGCCGACGTGGGGCTCGAAAAAGAGCATTATGCGCAGAACTGGGACTATTACGAGCATATGTGCGAAACGAGCAGTTCGCTCACCTTCCCCGTGCATGCGATCGCCTCGGCAGATAACGGCAGGGCGTATTCCTTCTACACCTATTTCATGCAGGCGTTGAAAATCGACGTCGACGATCTGCACGGCGTGGGCTGGCAGGGCGTGCACAGCGGTTGCCTTGCGGGCGGATATTTAAGCATTCTGCGCGGCGTGTTCGGCGTGCGCGCCGACGAACGGGGGCTGCATATCGCCCCGAACGCCATGCCGCTGTGGAAGAGCGTGCGCATGCAGCTTGTATACCGCGGGCGGAAAATCGGATTATATACCAAAGGCGGCACGCTTTGCGTAACGCTTTTGAGCGGCGAGCCGTGCAGGATCACGGTCGATTGTGAAAGGGTTTTGCTCGAAAATGAAATCGTCGTACAAACGAAAGGAGGCACCCATGTTTAAGAAAAGACTGTTTGCGGGATTTGCCTGCGCCGCGGCGGCGCTCGTCGCGCTGGCGGGTTGCGGCGGAAACAAGTCACCGGAGGATACCATGACCGAAAATCTCATCAAAAATTTCTGGCAGAGCGACACCATGTACGATGAAACGGTGATCCTCGTCGCGCCCATGGACGAGGCGGGCAACATCACCGCTCTGCCGCAGGGCAGGCTGCTCTTCGCCGCCGACGAGATCGTGAGCGTAAAGCAGTATTTTCACGCCGACCATGCGGGGGAAAAGAGTTTTACGGAAGGCGCCGACTATACCTATGCGGACGGCGTGATCACCGCTGTGGGCACGATTGAAGAGGATCTCGACGGAAAGAAAACTTCGGTTGCGACGACCATGCCTTATATCACCGAGCGGCAGTATCTGGGCAAGGATCTTTTTCCCGGTTGCGCCACGACGGCGACGGGCATTCCCTCTTCCGACGGCGCGTGGGAAATTCCCTATACCGAAGGGTATCAAATCGTGCAGTTACAGCTTTCCGTGACCTATAAACACAGCGGCGCGTGGCAGAACAACACGCCCGTCTATCAGGGCGAAAGTCTGCCGCATGCGCTTGCGAAGTTACAGAAGAAACAGGATACCGAGATTCTGATTTTCGGCGACAGTATTTCCACGGGCTCGAATTCGAGCAGCGTGCTCAAAATTCACCCCAACCTTCCCGCGTGGTACGACCTCATGAAAACGGGGCTGGAAAAGGCGTACGGCGCCAAGGTTCATCTCACGAATAAGTCGATGGGCGGCTGGACGACCCGCGAAGCGGTAAGCGAGAACCCCAACAGCGGTTGGGTGGGCGGTCAGCTTGTGTCGCAGGTCGGTCTGCCCGCGCTCTTCAAGGGGGAACTGAGCGCTTATTCGCCCGATCTTGCTATCATCGGGTTCGGCATGAACGACGCCACGCTCGACGTGGGGCTGAATAATTATGCTGCGAATATCCGCAAACTCATCGATGCGATCCGCGCGCGCAACGCCGGTTGCGACATTATTCTGCTCGGCACCATGCTTGCCAATTCGCAAGCGAAAAATCAATACAAAAATCAAACCGAATATTCCGCGCTCAATCTCAAAATTGCGGCGCTCTACGAAAACGTTGTCTGCGTCGACGTGGGCGCAATGCACCAGAATCTTCTCGACAACGGCAAAAAATATATGGACATGACGGGCAATAACGTCAATCACCCCAATGATTTTATGGCGCGTATTTATTGCATGAATCTGCTTGCGACGATGGTGAAATAACATGAAAAAATTATTATCGCTCTTTTGCTGTGTTCCGTTTTTGCTGTCGCTGACGGCATGCGCGCTTCTTCCGCCCGCGGTCGACGGCGGCGACGGGGACGAACCTTCTACGCCCGTCGCGCCCGAACAGCCTGAAAATCCCGAAAAACCCGAACCGCCCGAGCCCCCCGTCGTCAAAGAAAACAACTATCTGCGCGACGTGCTCTTCGAAAACGGTTTCCGGTTGAGCAAGCTCGACGAAGGGGCGGCGGAATATCACGATACGGCGCTTGCAACGCTCAATAAGGGCGCAACGCCCGTTTGGTCGGCGGCGCAGTGGTCGAGTAAGTACGATCTGCTCGGCGGAACGCATTCGGGCGGATTCGGGGAATACACCTTCGAATACGACGACACCAATCCTTCGGCAAAGGCGCTTTCCGTCAACGTGAAAACGGGCGATATTTCGCTCACGCTCAACGCCGAAGCGGAATACGAAACCGACCGCAAAGAGGGCGAGCCGTGGCCTTGCATTCTCATCGAACAGAGCTGGTTCGGCGGCGATCTCATCCGCGTTGCCGATTTAAGCGAGCTGACCATGCGCATGGATTACACCGTGACAAAACTCGAAGATAAAATGCACGGCGCGCCGCACGCGGGCTTGCACTGCGCGCAGTTTGTGTGGTACGTTACGTTGCAAAACCGCAATCTCGACAGCCCCGATTACGGCAAATATATCTGGTTCGGTCTGTGCTTATACGACAACCGTCTTGCGGGCACGGTGAGCGCGGTCTACGCCGCCGAAGACGGGGGCAAGGAAGAGAACACGGGCGCTTTTATCTATCAGCCTTCTTCTTCGGACTGGTCGCCGACGGGGCGCGTCGCGAACGTTAAAGAAAAAATGCAGATCCGTTTCGATTTGCGCAAAGCGGCGAAAGAGGCTTACGATCTGGCGATCGCACGCAACTATCTGGGCGGAACGAAGTTCGAAGATCTGTATATCGGTTCGACGAATTTCGGTTTCGAAGTGACGGGAACGTATAACGTGTCTGCCGATATCTCGAATTTGGGAATCATCTGGCAACAAAACAAAACGTTGCTGCTCGAGCAGAACGCGGGGTAATATCATGAAAAAAGCGTTTATATTCGATCTCGACGGCGTGCTTGTTTCGACCGACCGTTACCATTATGCGGCGTGGAAGAGCATTGCCGACGAAGAGGGGATCTATTTCGATGAAACCATCAACAACCGTTTGCGCGGCGTGGGCAGAAGAGAGAGTCTGAAAATCATTCTCGAACGCGCCCCGCGCACTTACGGCGAGGAAGAAGAGCGCGCGCTTGCCGAAAAGAAGAACGAGCGTTACCGTGCCTCGCTTGAAAATCTGACGCCCGCCGACCGTCTGGCAGGCGTGAGTGAAACGCTCGAAGCGCTGCGCCGTACGGGCGCGTTGCTCGCGGTGGGCAGTTCGAGCAAAAACGCGCGCTATATTCTCGGGAAAATCGGCTACGGCGATTATTTCGACGCTGTGGCCGACGGAAACGACATCGTAAACGGAAAGCCCGATCCCGAGGTGTTTTTGAAGGCGGCGGCGCTCTTGCATCTCTCGCCTTGCGATTGCTATGTGGTCGAGGATGCGAAAACGGGCATCGACGCCGCCGTACGCGGCGGATTCTGCGCCGTCGGCATTCACGACGCCGCAGGTTACGACCGCGCCGATCATGCTATCAAAGCCTTTTCCGATTTACTCGGATTATAACCCGTAAAGAAAGAAATCCCCCGCTTCGGCGGGGGTTTTATTTGTCAAAAACATTGTGCAATCGCAAATTTTCGTGTATAATGATAGTATGGAACAAAGCAAAAAGGGGATCGCCGTCAGTCTTGTCGGGATCCTTCTCAATTTATTGTTGGCGGGCGGGAAGATCGCGGTCGGGATCGTGTTTTCGCTGGTTTCGGTCGTGGCGGACGGCGTAAACAATCTGAGCGACTGCGGCAGCGGGATCGTCCTTCTCGTATCCATGCGTATTTCGCAAAAGCCTGCCGATCGGGAACACCCCTACGGGCACCAGCGCGCGGAATACGTTGCGTCCATGCTCATCGGGTGTCTGATTTTAGTGTTCGCCGTCGAGCTGGCGCGCGAATCGATCGAAAAATGCGTGGCGGGTACGCTCTCGCAGGGCGGGCTGTGGCTCTATGCCGTGCTCGGCGTTTCCATTGCGGTGAAGGCGGGCATGGCGCTCATGTACGGCATGCAGGCGCGGGCGCAGCGTTCGCAATCGCTGAAAGCGGCGGCTGCCGACAGTTTATGCGACTGCATCGCGACGTTCGCCGTCATTCTCGGCGTCGTTATTTCGCAGTTTGCCGCACTTCCCGCCGACGGCTATGCGGGGTTGCTCGTCGCGGTGTTTATCGGGTGGGAAAGCATTTCGGTGTTGCGCGACGCGGGCTCGTCGCTGCTCGGCAAGGCGCCCGACGCGGCATTGAGCGACCGCGTGCGCGAAGTCATCTTATCGGGCGAGGGCGTGCTCGGGGTGCACGATCTGCGCATTTACCGTTACGGGCCCGAAAAATTCTTTGCGACCGCGCATATCGAAACCGACGCGTCGCTGCCCGCCGTGCTCACGCACGGGCATATCGACGACGTGGAACGCGCCGTCGAGCGGGAAACGGGCGTAATTTTAACGGGGCATTGCGATCCCGTAACCTACGGCGACGAGGAATCGCTTGAACTCGAATCGCGTATTCGCGCCGCCGTGACGGGAATGTACGACAATATGGATCTGCACGATTTCCGTCTGGTGCGCGGCGCGCGCCTCAAAGCGGTGTTCGAGGTGGGCGTTCCTTACGACTGTAAGGAAAAAGACGAAAAAATCCGCGCCGACGTGCTCGCCGCGGTAAAAATCATCACCGATATCGAAACGGTTGTTACGGTGGAACGGGAATAAGTAAAATTATTCCCGTATTTTTTTGCTTAATCTGCGCTGAAAATATTGTGTTTTTGCAAAAAAAATGGTACAATAAAAAACAATGGAAAATTATAAGCTGTCCGTCCCCGCTTGCAAGGGGGCGAACGGTTTGCGGGGAGAACATAAAAAATGATCAAAATTATCGTAGACGCAATGGGCGGCGACAACGCGCCCGCCGAAATCGTCAAAGGCGCGATCGACGCGCTGCCCCTTCGGGAAAACTTCATGGTCGTCTTAACGGGCGACGAGAGTCTTATCGGGCGCGAACTTGCCAAATATAAATACGACGCTTCGCGCGTGGAAATCGTGCATACGAGCGAGGTCATCACGAACGACGACGTGCCCACGCTCGCCGTGCGCCGCAAACGCGACAGTTCGCTCGTCGTGGGGCTGAAAATGCTCAAAGAGCGCGAGGACGTGGGCGGATTCGTTTCGGCGGGTTCGACGGGCGCGGTGCTCACGGGCGGCATCATGTTCGTGGGCAGGATCAAGGGCGTTATGCGCCCCGCGCTCTGCCCCGGTATTCCCAACGTGCGCGGCACGCAGACGCTTTTGTGCGACTGCGGCGCGAACGCCGAATGCAAACCGCAGTATCTCGTACAGTTCGGCATCATGGCGTCGGCGTACGCCAAAGCCGCTTACGGGGTGGAAAATCCCCGCGTCGGGCTGGTGACGAACGGCGCGGAAGAGCATAAGGGCGATCCGCTGCATCAGGAAGCGCACCAACTCATGAAGGTATGCCCCGCCATCAATTTCGCGGGCAATATCGAAGGGCGCGAAATTATGTACGGCGACGTCGACGTTGCGGTGACCGACGGCTTTTCGGGCAACATCGCGCTCAAAGCCATCGAAGGGTGCGGCAAGACGGTCGCCTCGGTGCTGAGCACCGAATTCCGCCGTTCCGCGGGCAGTAAGCTCAGTTATCTGTTTGCGAAGAAACCCATCAATAAACTTAAAAACATGCTCGACTATTCCAAAATGGGCGGTTCGGTGTTCTTGGGACTCAAAAAAGTCGTGGTCAAGTCGCACGGGTCTTCCAAGGCGAAGTCGATCACCCCGTCGGTGTTGCAGGCGCTCGACGCCTGCCGCGGCAATCTCATCCGCGATATCGAACAGCGGCTCGAAAGCATGCCCGTTTCGGAGAACGAGGGTGAATAACGGGCAGGACTGGACGGACGAAACGCTTCGCGCGGCGGAAGAGGCGATCGGTTACGTTTTTGCGGATAAAGCGCTGTTGCGTACGGCGTTCACGCATCCGTCTTATAAAAATATCCGCGCCTGCGAGGATAACGACAAGCTCGAATTTTTAGGCGACGCGGTGTTGCAGATCTGCGTGAGCGAGAAAATATTCGGAACCGACGCCGACGCAGGGGGTATGACCGAGCTCAGGCAGCAATACGTTTCGGAAGAGGCGTTGACGGCGGCGGAACGCCGCGCCGGTCTCATGCGGTTTTTGCGCTATTCGGGCGGGAAGGAAAATCTGGCGGGCAAGACCAATTCCAACCTGTTCGAGGCGGTCACGGCTGCCGTGTATCTCGACGGCGGCAGGGCGGCGGCGGAAGCCTTTCTCTTTTCCTTTCTGCAACCCGTCGAGAACCGGAACTACCGCGCGCAGTTGCAGGAATATGTGCAGGCGGTGTGCAAGAAAACGCCCGAGTATCGTGAAGAGAAGCAAGAGAACGGAAAATTTTATTACCGCGTCGAGGCGCTCGGCAAGAGCGCATGCGGTTGCGGCGAGAGCAAACAAATTGCCAAAACGCGCGCGGCGGAATCGCTGTTGCGCGCGTTGAAAAATGAGGGATAAAGATGAATTTTAAGGAAATAAGGCTGGTCGGGTTCAAATCGTTTGCCGACAAAACTTCGGTCAAGTTCGACGACGGCGTTACCTGTATCGTCGGGCCGAACGGCTGCGGAAAATCCAACGTATCCGACGCGGTGCGCTGGGTGCTCGGCGAACAGTCGGCAAAGTCCATGCGCGGCACCGCCATGGCGGACGTCATCTTCAACGGCGCGGATACGCGCCGCGCGCTTTCGTATTGCGAAGTCACGCTCGTGTTCGATAATTCCACGCACATGTTCGATATCGAGTACGAAGAGGTCGCCATGACCCGTCGGCTTTACCGCTCGGGCGAAAGTGAATATCTTCTGAACATGCAGCCCTGCCGCCTCAAAGATATCGTCACGCTTTTGCACGGCGTGGGCATCGGCAAAGAGGGGTATTCGATTATCGGTCAGGGCAAGGTCGACCAGATCATGAGCGCGAAGCCCGAGGATCGGCGCGCCATCTTCGAAGAGGCGACGGGCGTTATGAAGTTCAAATCGCAAAAGGGCGAAATCGAACGCAAGCTCGAAAACGCGCAGGACAACCTCACCGTATTTTTACAGCGTCTCGACGAAAAAGAACATCAGTTGCGCCCCCTCGAAAAACAGGCGGAAACGGCGATCAAATACCGCGAACTGAGCGAAAAACTGCGCTACGAAGAGGTGAACAGTTACCTGTTGCGTTACGACGGGTTTGCAAGCGAAACGCAGGCGTACCGCGCCGAGATCGATAAAGCCGAAAAGGGGCTGAAAGAAATCGGCGAACGCATCGAGGCGACCGAGAAACAGGGCGCCGCCGACCGCGAGGCGGCGGAAAGTGCCGACGAGCAGTTGCGTTCCGTCAACGAAAAGCTGCGCCTCTTCGAGGTGGGCATGGAACACAAGACGGGCGAAGCGAAGGTCATCGGCGAACGTATTCAGTCGCAGAAACGGCAGCTTTCGGCGGCGAACGAAGAGGTGCAGTATTCGCTCACCCGTATCGGGGAAATCGAAGAGTCGGTCGAAAAGAGCATTAAAATGCGCGAAAGCGGGCAAAAACGCGCCGAAAAAATCGTGACCGAATGCGAAGCGCTTGCAAAACAGGTGGCGGAAGCGAATGCGCGCGTCGTTGCGTATGAACGGGTTTTCGATGAAAAGCGCGCCAGCGAACTTTCCTCGGTGGAAAACCTTGCCGATATCCGCGCCAAGGCGGGCAGCCTTTCGGCACGGCGCGACGCTGCGAGCGAACGCATTGCCGAAGTCGGACAGGCGATCAAAAAGGCGCGGGCGCAACAAACCGAATACGCGCGGCAGATCGAAGAATGCCGCAAACAGTTCGCCGACTGCGAAAAATTCCTCGACGAAAAACCGCAGCGCGAGAAGGAAATGGCAGACGAAATCGCCTCGCTGGGGCGTTCGCGGCAGAAAGTGACGGAAGAGCTGATCGACTGCAATACCTCGATCGCAAACTTCGAAAACAACCTCGAATTTTACAAAGGACTCAAAAACCGTTTCGACGGCTACCGCGACAGCGTGCGCGCGTTGCAGATCAAGGCGCAGAAAGATCCCGCGCTCGGCGCGAAAATCAAGGGGGCGATCGCCGATATCGTTTCCACCGAAAAGCGTTACGAAGTGGCGATCGAAACGGCGTTCGGCGCGGCGATGCAGAACCTCGTCACGGCGAACGAGGACGACGCGCGCGATCTTATTCAGTATCTCAAACAGACGGGCGGCGGTATCGTCACGTTCCTGCCCGTATCCGCCATGCGTGCGCGTTACAACAGCCGCGAAATCGAACGCGCGCTGAGCGAGGAAGGCGCGCTCGGTCTTGCCGAAGAGCTGGTTACATACGACGAGTATTATTCCAACATTATCCGCAATCTGCTCGGAAATACGCTGATCTGCGACGATATCCGCAACGCCACGCGGATCGCAAAGCGTTATCCCCGCGCGTTCAAGATCGTCACGCTCGACGGCGACACGATCGCAACGTCGGGCGCCATGACGGGCGGTTCGCACCGCAAGGAAAGCGGGAATCTGCTTGCGAGCGCGCGCAATATAAAAGAATGCGAGGACGCCATCGAGCGCAAAAAGGCGATCGCCGAAAAACTCAAAAAAGCGCTCGAATCGTGCGAAAACGAGCTCAAAGAAACGGGTAAACAGCGCGACGCGTTCCGTATCCGCGCACAGGAAGAAGCGGCGAACTTCGCGGCGATCGGGCAACGGATCGCCGCGCTCGAAACGCTCGAAGGCGAGGCGAAGCATAACGTCGAAGAATATTCGGCGCTGCTCGACCGTCTCACGGCGACCGTCAATTCCTTCGAGAGCGAGGCGCTCACGGCTGCCGAAACCGAAGACGCGCTCAACCGTATCCGTTCGGAAGCCGCCGAGGACGCCGCGAAACAGCAGGCAGAGAGCGAAAAACTCAAAGCCGAGCGCGATGAACTCACGCGCCGTTTGCAGGAACTGCGCGTCGAGCAAGCCGCCATCGACAGTTCCCGCGCGGCGGAAGAGGCGAGCGTGCAGCGGTTGCAGAACGAGAAAAACGCGCTGTTGCAACGCGTGGACGAGGCGCATAAAAATATCGCGCGGCTCAATCAGCTCATCGAACAGCTCAAACACGACGAAGAATGCGCCGCGCTCACGCAGGAAGAACAGCACACGGTCGCCGTTCTGCGCAGCAGACTCAAAGAGATCGAACAGGAAAAACAGGCCGTGAACGCGCGCCTTGCCGCGCTCGACGGGGAAAAACGCGAGCTGATCACGCGGCAGATGACGCTGACCGATAAAAAGCACGAAGGGGAAATGAATATTTCCAAAGCCGAGGCGTATCTCGAAAACATGCAGCAACGCATCATGGAAATGTATAGCCTCGATTACGAGGGGGCGCAGGCGTTGCGCGATCCCGAATATGACGACGAACAGTCGTATTCGCGCATCAACGGCTTAAAACGTTCGATCGGTTCGCTCGGTCAAATCAACCACAACGCAGAAGAGGATTATGCCAACCTGCTTGCGGAATATACCGAAATGACGGCGCAGAAAGAGGATCTCGAAAAGGGCATTCTCGATCTGACTTCCGTCCTCACGCAGCTCAAAGATGAAATCAAGGATAAGTTCGACAAGGGTTTCAACGAGATCAACAACAACTTTATACAGATCTTCAAAGAGCTGTTCGGCGGCGGCAAAGCGAACATGGAACTCGACTATACCGATTGCGACGACCCGCTCAACGCGGGCGTGGAAATCGTCGCCTGCCCTCCGGGTAAGAAGCTGACGAAAATTTCGCTGCTTTCGGGCGGCGAGCGCGCGTTCACCGCGATCGCCATTCTGTTTGCGATTTTGAAGTCGCGCCCCATGCCGTTCTGTATCCTCGACGAAATCGAGGCGGCGCTCGACGAAGCCAACGTCGACCGTTTTGCGAAGTACCTCAAAAAGTTCTCGAAAGAAACGCAGTTCATCGTCATCACGCACAGAAAGCCCACCATGAATCAGGCGGACACGCTGTTCGGCGTAACCATGGAAGAGAAGGGTGTGAGTAAAATCGTTTCGGTCAAGCTTTCCGAGGTCGAGAGCAGGCTGGGCGGCGATACCGTTATGTAAGAGGGATATATGGGATTTTTCGGAAAAATCAAAAACGCCTTAAAAAAGACCAAAGATAATATGGCGCAAAAGCTGCGCCAGCTCTTTTTGAAAAATAAAATCGGCAACGAATTTTACGACGAACTGGTCGAGATCCTCATTTCGTCCGACGTTTCCGTGCAGACCGCGGAAGAAGTCGTCGAAGAGGTGAAGGAAGAGGCGATCGGAAATAAGGTGAAAGACGAGGAATTCGTCACCAATCTTTTGAAAGACGTGCTCGAAGAAACGTTGACGCAAGCCGAGATCCCGCAGATTTCTTATCCTTGCGTGATCATGCTCGTGGGCGTGAACGGCGTGGGCAAGACGACGACGATCGGAAAACTTGCAAGCTATTTCGTGTCGCAAAAAAAGAGCGTGACCGTGGCGGCGGCGGATACCTTCCGTGCGGCGGCGAGCGATCAGTTGTCCGTTTGGGCAGACAGAGCAAAAGTGCGCATCGTCAAGCACGAAGAGGGCAGCGATCCTTCCGCCGTCATCTTCGACGCCGTTTCTTCCGCCAAAGCCAAGGGCACCGACGTTGTGCTCGTGGATACCGCGGGCAGACTGCACGTCAAAGAAAACCTCATGAAGGAATTACAGAAGATGGACAGGGTCGTGACGCGCGAGTATCCCGAGGCGGCGTTTTATAAACTGCTCGTGCTCGACGCGACGACGGGGCAGAACGCCGTGTCACAGGCGCGCGTGTTCGACGAGGCGGTGGAACTTGACGGCATTGTGCTCACAAAACTCGACGGTACGGCAAAGGGCGGGTTCGTATTCTCGCTCTGCGGCGAGCTGGGCGTTCCCGTTATGTTTGCGGGCGTGGGCGAAAAGTTAGACGATTTGGTGCCTTTCGACGCCGAAGAATTCGTGGAAGGGTTTGTGTAATCGGTAATTGACCAAGATATTTGCGCAATTGCAAAACGCGTTTGCTTGTAATCGGGCGCGGCGCGAGGTATAATCGAAGAAAAAAAGAGGTTTTTTATGAAAAAAATCAATCTTGTGTTTTCTTTGATCCTCGCCGTTGTTTTGCTTGCGGGGTTCGTACATGTGGGCGTTGTAATGGCGCAGGTGGCGAACGATCCCATGACGGGTTTTCCTGTCGAGGCATCGTTTATCTTCCTGGTTCCGTATGTAATCGGGGCGGCGGTGGTCGCGGCGGTCTGGCTGACGGTATTTCTTGTCAAAAAATATAAGGGAAAAAGGGAAAAGAAGTGACGTTCGGGCAGAAATTATATACGTTGCGCGAGGAACGCGGGTGGTCACAGGACGAGCTTGCCGAAAAAGCCGACGTTTCGCGCCAGACCGTTTCCAACTGGGAAAACGACAAAGTGCAGATCGACGCGGAAAAGCTCAAACGGCTTTCCGAGGTGTTCGGGGTGGGCATGGATGAGTTGTATGCCGCCGATACCGTGCCTGTGCCCCAAGAAGGGCAGAAAAAAAGCAAGCGTAACACGCTTGCGGTCATGCTTGTGTTGATCGGGCTGGCGGTTTGCACGATCGTGCTTGCCGTCGTCGGTCTTTGCAATACGGATACGGGGCAGGTTTCGTCGGCGGTCACGATTACGGGCACGGCGGGGCTGTGCATTGCGCTGGCGGCGTCGGTCGTCGTGCTTGCCGTCTGTACGGTTTATCTGATCAAGTTTTTCAAAAAGAAATAGAAAATGCGCGGGCGCCCTCTTAACAAGAGGGCGCCCGCGCGTTTATATTTAATGATAATCTCTCTTTACGCAAGGGGACATTGGCTGTTTTATTTGCCAAGCAGAAAATCTACGCTAACGTTAAAATACTCGGCTATTTTTAACAAGGTATCAAGGTCAGGTTCTCTTTTTCCGATTTCCCAAAAACTGACTGTTTGGTTGCAAACGCCTAAGCATTCGCCGAGTTTGCTTTGAGAAATGTTTTCGCTTAAACGTAATGTGCGTAAATTTTTTCCGAAAGTATTATTTTTCATGAATTAAATTTAACATAATTTCCTACAAAATGCTTGACTTCCTACATTTTGTTTGATAAAATTTTTATAAACAAAAAAATAAAGGAGTTAAAAAATGAATTCAATTATTACAAAGATTTTCTATGGGGATTTAAGATGCGAGAAAAAAATGATGAAAAACGAGTCGGTAAAGGAAAGTATTGAAAAATTTTCGGTTGCCTATGAATTGCTTGACGACGCTCTGAACGAAAAACAAAAGAAACTGCTTTCGGAACTGTATGATGAAATATGTAGTATGGACACAGAGGTCGGTTTATATCATTTCAAAGAAGGTTTCGCGGCGGGAATTTATTTGGGGATGGAATTATGCGCATGCGAGAGGGAATAAATATGGCTCGTTGCGGCGGCTGTTCATTGTTCACAAAAAATTTACGTCTGTCAAGGAAAAATGCTTGACAGGCGTTTTTTTATCGGTTATAATGGGGTGCGTTGCGAGGGAAGGCATGGAAGATTTGCATTTTTTGAAGTTATGGGATATCTACCACCCCCTTCTTACCCAAACGCAGCAGGAAATCACAAACCTTTATTTCAACTGCGATTTATCTTTGGCGGAAATCGCCGAAGAAAAGGGGTGTTCGCGGCAAAGTGTTTCCGACTGTCTTGCCACATGCCGCAAGCAGCTCGAAGAATACGAAGAAAAATTACATTTTTCGCGCACTTTGACGGAGATTTCGCTTATGCAATCGTTTTTTGCGACCGATATCGCAAAGGCGGCAAACGCGTTTCCTGTACAATACCGAGAAAAGATCGAGGGCATTCTCGAACGCGATTATACGCAAGAGGTCGCAAGGGCAATCGAAGAGAACGGGGAGAAACTGTTATAAAGGAGGTTCGGTCATGGCGTTGTTCGCGTCGCTTTCGGAACGGCTCAACCACATATTCAGCAAGCTCACAAAGCGCGGAAAACTGACCGAGCTCGAAATCCGCACGGCGATGCGCGAAGTGCGCATTGCGCTCTTAGAGGCGGACGTCAACATTAAAGTCGCCAAGCAGTTTATCGCCGAGGTTTCCGAGAAGGCCGTCGGGCAGCAGGTGCTCGAAAGTTTGAATCCCGCCCAGCAGGTCATCAAAATCGTCAACGACGAGCTGATCGCGCTCATGGGCTCGGGCAATGCTAAGCTCGAAGTGTCTTCCAAACCGCCCACGGTGATCATGATGTGCGGATTGCAGGGCGCGGGCAAAACGACGCTCTGCGGAAAACTTTCGTTACAACTCAAAAAACAGGGCAAAAAACCCTTGCTCGTTGCTTGCGATATCTACCGCCCCGCCGCGATCGATCAGCTCAAAGTCGTGGGCAGAAAAGCCGATACCGAGGTATTCGAAAAGGGCACGCAGGCACCCGCCAAGACTTCCAAACAGGCGGTGGAATACGCGCTGCGCATGGGTTACGATACCGTGATCATCGATACCGCGGGGCGCCTTCACATCGACGACGCGCTCATGAAAGAGCTCGAAGAGATCAAAAAGGCGGTTTCCGTCACCGAGATTTTGCTCACGGTCGACGCCATGACGGGGCAGGACGCCGTCAACGTGGCGCAGACCTTTAACGAACGGCTCGACGTTACGGGCGTGATTCTCACCAAGCTCGACGGCGATACGCGCGGCGGCGCCTGCCTTTCGATCAAAGCCGTTACGGGCAAACCCATCAAGTTCATCGGCGTGGGCGAAAAGCTCACCGACCTCGAGCCCTTTTATCCCGACCGCATGGCGTCGCGTATTCTGGGCATGGGCGACGTGCTGTCGCTCATCGAGAAAGCGCAGGAAGCCGTTTCCGAACAGCAGATCAAAGATATGGAACGGAAGATGCGCGAAAGCTCGTTTACGCTCACCGATTATCTCGAACAGTTCGAAACGCTCAAACGCATGGGCGGCGCGGGCGCGCTCATGAGCATGCTGCCCGGTGCGGGCAAGCTCAAGATCAAAGAGGGCGACGTCGACGAAAAGCGGATCGAGCACATGAAGGCGATCATTCAATCGATGACGCCGCGCGAACGCGACAATCCGCAGATCATCAATTCCCCGCGCAAACGGCGCATTGCGCTCGGTTCGGGCACGAGCGTGCAGGAAATCAATCAGCTCTTAAAACAGTTCGAGCAGACGCGCCAGCTTATGAAACAGATGAAAGGCGGCAAGGGCATGAAACGCCTGCCGTTCTGAGAAAGAAAAACAATTATTTTTGGAGGATATAAACCATGGTAAAAATGAGACTTGTGAGAATGGGTGACAAAAAATCGCCTGTATATCGCATTGTCGTCGTCGACGCGAGAAAGGCGGCAACGGGTGAGTATATCGACAAAGTCGGTTTCTACGATCCCAAATCCGAGCCGGTTACGTTGACGGTCGACGCGCAGAAGGCGCAGGAATGGCTTGCAAAGGGTGTTCAGCCCACCGAAACGGTAAAGTCGCTGCTTGTGAGAGCGGGCGCCATCGAGAAGAGCGAGAAACTTTCGCCTTCCAAGACCAAGGGCAAGAAAAAGAAGTAAATCTGAACCTGTTTCCGCATCAGGCATGACGGGCGGAAGGAATGGAGGATACTATGCTGGATTTAATCAAGTATATCGTCGGGCAGTTCGCCGAGGACAAAGAGCACGTCGAGTATAAAGTGGAAGAAACCGACGAGGCGATCAACGTTACCGTCTTGCTTTCGGACAGCGACATGGGCAAAGTAATCGGCAGGCAGGGCAAGATCGCAAAAGCGTTGCGCACCCTCGTTCGCGCCGCTACTCCGCGCGACAGCAAAAAGTATAACGTCGAAATCAGAGAACACGGCAGGCAGGCCGAGTGATTTTCGCGGCTGATCCGCCCCGACGCACTGCGTCGGGGCGTTTTCTCTGAAAATGCGGGCAGGCAACGCGGATTTTGTCTTGTTTTTGTATAAATTTTGAAAAAAGCGGCAAAAACTTCTCAAAAAGCCCGAAAAACCGTTGACAGCGCTTGCCAAAAGTGATATTATTATCAAGCCTGTGTTTTGGGCAGTTTTCTGCTGTCCGAATGTACGGTGCGATGGGTTGAGGCGGAAAGTTACTGAAAAACGGGGTGAAAAGCCCCCCGACAGATAATTTTCGCTGACAAATGCGAAGGCGCGACCTTTGCGACTAACCGAGGCTTTTGCGAGAAAACACCGCAAAAACGAGTGTTTTTTTCATGAGAGCACTGCGACACGCACGGATACGTTGATACGGGCAAAAAGGTTAGGATAAAAAAGGAGAAAGAAGTATGGCAGGAACAAAAATCAGAATCAAACTTTCGGCTTACGATCACGACCTCGTCGATCAGGCGGCGTCGCGCATCATCGAGACGATGCAGAAGGGCGGCGCGAAGATCTCGGGTCCCGTGCCTCTCCCCACCGAGCGGGAAGTCGTAACCATTTTGCGCAGCCCCCATAAGTATAAGGACTCGCGCGAACAGTTCGAACTCAGAACGCACAAACGCATTATCGATATCTATTCGCCCAACGCGAAACTGCTCGACAGTATTCACCTTCCCGCAGGCGTCGATATCAAAGTCAAGCTCAGCTAAATAATACTTTATATATAAGGTATTTAGGAACACGGTACCCAACCGTGAAAAGAAAAAGGAAAAAGGAGTGAACTTTATCAATGAGTAAAGCAATCATCGGTCGCAAAGTGGGTATGACGCAGCTCTTTACGGAAGACGGAAAGGTAATTCCCGTAACCGTGATCGAAGCCGGTCCCTGCCCCGTTGTGCAAATCAAGACGGAAGAGTCCGACGGCTATACCGCTTTGAAACTCGGGTTTCTGCCCGCAAAGGAAAAAGCGCTCACGAAGCCCGAACTCGGTCAGTTCAAGAAAGCGGGCGTAGCGCCCTGCAAGGTGCTCAAAGAAGTGCGCGTCGACAGCGTTGAAGGCTACGAAGTAGGCAAGAGCCTGCTGGCGGACGTCTTTCAGGCGGGCGAACACGTCGACGTCAAAGGCGTAACGAAGGGCCACGGTTACACGGGCGTTATCAAACGCTGGAACCAACACCGCCTCAAAGAAACGCACGGCGTCGGGCCCGTGCACAGAGAACCCGGTTCCATGGGTGCGAACAGCACGCCCTCGCGCGTGTTCAAACACAAGCACCTGGCAGGTCAGTACGGTGTGGAAAATGTCACCGTCCAAAACCTCGAAGTCGTGCGCGTCGACGTAGCGCGTAACGCGATCCTCGTGAAGGGTGCGATCCCCGGAAACAAGGGCGGCGTGGTTACGCTGACGGCGAGCGTGAAACACGGTAAATAAGGAGAGCGAGCATGGCTAACGTAAAGGTATATAATATGAAAGGCGAAGAAGTCGGCGCGTTGGAACTTTCCGACGCGGTGTTCGGCGCCGAATATAACGAGCCCCTCATTCATCAGGCTGTCGTGACCTATCTTGCCAACCAGCGGCAGGGCACGAAATCGACGCTGACCCGCACCGAAGTGCGCGGCGGCGGTGCAAAGCCTTGGCGTCAGAAGGGCACGGGCAGAGCGCGTCAGGGTTCGATCCGCGCGCCTCAGTGGACGAAGGGCGGCGTGGTGTTCGCACCCAAGCCCCGCGACTTCCGCAAAAAGATGAACTCGACGGCAAAGAGAGGCGCGCTCGTTTCGGCGCTTTCCAAGAAACTTGCCGACGGCGAGCTGCTCGTCGTGGACGAGATCACGGTATCCGCACCCAAGACCAAGGAAATGGCGGCGTTCCGGAAGGCGTTAAAGCTCACGGGCAAAGCCGTCGTCGTCATGGACGAGAATAAGCCCGACGTGATCCTGGCTGCGCGCAACCTCGAAGCGCTCAAAACGATTTCGGTTGCGGAAATCAATACCTATGAAATCGTAAAGAACGCCGTGGTGATCTTGACCAAGGGTTCGGTGCAGAAACTCGAGGAGGTGTATGCATAATGTTACCTCAGGATATTATTTTGAAACCGGTTTTGACCGAAAAGGGATACGACGGCATTGCCGATAAGCGTTATACTTTTAAGGTTCTCAAGTCGGCGAACAAGACGCAGATCAAAATCGCGGTGGAACAGATGTTCGGCGTTCAGGTCGAAAGCGTCAACACCGTAACCTGCCCCGGCAAACTCAAGAGAATGGGCAGAAACGAGGGTTACACGCCCACGACGAAGAAGGCGATCGTCACGCTCAAAGATAGCAGCAAGCCGATCGAACACTTCAATCAGTTGTCGTAATAGCGGAGGAAAATGAAATATGGCAGTCAAGAGATATAAACCGACTTCTCCCGCGCGCCGTTTAATGACGGTTCCCGTATACGGGGAAATTTCCAAAAACAAACCCGAGCGTTCGCTTTTGGAAGATCAGCGCAAATCGGGCGGCAGAAACAACACGGGTAAAATCACCGTGCGCCACATCGGCGGCGGCAACCGCCGCAAATATCGCGTGATCGACTTCAAACGCAATAAAGACGGCGTTCCCGCAAAAGTAAAGAACATTCAATACGATCCCAACCGCAGCGCAAACATCGCGCTCCTCGTCTATGCGGACGGCGAAAAGAGATATATCTTAGCGCCTGTCGGGCTGAACGTGGGCGACACGGTGCAGAGCGGCGCCGGTTCGGACATCAAGGTCGGCAACGCGCTGTTGCTTTCGGATATCCCCGTCGGTACGATGGTGCACAATATCGAAATGCAGCCCGGCCGCGGCGGTCAGATCGCAAGAGCGGCAGGCATTTCCGCCCAGATCATGGCGCGCGAAGGCAAGTACGCGACGATCAAGATGCCCTCGGGCGAAATGAGACTCATCCCCGTCGGCTGCAAAGCGACGATCGGACAAGTCGGCAACGTCGAGCATGAGATCATCCGCATCGGCAAAGCGGGCAAAACGAGACACCTCGGCACCCGTCCCACCGTGCGCGGTTCGGTCATGAACCCCAACGACCACCCTCACGGCGGCGGCGAGGGCAAGTCTCCGGTGGGCCATGCAGGGCCGATGACGCCTTGGGGCAAGCCGGCGCTCGGTTACAAGACGCGCAAAAAGAAGAATCCCACGAGCGCGTTCATTCTCAAGAGAATCAATTAAGGAGGGAGAACAATGTCGAGAAGCGTAAAGAAAGGACCTTACGTCGAAGCCAAGCTCTTACAGAGAATCGAGGCGATGAACGAGGTCAACGAAAAGAAGGTACTCAAAACCTGGTCGAGAGCGTCGACGATATTCCCTCAGATGGTCGGACATACGATCGCCGTTTACGACGGCAGAAAGCACGTGCCCGTATATATCACGGAAGATATGGTCGGTTGCAAGCTCGGTGAATTTGCGCCCACGAGAACGTTCAAAGGGCACACGGCGAAGTCGGCGGGTAAGTAAGGAGGATATGATATCATGGCAGGCAATATGAAGAAAAAGGCGGAAAGGGTAGCCGAAAAGCGCGAAAAACGCCCTTACGCCGTCGCAAAATATATCAGGATTTCCCCTTATAAGGTCCGCACGGTGCTCGCGTTGATCCGCGGCCGCGACGTGCGCGAGGCGGAAGCGATCCTCGATAACTGCGTCAACGGCGGCGCGGTGCCGACGAAAAAGGTGCTGATGAGCGCGGTCGCCAACGCAGAACACAACCTCGGCATGGACAGAGGCGATCTGTACGTTGCGGAATGCTACGCGAACGGCGGTTCTTCGCTCAAGAGAATGCAGCCCGTCAGCAAGGGCAGAGGTCACGCCATTCTGAAAAGAACGAGCCACATCACCGTCATTCTGGACGTGAAGAAAGCGGAGGGAGAGATTTAACATGGGACAGAAAGTAAACCCGCACGGATTGAGAGTAGGCGTTATCAAACCCTGGGATACGCAGTGGTATGCCGATAAGAAGGATTTTGCGGCGTATCTCAAAGAGGACAACGACATCCGTGTCTTTCTCAAAAAGAAATATTACGCGGCTGCGGTTTCGAAAATTCTGATCGAGCGCGCGGCAGGCAAAGTGGTCGTTACCATTCACACGGGCCGTCCCGGCGTTTTGATCGGCAAAGCGGGCGCGGAAATCGAGGTCATCAAGAAAGACCTTGCCAAAATCGCGCGCAACAAGCAGATCATCGTCAACGTCACCGAAGTGAGAAAGGTCGACGCCGACGCGCAGCTCGTTGCGGAAAGCGTTGCGGCGCAGCTCGAAAAGCGCGTTTCCTTCCGCCGTGCGGTGAAACAGGCGTTGGGCAAGACCATGCGCGCAGGCGTCAAAGGCGTCAAATTGCAGGTGAGCGGCCGTCTTGACGGGCGCGAAATCGCAGGTTGCGAGCACTATCACGAGGGCAGTATTCCCCTTCAGACGCTTCGTGCGGATATCGAATACGGTATCGCGGAAGCACACACGACGTTCGGCATGATCGGCGTCAAGTGCTGGATCTATAAGGGCGAAGTTCTCGGTAAAACGGCGAAGAAGCCGGAGGGAGGCAGATAATGTTAATTCCCAAGAGAGTCAAAAGAAGAAAACAGCACCGCGGCAGCATGAAAGGCAGCGCGCAGAAGGGCAACGTCATCGCATACGGCGAGTACGGTCTGGTCGCCGAAACGTCGGGCAGAATCAAATCGAATCAAATCGAGGCAGCCCGTATCGCCATGACGCGTTTCATCAAGCGCGGCGGTAAAGTATGGATCGACATCTTCCCCCATAAGCCCATTACGCGTCACCCTGCGGAAGCCCGTATGGGTTCGGGTAAAGGCGGCGTGGAATACTGGGTCGCAATCGTGAAACCGGGCAGAGTGATGTTCGAAATGGCGGGCGTTTCCGAAGACGTGGCGCGCGAGGCTATGCGTCTTGCGTCGCACAAGTTGCCCGTAAAATGTAAATTTGTGAAGAAAGAGACGGCAGAGCCCGTCAATACGGTTGAAGGCGGTGAAGGTGAATGAAAAACGAATTTCATAATCTGACCGACGTCGAACTGCAGGAAAAACTGAAGAGTCTGAAAGGCGAACTTTTCAACCTTCGTTTCCGTCACGCGTCGGGGCAACTTGAAAATCCCCTGTCAATCAGGATTTGCAAGCGCGATATCGCGCGGGTGAACACGGAAATCCGTGCCCGTCAGGCAAAGTAGGAGGGTGACAATGGAAAGAAATCTGAGAAAAGAACGCGTCGGGATCGTGGTATCCGACAAAATGGATAAAACGGTCGTCGTCGCTGTTACCGACAAGCAAAAGCACCCCGTTTACAAAAAGACCATTACGAGAACGCGCCGTTTCAAGGCGCACGACGAAGAAAACGAATGCGCCGTCGGCGATAAGGTTCGCATTGTTGAGACGAGAAAGCTCAGCAAAGATAAGAACTGGAGAGTCGCCGAGATCGTCGAGAAGGCGAAGTAAGGGAGGAACAGGATATGATACAGCCTCAGACAAGACTTAAAGTAGCCGATAACTCCGGTGCGAAAGAAATCATGTGTATCCGCGTGCTTGGCGGTTCGTTCCGCAAGAGCGGCAACATCGGCGACGTGATCGTGGCGTCCGTGAAAACGGCGACGCCGGGCGGCGCGGTGAAAAAGGGCGACGTGGTCAAAGCCGTTATCGTGAGAAGTTCGAAGGGTATCCGCCGTCCCGACGGCACCTATATCCGTTTCGACGACAACGCCGCGGTGATTATCGACAGCCAGAAACAGCCGAAGGGAACTCGTATTTTCGGGCCGATCGCAAGAGAGCTGAGAGAGAAAGATTATATGAGAATCATCTCGCTTGCTCCCGAGGTTCTGTAAGGAGGACGCATGAACGTTAAAGTAAACGATACCGTGCTCGTGATCACGGGCAAATATAAAGGCAAACAAGGCAAAGTGCTCGCCGCTTATCCCAAGAACAATCGCGTGATTGTCGAGGGCGTAAATCTCGTACACAAGCACGAGAAAGCGAGAAAGGCGAACGAGACCAGCCGTATCGTAACCGAAGAGGCGCCCATCGACGCAAGTAACGTCGAGGTGGTGTGCGATAAGTGCGGTAAGGCGACGCGAGTAGCTCATTCGCTCGTCGACGGCAAGAAGGTGCGTACCTGCAAGAAGTGCGGCGCAACGCTCGACAAGGCTTACGTCAAGAAGAGCAAGGCGAAGGAAGTCGAAGCGACCGAAGCGCCGAAAAAGCGCACGAGAAAGCGTACCCAAAAGACGGAAAACGAAACTCCCGTCGAAGAAACGCAGGAATAATCGGGTGGAGGAGTAAAAATGGCAGTGAAAAAGACCGCAGCAAAAGCGGAAGAAACCAAAACCTCGACCGTTGGCAAGAGCAGAGTGAAGGTGCAGTACGAAACCGAAGTCGTGCCTTACCTCATGAAGAAATTCGGCTATAAATCGGTGATGCAGGTTCCCAGAATCGTTAAAATCGTCATCAATACCGGCCTCGGCGACATCAAAGACAATCAGAAGTCCATGCAGATCACCGAGGGCGAGCTGAAACTCATTACGGGACAGAAGCCCATTTACCGCAAGGCGACCAAATCGGTTGCAAACTTCAAACTGAGAGAAGGCATGAACATCGGTTTGAAAGTAACGCTTCGCGGCAGAAGAATGTACGACTTCTACGACAAACTCGTTTCAATCGCGCTTCCCCGCGTGCGTGACTTCCGCGGCGTTTCCGACAAAGCGTTCGACGGCAGAGGCAATTACGCATTAGGGCTGAAAGAGCAGCTGATCTTCCCCGAAATCACTTACGATCAGGTTGAGAAGATCCGCGGTATGGACGTTTGCATCGTCACCACGGCGCAGACCGACGAAGAGGCAAGAGAGCTTTTGAAAGCGCTCGGCATGCCCTTCAAGAAGTAAGGAGAAACGAAATGGCTAAGAAGTCAATGATTAACAAACAGCAAAAGACGCCGAAGTTTTCGACGCGCGCCTACACCCGTTGCTCTATCTGCGGGCGTCCGCACGCCGTGCTCAGAAAGTACGGTATCTGCCGTATCTGTTTCAGAAACCTTGCGTATAAGGGACAGATTCCCGGCGTCAGAAAATCGAGCTGGTAAGGAGTAGAAGATGACAGATCCCATTGCAGATATGCTCACAAGAATCAGAAACGCTATTACCGTGAAGAAGGAAGAAGTCGAGATCCCCGCATCGGCGATGAAAAGGGCGATCGCGCAGATCCTGCTTGACGAAGGTTTCGTAAAAGAAGTGAAAGAGGAGGGCGAGGGATACCTTGCGAAGATTGTCCTCACGTTGAAATACGTCGACGGAAAATCGGTTATCAACGGACTCAAACGCGTCTCCAAACCCGGTCTGCGCTCGTACAGCGGCGCAACCAACATGCCGAAAGTGCTCGGCGGATTCGGTACGGCTATCGTATCCACCAACAAGGGCATCATGACGGATAAACACGCCAAGGCGCAGAACGTCGGCGGCGAAGTGCTTTGTTTCGTGTGGTAAGGAGGGAATTATGTCAAGAATCGGTAAGAAAACGATTGCGATTCCCGCAGGCGTCACCGTTGAATTCAAAGACGGCGTCGTTACCGTAAAGGGAAGCAAAGGTACGCTCTCGCGCGAAGTAAAAGGCGCGATCGACATCAAGAACGAAGGCGGCGTGCTTTCCGTTCTCGCTCTGAACGACGAGAAGGAAACCAACGCGCTGCACGGGCTTTACCGCGCGCTCATTCACGGCATGGTCGTGGGTGTTTCGGAAGGTTACGTCAAGGCGCTCGAAGTGAAGGGCGTCGGCTGGAAGGTCGCGAAACAGGGCACCAAACTTGTGCTGAACGTCGGGTTTTCGCATCCCGTCGAGTTCAATCAGCCCGCGGGCATCACGCTTGAATGTCCCACACCCACCGATATCACCGTTTCGGGTATCGATAAGGTGCTTGTCGGTCAGGTCGCGGCGGACCTTCGTTCCATCCGCGTGCCCGAACCCTACCACGGCTACGGTATCCGCTATAAGGGCGAGCATATCGAGCACAAGGAAGGCAAGACCTCGGGTAAAGGCAAGAAGTAAAGGAGGGGTAACATGATTAAGAAGGAAGATAAAAATCAACTCAGACAGCGCCGTCACGCCCGTGTGCGCAAGAACGTATCGGGCACGGCAGAAACGCCCCGCCTCAACGTATACAGAAGTCTGAATCATATCTACGTGCAGATCATCGACGACGTGAAGGGCGTGACGCTCGCATCGGCGTCGACGATGGAAAAGGGCGTCCGCGAACAGGTTGCGGGGAAGACCAAGACGGAGGCGGCAAAGCTCGTCGGCGTCAAGGCAGGCGAACGTGCGAAGGAAAAAGGTATCGAGGCAGTCGTGTTCGACCGCGGCGGATATCTTTATACGGGCCGCGTGAAAGCAGTGGCGGACGGCGCGCGCGAAGCCGGACTCAAATTCTAAGGAGCAAAGGTTATGGCAAGAGACAACAGACCCCAGAGACGGCAGGAAGAGAACGACGGGCTTATCAAAAAGACGATTGAGATCAACCGCGTCAGCAAGACGGTAAAGGGCGGCAAGAACATGCGTTTCGCCGCGCTCGTCGTCGTCGGCGACGGCAACGGCAAGGTCGGTTACGGTCAGGGCAAATCCAAGGAAGTTCCCGAGGCAATCGAAAAAGCGACGCAGGCCGCGAAGAAAAATATGATTTCCGTTCCCATTGTGGAAAGCACCATTCCCCACGAAGTGCTCGGTAAATTCGGCAAGGGCGCCGTGCTTATGCTGCCCGCTGCCGCTGGTACGGGCGTTATTGCGGGCGGTCCCGTTCGCGCCGTGATGGAAGCTGCGGGCGTGAAGAACATCAGAACGAAATCGCACGGCACGCAGAATCCCGGCAACTGCATCAAAGCGACGATCGTAGGACTTTCGCAGCTGAGAACGGTGGAAGAGATCGCCGCGTTGCGCGGAAAGAGCGTCGAAGAGATCGTCGGTTAAGAGGAGGATACTATGATTAAAGTTACGCTTGTAAAAAGCACGATCGGGGAAGTGGAGTCGGTGAAGGCGACGGTTGCTTCGCTCGGACTCAAAAAAATCCGTTCGTCGAAAACTTTTGAAGATTCTCCCGCCCTGCAAGGCAAACTCAAAAAAGTTGCTCACCTTGTTAAGGCTGAGAACGTATAAAGGAGTCATCATGAGAATCGATACTTTATCTCCCGCAGAGGGAGCAAGAACTTCCGCGAAACGCCTCGGCCGCGGCATCGGGTCGGGTTTGGGCAAGACGAGCGGCAAGGGACATAAAGGACAGTGGGCGCGTTCGGGCGGCGGTGTAAGACCGGGCTTCGAAGGCGGTCAGATGCCCCTCGCGCGCAGAATTCCCAAGCGCGGTTTCAACAACAGATTCAAGAAGGTTTACCTCATCGTCAACCTTTCCGATCTTGCAGACGTACCCGAAGGAACAGTGGTCGATTACGGCTTCGTTGTTTCCAACGGTCTTGCAAAAATGGTGAAGAACAACGTCGGGCTTAAAGTTCTCGGCGACGGCGAACTCAAAACCAAGCTCACCGTGAAAGCCGCGAAATTCTCGCAGACCGCGAAAGACGCGATTGAAAAAGCGGGCGGCACGGCGGAAACGGTTGAATAAGTCGACGCGCAACTTCTCGGGCGCAGGTAAGGAGTGAAAGCATGTTAGAAACATTGAAGAACGCCTTTCGGAATAAAGAGATCAGGAAGAAGATTTTAATGACCCTTCTTCTTCTTTTGGTATTCCGGCTCGGCTGTTATATTCCCGTTCCGGGGCTTGCCCGTCAGCAGTTTGAAACGGCGATCAACGGAAACGACTTCCTTCAACTCATGAGCGGCATCACGGGCAGCGCGCTCGCGAACGGCACGCTCTTTGCACTCGGTATCGGGCCGTACATCAACGCCTCGATTATCGTGCAGCTGTTAACGGTGGGTATTCCCGCGCTCGAACGCCTTTCCAAACAGGGCGAAGAAGGAAGAAAAAGAATTTCCAACATTACGCGAATCATAACGATCATTCTTGCCATCGTGCAATCGGTCGGCATTATCGTTTTATTCGGCAATCAGCAGGGCGCGATCCGCACGCCGCTCTTCGGTTCCAACCAGATCGGGGAAACGGGCGCGCTGTGGGTAGCGGGCATCTATATGACGATCGTCTACACGGCGGGTTCGTGCATCGTGATGTGGCTGGGCGAACGGATCACCGACTACGGCGTGGGTAACGGCATTTCGCTCATCATCTTCGTCGGTATTATTTCGACGGGCGGCATGACGATCCTGCTCAAGCTCATCGAATCGACTTCTGCGACGATCGGCAAAAACCTTCTCGAGATCCTCGGGTTCGTCGTCATTGCCGTCGTGCTGTTCTTCCTCATCGTATTCGTCGATCTGGCGGAACGCAAGATACCCGTGCAATACGCCAAACAGGTACGCGGAACAAAGATGTACGGCGGTCAGTCGTCCGTGATTCCCATGAAGATAACGGGCAGCGGCGTTATGCCTTTGATCTTTGCCTTCGCGATCATTTCGTTCCCTTCCATGATCATGAGCCTTGTGCCGGCATGGAGCGGCGCGAACGAATGGTGGTCGCAGCACTTTGCAAGCGGCAGCGTGTGGTATGTGCTTGTGCTTGCCGTGCTCATCTTCGTGTTTGCCTTCTTCTATTCGCAGATCCAGTTCAATCCCGAGGAAGTGAGCAAATCCATTCAGCAGAACGGCGGTTTCATTCAGGGTATCCGTCCCGGCAAACCGACGGCGCTCTACCTCAAAAAGATCAACAACCGCATTACGCTGTTCGGCGCGATCTTCTTGACGCTTGTGGCGTTTATCCCTTCGTTCGTCTTCTCGCTTGCGCTTCCCAACAGCGGACTGATCAACGTGTTCTCGACGACGGGACTTCTCATCGTCGTATCGGTTGCGCTCGAATTCGATAAGCAGTTGCAATCGCAGATCATGATGAAGAACTACAAAGGGTTCTTGAAATAAGGCGGAGGACAGGGCAATGAATCTGATTTTACTCGGCGCGCCCGGCGCAGGCAAGGGCACGCAAGCGACCAAAATCGCAGACCGTTACGGGCTTGTGCACATTTCGACGGGCGATATCTTCCGCGCGAATATCAAAAACGGCACCAAGATCGGTTTGCTCGCAAAAAGCTATATCGACAAAGGCGAACTCGTTCCCGACGAGGTAACGTGCGAAATCGTCAAAGACCGCCTTACTTGGGAAGATTGCAAAAAGGGTTATCTGCTCGACGGATTCCCCCGCAATACCTTTCAGGCAGACTATCTCGACAAATGCGCGAAGATCGACGCGGTCGTCAACATCAACATCGATTTCTCTCTTCTTATGGACCGTCTGTGCGGCAGACGCGTCTGCAAGGAATGCGGCGAAAGCTATCACGTTTCCACGCTCGGCGGGAAAACCGATTGCGCGCGTTGCGGCGGCGAGCTGTATCAGCGCAAAGACGATAATCCCGAAACGGTGAAAAGCCGTCTTGACGTGTACGAAGCGCAGACCGCGCCGCTCATCGATTACTATACGAAGAAGGGTTTGATCCTCAACTTCACGGGCACGGAAGCGCCTGCCGAAGTCCTGTTCGAAGAGATCAAAGCAAAACTCGACGAATTGAAATAATGGATATCATCGTCAAAACCGAAGAAGAGCTTGCTCTCATGCGCGAACCCAACGCGATCGTTCGCGATTGTTTGAAATTCGTCGGGGAACGCATCGCAGCGGGCATGACGACGAAGGAAGTCGACGCGCTCGTCTACGATTTCATCAAAGCGAGCGGCGCGGAACCTTCCTGTCTTGGGTATTGCGGTTATCCCGCATCGGCTTGCATTTCCGTCAACGAAGTAGTCGTGCACGGCATTCCGGACGATCGGGTCATCCGCGAAGGCGATATTGTCAGCGTCGATCTGTGCGCCTATAAAAACGGCTTTCACGGCGACGGGTGCAGAACCTTCTGCATCGGGCAGGTTTCCGACGAACGGCGCAAGCTCGTTCGCGTTACCGAAGAGTGTTTCTTCAAGGGGATCGAGGGGCTGAAAGCGGGCACGCCGCTCTACGATATCGGTTATAGGGTGCAGCAGCACGCCGAGAGCAACGGTTTTTCGGTCATCCGCGCCTATACGGGGCACGGGATCGGGCGCGATATGCACGAAGATCCTTCCGTCCCCAACTTCGGAAGAAAGGGCACTGGGGTACGCCTTCCCGAAAACTGCGTGATCTGCGTCGAACCCATGATCGCGGCGGGCAAGTGGAAGGTGCGCATTCTCGACGACGGCTGGACGGCGATAACGTGCGACGGCAAGAGCGCGGCGCATTACGAAAATACGTTCATCGTCCGCAAGGACGGCGTGGAAATTCTGACGCTGTAAACAGGATATAGATAATAAGGAGAGTTCCATGTCGAAAGACGACGTGATCGAAACGGAAGGCAAAGTCATCGAAGCGCTTCCAAACACAACGTTCAAAGTGCGGCTCAATAACGGCCACGTTATTACGGCGTACATCTCGGGCAAACTGAGAATGAATTACATCAGAATCATCGAGGGCGATTCGGTGAAACTCGAAATGAGCCCTTACGATCTGACCAAGGGCAGAATTACCTGGCGCAGCAAGAGCTGAGTTCTGCAAAAAATACTACTTATAACGAGGTAACAAGATTATGAAAGTGCGTCCTTCTGTAAAACCGATGTGCGATAAGTGCAAGGTTATCAAAAGAAACGGAAAAGTTATGGTTATTTGCTCGAAAGATAAAAGCCATAAGCAAAGACAGGGTTAAAATCAGTTGACAGGAATTCAAAAGCGTGATACAATAATATTCACGGCTTTGGAAATTTTTTCCAAAAAAGCGTAAATAAAAGTCGATATTCCGCACAATCGGGGGCGGAATTCGGCTTGCTTTGCGCTCTTTTGCATAAATGCGAAAATAATCTGTCTGAAAATGCGTATTTTCCACTACGCTTTTTCGGAACGGAACGTATATATACAAAAAAATTTATTTCACGAAACACGGAGGTTTCAACAAGAATGGCACGTATTGCCGGTGTAGATTTACCGAGAGAAAAACGGGTCGAAATCGGTCTCACGTATATTTACGGGATCGGTCTTGCCACGTCGAAAAAGATTCTTGCCGAAACGGGCATCAATCCCGACACGCGCGTGAAGGATCTCGATGAGAACGACGTCTCGAAACTGAGAGAGTATATCGACCATCACTATCAGGTTGAAGGCGAATTGAGAAGCGCCGTCAGCCTCAATATCAAGCGTTTAATGGAAATCGGATGCTATCGCGGCGTCCGTCACAGAAAGGGTCTGCCCGTTCGCGGACAGAGCACCAAGCGCAACGCAAGAACGAGAAAAGGTCCCCGCCGCACGGTGGCGAACAAGAAGAAGTAAGGAGATAGGTTATGGCAGAGAAGAAAAAGTCTGTTTCGCGTAAGCGGAAAGAGCTCAAAAAGATAGACAGAGGACAAGTCCACATTCAGTCTACCTTCAACAATACCTTAGTTACCGTCACCGATCTGAACGGCAACGTTATCTCCTGGTCGAGCGCAGGCTCGCTCAACTTCAAGGGATCGCGCAAAGGCACGCCGTTTGCGGCGCAGATGGCTGCGGAAACGGCGCTCAAAGCGGCGAAAGAACACGGACTTCGCTACGTCGAAGTTTATGTGAAGGGCCCCGGCGCGGGCAGAGAATCCGCAATTCGCGCGATCGGCAACTGCGAAATGGAAGTGACGCTCATTTCCGACGTGTCGCCCATTCCCCACAACGGTTGCCGCCCTCCCAAGCGCAGAAGAGTTTAATCAAGGAGCGAACAAATGGCTATCAATAAATATCATAAATTGAAGAGATGCAGATTTTTGGAACTTGACCCCGCCGTGATCGGTTGCAACAAAAAGTCGATCAGAACGTCGGGCAGAAAGGGCAGAAAAATCAGCGAATACGGCATTCAGCTCCGCGAAAAGCAGAGAGCAAAGTTTATCTACTGCGTTTCGGAAAAGCAGTTCCACCATTATTATGAAATCGCCGACAGAATGAAGGGCATCACGGGTGAAAATATGCTTTCGTTGCTCGAACGCCGTCTTGACAACGTCATTTACAGAATGGGCGTTGCGGCGACGCGTTTGCAGGCACGTCAGCTTGTTTCGCACGCGCACTTCACCGTCAACGGCAGAAAGGTGGATGTACCTTCCTATATCGTAAAAGCGGGCGACGTCATCGCGGTGAGAGAAAACAAGAAAAAGAACAAGTATTTTGAACAGATTAAGACGATGAAGGTCGTAAACATGCCGAAATGGTTGGAATTCGACCCCGAGAGTTTGGAAGGCAAAGTGCTTGCGCTTCCTGCCCGTGAGGACATCGACACGCAGATCGAAGAGCACATGATCGTCGAATTGTACTCCAAGTAATAAATTTTAGGAGGTAGTTTTATGATCGAAATCAGTAAAGCCCAAATCGACGTTGTGGAAAACGAAGCGAAGGATTATGCGAAGATTGTTGTCGAACCGCTCGAAAAGGGTTTCGGTCTTACCATCGGAAACTGTCTGAGAAGAATGTTGCTTTCCGCACTCCCCGGAGCCGCGGTGCAGGGCATTAAATTCCCCGACGGAAAGGTAAAACACGAGTTCTCTGCGATCGAAGGCGTGAAAGAAGACGTCACGGAGATCATTCTTAACTTAAAACTGCTCGCGATCAAAACGAGCGTGACGGATAAGGACTATACCAAGACGCTGCGGCTTACGAAGGAAGGCCCCGCCATCATCACGGCGGCGGATATTTCGCAGGATGCGGAAATCGAAATCATCAATGCCGACCAATATATCTGCACGGTAGACAAGGGCGGCGTGATCGATATGGAAATTACGATCGGGCGCGGCAGAGGTTACAGAGCGGCGAAAGATAACAAGCAGCCTGTGATCGATTACATTCCCATCGATTCCATTTATACGCCTGTTAAAAAAGTCAATTATAACGTCGAGCCTGCCCGCGTCGGTCAGGATATCGACTACGACAAGCTGACGCTCGAAGTCTGGACGGACGGAACGTTCTCGGGCAGAGACATCGTTTCGCTTGCCGCGAAGATCATGCAGGATCAGATTTGCCTGTTCGTCGAGCTTTCCGAGTGGGGCAAGACGAACACGGTCGTCGAACCCGAAGGCTCGAAACAACAGCAGATCCTTTCCATGAAGATCGAAGAAATGGATTTCTCGGTGCGTTCTTACAACTGTTTGAAGAGAGCCAATATCCACACGGTGGAAGATCTGTGCAACAAGACCGAGGACGAGATGCTCAAAGTCCGCAATCTCGGCAAAAAATCCCTCGATGAAGTCATGCAAAAGCTGGAAGCGTTCGGACTTACGCTCGCAAAAAAGGAGGATTAACCCATGCCCGGGAAATTAGGTAGAACAACTGAGCAGAGAATGGCGATTTTGAGAAATCAGGCGTCGCAGCTCATTTGGTACGGAAAAATCGAAACGACGGCAGCCCGCGCGAAAGAACTGCGCAGCTACGTCGAAAAACTCATTACGAAGGCTGTGAACACTTACGACGACGTTGTGGAAACCGAGATCGTTTCCAAAGACAAGAAGGGTAAGGAAATCACGACCAAGACGTATAAAGACGGACCCAAAAAACTTGCAGCGCGCCGCGCCGTTATGGCGAAGACGTACGACTTACAGGAAATCAAGGCGTTCGACGAAAAGAAGAAGGATTTCAAAGCGCGCACGAAGGACGTGCAGCATCCGCTGATGGATAAGCTTTTCAACGAGCTTGCGCCCAAATACGCGCAGCGCAAAGAAGAGTTGGGTCAGGGCGGCGGTTACACGAGAATTTATTATCTCGGTCAGCGCCGCGGCGATGCAGCAGAAAAAGCCATCATCGAATTGGTTTAATTGCTTAAAAACACGGCAAACGCCGTGTTTTTTTATGCAAACCTTACGCTTGAACGCGCGCACATATGCCCCAGGGGGTATATGCGCGCAAAATTCGTCCGTATGGGCATATTTTCATATGTCCTGCGGTGCACAAGAAGAAATCACGGAAAAAGATTTGCAAATCGGTTTCCGTCGTGTTATAATGTGGTATAAAAGAATAAGATAAAACGGAGGCGAATTTATGGCAGAAAAGAGCAAAGGGCAGAAGTTACAGGAAAAACTGTCCTATAAGAAAACCAATTATTTCGAAGTGGCAAGCGAACAGGAACGCAAGGAAATCTTTGCGTATGCGGAAGGGTACAAAGCCTTTCTCGACGCGGCAAAGACCGAACGCGAGGCCTGCGCCGTGGCCGTCGAGGCGGCGAAAGCCAAGGGCTTCACCGAATATTCCTTCGGCGACGCGCTCAAAGCGGGCGATAAAAAATATTTCGTCAACCGCGGCAAATCGGTCGTGATCTTCCGCGTCGGCAGTAAAAATCCCGAAGAGGACGGTTTCCGCGTGATTGCGTCGCATATCGACGCGCCGCGGATCGACATCAAGCAGAATCCCCTGTATGAAGATTCGGGCATGTGTTTCCTGAAAACGCATTATTACGGCGGCATCAAGAAATATCAGTGGACGGCGATCCCGCTTGCCCTGCACGGCGCAGTCGTTCGCAAAGACGGCAGCAAGATCGAACTTTCGATCGGGGAAAAGCCGAGCGATCCCGTATTCTATATCGACGATCTGTTGCCGCACCTCGGCGCCGATCAGATGGCGGCGAAGGCGGGCAAAATCATCGAGGGCGAGCAGCTCAACGTCGTCGTAGGCGGGCTTCCTTATGCGGACGGCGAAGTGAGCGATAAAATCAAACTCACTGTTTTGGATTATCTCGGCAAAAAGTACGGTATGTGCGAAGAGGATTTCCTCTCGGCGGAACTTTCCGCCGTTCCTGCCTATCCCGCGCGCGACGTCGGGTTCGACCGCGCTCTCATCGGCGCATACGGTCACGACGACAGAGTGTGTGCTTATCCCGCTATGACCGCGCTGCTGGACGGTGCGACCGAGCATACCGTGCTTGCCATGCTTGTCGATAAGGAAGAAATCGGCAGCGAGGGCACCACGGGCATGCAGAGCAAGGTGTATGAAGATTTAATGGAAGAAATCGCAATCGCGCTCGGCGCGAATTTCAGAAAGGTTCGCGCGGCAAGCAAATGCCTTTCTTCCGACGTAACGGCGGCGTACGATCCCAACTTCGCGGGCGTGTACGAAAAGATGAATTCCGCGATGCTTTCCTGCGGGACGGCGATGTGTAAGTTTACGGGTGCGCGCGGCAAGAGCGGCTCTTCCGACGCCTCGGCGGAATTCGTGGGCGAAGTGCGCAAAATGTTCGAAGAGAGCGGCGTTGTGTGGCAGACGGCGGAATTAGGCAAGGTCGACATCGGCGGGGGCGGCACGGTCGCCAAGTTCCTCGCCAATCTCAATATCGATACGGTCGATTTAGGCGTGCCTGTTATCTCGATGCACGCGCCGTGGGAATTGATCTCCAAAGCCGATTTGTACAGCAATTACAAGGCGTTTCTTGCCTTTATGAAATAATTTTTGCTGAAAGGAGGGGAGAAGATGAACGAACAGCAACATAATGAAACAAAAAAGAAATTGCGGATCATCGGGATTATTTTGATCATCGTCGGCGGGATATGCGCGATAACGGGCTTTGTCGATTTTTCTCTTGCCATGAACAGCGAAGAGGTTCGCATGCCTACGTTGTTTTTCCTCATATTTATCGGTTCGCCGATCATGGTCGCGGGGCTTATATGTATTATTTTCGGTTTCAAGAAAGAAATCGGCACATACATAAAGAACGAATCGGTGCCCGTGATCAACGAGGCGGCGGGTGAGTTGAAACCGGCGATCAAATCGGTCGTGAGCGCCGTTAAAGAGGGCTTGAACGGGGAAGAAAAGCAAAGCGACCGTGTTTGCTCGCATTGCGGCAAGAGCAACGACGGCGATCATGCGTTTTGCTCGTTTTGCGGCAAACCGTTGGGAAAAACGTGCCCCGTTTGCGGCGCACAGCAGGAATACGGCGACGCATTTTGCGGAAAGTGCGGCGCGAAATTAGAAAATTAAATATTGGGCATAAAAAAACGCCGTCCGTTCGGACGGCGTTTTTTTAATTTGTTGCTTATTGCTGCACGGGAACTTCATTGTTTTCGATCGCTTTGTTGATCGCGCTCTGCGCAAGGATGTAGTTCACCCAGCCGAAACCGACCAACGAAAGAATGAGGTAAAGGATGCCGCTTCCGCCAACCTTTTCGCCCAGCTTATAGTTCCAGTAAATGCCGTAGATGCCGAAGCTGATCAGCGTAAACAGGAACGCCAAACCGCCGCTTGCGGTTTTCTGTTCGGGACAGAGCGTGTTACTGTCATTCGTCAGGCATACGAACCAGTAGATGCCATAAATACCAAACGTGATGATGGTAAAGATAATGGCAAGAGCAACATTTCTTTTCTTCATAACAACTCTCCTTTTTTCGACAATTTTTTTGCCGACGCTATTATTATATATGAGCATACTCATATTGTCAATGAGTTTTTACATAATTTGATATAATTTTTTTATGATCATCGCACAAAGGATAAAGGAATTGCGGCTTGAAAAACGGTATACGCAAAAAGTTTTAGCCGAATTGGTTTATTGCGATCAGTCCATGATTGCCCGTTGGGAAAAAGAGGAATGCGAACCGACGGCTTCCGCGATCGTGAACCTATCTTCCGCGCTCGATTGCTCGTGCGATTATCTTTTGGGAAAATCCGACGAATAAAACCCGCCCGCCCCGCGCAAAGCGCGGGGCGGGCGGGTTTATTGTCATTCCGAGCTGAGTATTGTCATTCCGAGCTTGTCGAGGAATTTCAGATGTTTCGACTACGCTCAACATGACGAAGGGGTGCGCGTAGCATGACAAGGGGCGACGCCCATCATGACGGGGTTTTTGTCATACTGAGCGAGATTGAGTATTGTCATTCCGAGCGAAGTCGAGGAATCTCAGATGTTTCGACTACGCTCAACATGACGAAGGGGTGTGCGTAGCATGACAAAAGGGGTATGCTGCAATGACAACATAGTATATTTCTAAAATTCCTTTCTGCCGATTAATTCGTCGATCGAAATTTCAAACAAATCGGCTATTTTCCATAGGTTTTCCAAATCGGGTTCAAATTTTCCGCTTTCCCAATACGAAATTTTCCGTTGGGTTGTGTTTAGCTTTTCCGCAAGATCGCTTTGGCGTAAATTTTGCGCTTCCCGTAAGGCTTTTAAGTTTGTCGCAAATAATAATTGCATATTGAAATTATAGATAAAAAATGTCTAAAATTCTTGACATAGATATTTTATATCTATATAATATAATCAGAAAACCAAAAAAGGAGAGAATATGAAACCACTTAAATGCCAAAGATGCGGTGCGGCGATCGATTCAACGGAATGGGAGCTTTCGCAAAAGATTTTCGGAAAGAAGGCGTCGTTCTGCGTTGCCTGTATGAGAGAGGAAAAAAAGCTTGCATACGAACGGGCAAAGGCTTCGCCCGAGTCGGTAACGAAACCCTTTCTTTTTTATCTTTTACCGCAAATTTTGATTTTATATTGCGTGATTTCCGTTATAACAATGATGTACGTGCCGGGCATGGTGCTGCCTGAGGAAATGTCGAAAAAACTTCAGCACGCATATGTGCCGTTAGTTCCGCTCTTATGTTCCGGAATAGCGTATCGGTATCACTTTTTCGACGATAAATTATTTATCCTCTTTGGCTCGATCGATACCGTTTTCGCCTTGGCAATGCTCATCTTTACGATAGCGGGAGCAGTTTACTTTGTACGAAACGGATTTGTGCCCGTCAATATCCGCGTGACGGGGTATCGTTACGAAGCGACGCTTTCTGGAGATACGATCAATGTGGAGCGGAAGGAACAGTACGGCGGATTTCTTTCGATCTTTGTCAATATACTCTTGTTTATCTTGGGATTGTGCTTTATTGCAGCGTTCGGAAGTTTGATCTTTTCCGTAAACGTTTTTCTGAGCCGAAGGGAACGCAGACAGGCGAAAAAAATTTGCAAACGGTTTGAACGGTTGAATTGAGACAAACGGCTCTCCGTTTGCTCGAAACGAAAAAACGCCCGACGCATTGCGTCGGGCTGTTGTATACAAAAAACTGTGAGGGCTTTTTTTGTTGCCGACTGCCGAAGCGGGAACGGGGCAGGTGACTCCGACAAAGCTACCTTATGGCACACGCACCTTTCTGTTTAGTGCTGCTGTATCCCTACCCTGACACGGTTCGCAGGGGTGCGTTGCATAAGACCTTGTTATCAACATTCCTTACCGCGTGCAGCCTTCCACAGACGGCACCGAGAAAAGCGTTCGGTTCTGCTATAGCGGATTGCAGATACAGGGCACCGCTAACTCCCCACCTATCACAGCTCAATCAGTATACCCCAAATCGCTTAAATTTGCAAGCGTTTTTCATAAGTTTTATTTTCATGCGTTTCCGTTTGACTTGTTTCGGCAAAAAGAGTATAATATCGCCGTAACATAAGGAGGCATAATTATGGCTGAAAACTGTACGCACGACTGTTCGACCTGTTCGAGCAACTGCGGCGAGCGAAAAAAAGAATCGCTCATCAAGCCGCTGCATAAAAAAGCGAAGGTAAAAAAAGTGATCGCCGTGGCGAGCGGAAAGGGGGGCGTCGGCAAATCGCTCGTGACCGCGCTGCTTGCGGCACACGCGCAAAAAGCGGGGTTGCGTACCGCCGTGCTCGACGCCGACATTACGGGCCCTTCCGTGCCGAAGATGTTCGGCTGCGCCGATAAAGCGGCGGGCGCGGACGACGGTATTTTTCCCGTCGTCACCGAAAGCGGGATCCAGCTGATGTCGATGAACTGTCTGCTCGAAAACGAGGACGACCCCGTTGTATGGCGCGGATCGCTGATCGCGGGCGCGGCGGTGCAGTTCTGGACGGACGTGCTGTGGCGCGACGTCGAGCTGATGTTTATCGATATGCCCCCGGGAACGGGCGACGTGCCGCTGAGCGTGTTTCAGTCCATTCCCATCAGCGGCATTATCGTCGTCACAACCCCGCAGGATCTTGTGGGCATGATCGTCAAAAAAGCCGTGAACATGGCAAAACTCATGAACGTTCCCGTTTTGGGGATCGTCGAGAACATGAGCTATTTTGCCTGCCCCGCATGCGGCAACAAGCATGAGATTTTCGGCGCAAGCAAGGCGCAGCTGCTTGCAAAAGAATATAACATTCCTTCCTATGCGCGCCTGCCCATCGATCCCACGTTCGCCACGCTTGCCGACGCGGGAAAAATCGAGTGCGCCGATACCGCGCCGCTTGCCGACGTGTTCGCGCAGGTAGATAAAGCAAAGGGGATCGCAAACAAAAAATAATCGAACAGGGATAAGCAAGGGTGGAAGATATAACAAGAGCAGAGCTTGAAAGCATCGTCGGGCTTGATAAAGTCAATATTTTTTATGATTTTGTGGATGCCATAACGTCGTTATATGAAATAGAGCCAACTTGGAATAACGGCGGAAAAAAATGGACTTATGAATATAAGTTCAGAAAGGGCGGAAAAACCTTATGTGCGTTTTATTTTAAGGAAAACACGTTAGGGTTTATGCTCATTTTCGGGAAAGACGAACGAGCCGAAGTCGAGGGGATTAGGCATCAACTTTCCTCCGCCGTGATGGACGTTTATGATAATGCGCAAACTTATCACGACGGAAAATGGGTTATGCTCAACTTAACCGATCATTCCCTCTTGGAAGATATCAAAAAATTGCTTTTTATAAAAAGAAAACCGAATAGAAGAGAACCGTAACTTTCTTTTTATCGAAAAAAAGATCGCGCACGGCTTCGTTCACGAAACCGTGCGCGATTTGTTTGAACAAACAAGAATTATTTTTCGACATCGACGGGTGCGATTTCCGCAAAACGTTTGGTCGATTCGACTGCGCTTTCGCAACGCGCGCGGGTTTTGTAGTCGGCGCTGATTGCAATAAGACCGCCGCGCGAATCGAGAAGATGGAAGATGAAATCGCCCATTTTCGTCTGCACGATCTTGAACGAACCGCCGCCCGCAATATTCTTTTTATACGTTTCGATGCCCGTTTTTGCGCTGGCGAGCGAACTGTATTCGCGGCCGGGCAGCATCTTTTCGCCGTTGTTGGCGTAGAGCGAGAAGGTGAACTTGCCGCTCTCGGTTTTCGTGATCAGCCATTTGCCGTCCTTGAACGAAACCGATTCTTTTTTCTCTGCGCTCTTCGCGGGGGCTTTCGCCGCGGTCGTTTTGGTCGTTTTGGCGGCGCCTTTTTCTTCGGCGGCCTTTGCCGCTTTGTTGGTTTTCGTCGCGGCTTTCTCGGTCAACACGATTTTCGCGGGTTGTTTGGTCGTTTTCTTCGCGGCGGGTTTCTTCGGCTCGGGTTTTGCCTCTTCCGCTTTCTCTTCTTTCGGCTCTTCCGCGGCGGGCTGTTCTTCGGGTTTCTCTTCCTGAACGGGCGTTTCCGCGACCGGTTCGCTCTTGGGTTCTTCCGCTACGGGCGCCGGTTCTTCCTTTACCTCTTCGGCAACGGGTGCGGGCGCAGCCTCTTCCGCTTTCGGCTCTTCCGTCACGGGTGTTTCCGAGGCGGGGGCGGACTCTTCCGCGGGCTGCGCGGCGGCAGCGGCTTTCTTCTTCTTGTTGTCTTTTGCCTTTACGACAATGATCGCGATGATCAACGCGACGATCACAACGAGAATCGCCGCAAGAATGATAAGCAGCAGTTTATTTTCGAGCAGCGTTTCGAAAAATTTCGGCATGGCAAGCAAATTCATGGTTTGTAACTCCTTATACAGAATGTGAAAATTTATTTTATTCTTATTATATTGTATCACATTCGAATTTTTATGTCAACGCTTTGACAAATACTTTTCATTAAGGTAAAATGGTGTTATGATGAAAATTTGTGTCATCGGCGGCGGCGCGGCAGGGCTGGCGTGCGCCGTCATGCTGGGCAGAAAGGGCTTTCCCGTCACGGTGTTGGAACGCGGCGCGCGGGTGGGGCGGAAACTTTCGGCAACGGGAAACGGACAGGGCAATGTGACCAATAGCGCGATGGGCGCGGAACATTATTTTTCCGACCGTCCCGACCGTGTGCGCAACGCCCTTGCGCGCTTCGGCGCGGACGATGCCGTGGCGTTCCTCGAGAGCATGGGCGGCATCTTCCTGCGCGACGCGCGCGGCCGCGTGTATCCCGCGTCGAAACAGGCCTCCGCCGTCACCGATCTCTTCCGTCGCGAGGCAGAAAGGCTCAAAGTCAACATTGTGCTCAACGCGCATGTGCAGGAGCTTGCATACGACGGCGATTTTTGCGTGAAATGGGCGGAGGGACAGATGCGCGCGGACGCAGTCGTGCTGGCGGCGGGCGGTTGCGCGGCGCCGTCCTTCGGCACGGACGGCGGCGCGTATGCTCTGGCGCAACGGTTCGCGCATACCATCGTTCCGCCGCGCCCCGTTCTCGTGCAACTGCGTTGCGACAAAGAGGGCGTGCGCGGGTTGAAGGGGATCCGCGTCGATTCGCTCGTGCGCGTCATGCGCAAGGGGAAGGAAATCACCCGCTGTCGGGGCGACGTGCTCTTCACCGATCACGGCGTATCGGGCGACGCGGTGTTCCGCGCCTCTTCCTATGCCGAATCGGGCGACGGGCTTTTGCTCGATTTTCTGCCCGACGTACCGCGCGAGCGGCTTTCCGGCGCGTTCGGCGCGGGCGGGCTGCTGTGTATCGTCAACAATACGCTGGCGCGCACGATCGAACGGCGTGCGGGCGGAGATCGGGCGCGCGTGCTCGCGCTCGTAAAGGAATATCCCCTTACCGTGACAGGCTCGCTCGGCTTCGACTGCGCGCAGGTCACGCGGGGCGGCATTCCGCTTGCGGAAACCGACGAGCATTTTCAGAGCGTCAAACGCGCGGGACTGTATTTCGCGGGGGAAATTCTCAACGTAGACGGCGAATGCGGCGGTTACAATCTGCAATGGGCGTTTACTTCGGCGTTTTGCGTGAGCGATCGCATCGCGCGCGGGTAAGGGGGCTTTATGGAATTGCATAATTTGACGTTGCGCGTCGGGCAGAGCGAAAAGGATCTGCTTGCCGTGTGCGAACGTAAACTGCGCGCGCCGTGCGCCGACTTCCGTATTTTACGCAAATCGCTCGACGCGCGTGACAAATCGAATATTAAATGGGTGTATTCGGTCGAATGTTCCGATAAACCGCTCAAAAAATCCGAGCGTATCTTCCCGCAGATCAAGGGGGGTGCGCCGCGCGTCTATATCGCAGGGGCGGGCCCTGCGGGGCTGTTCTGCGCGCTGCGCCTTATCGAATACGGCATTCGCCCCGTGCTGTTCGAACGCGGCAAACGGGTGGAAGAGCGCAGGGCGGACGTCGAAAAATTCCGCAAAGAGGGCGTGCTCGATCCCGAATCAAACGTGCAGTTCGGCGAGGGCGGCGCGGGTACGTTTTCCGACGGCAAGCTCAACACGCAGACGCACGGCGGATATAACCGCGACGTCATCGAACTCTTTCTGCGGTTTGGCGCGCCCGAAGAAATCGGTTATCTTTCCAAACCCCATATCGGCAGCGACAGGCTATTTTCAATCATTCGCAACATACGCGCTCATTTGCTCGATGCGGGCGCGGAAATCCGTTTCGGCGGCAAACTCACCGATGTCACGGTAAAAGACGGGAAACTTTGCGCCGTGGAAGGGAACGGCGTGCGCGAGGACGCCGACGCGCTCGTGCTTGCGATCGGCCACAGTGCACGCGATACTTTTGAAATGCTTTTTCGGCGCGGACTTGCCATGGAACAGAAGGAATTTGCGGTCGGCGTGCGGATCGAGCATTTGCAGGCGGAAATCGGCAAAGCGCAATACGGTCGGCTTTATACCAAACTGCCCGCCGCCGAATACAAGCTTGTGTCGCACGCAAGCGAGCGGGCGGCGTATACCTTCTGTATGTGCCCCGGCGGCAGCGTGATCGCCTCGGCGTCGGAAGAGGGCGGGTTGGTCGTCAACGGCATGAGCGATTACGCGCGCGACGGACTGAACGCCAATTCCGCTTTGGCGGCGCAGGTCAAAAAGAGCGACTTTGCAAGCGATCATCCGCTGGCGGGCGTGGCGTTTCAGCGCAAAATCGAACGGGCGGCGTATGCGGCGGCGGGCGGCGGATACCGCGCTCCCGTGCAGCTGGCGGGCGATTTTCTTGCGGGCAAAGAGAGCACGCGGTTTGCAAGCGTTCTGCCTACCTATGCGCCCGCCACGGCGTTTGCGCCCGTAAGTGCCTATCTGCCCGCCGAATTGTGCGATACGCTTAAAACGGCGCTTACCGACATGGACAGACGCTTAAAAGGCTTTGCCTGCCCTGACGCCGTGCTTACGGGCGTGGAAACGCGCACGAGTTCGCCCGTGCGGATCTTGCGCGGCGACGATCTGCAGGCGAGCGCGGCGGGCGTGTATCCCTGCGGCGAAGGGTGCGGTTATGCGGGCGGCATTACTTCCGCGGCGGCGGACGGGCTGCGCGTGGCGGATGCGATCGCACAGAAGTATTTAAGAGGGCAATAAAATGGAAATTATCGAATACGAAGGGCGTTACGCCGAACAAGTCAAAGATCTGCTCGTCGAATTACAGTGTTATTTGGCGTTGCTCGACGAGCGCGGCGTACTTGTCGTGAAGGATTCGTTCCGCGAGGAATATTTCGCCTATGTGCGCGAAGAACTCTCGAAGCACGGCGGCAAGATCTTCCTTGCGCAAAAAGAGGGCAGGGCGGTCGGTATGGTCGTGTGCAAACTGCTGCCCGAAGGCGGTGAGGCGGCGATCACCACGACGTGCCCGAAAACGGGATTTATCAGCGACCTTGTCGTCACCGAACCGGAACGCGGGCGCGGGATCGGGAAGGCGCTTTTGGCGGCGGCGGAAGACTATTTTGCGGCAAACGGGTGCGAATATTCGCAGCTCGAGGTGTTTGCGCCCAACTCGGACGCAAGAGAATTATACCGTAAATCGGGTTACGGCGTAAATTGTCTGTATTTGTCGAAAGCCCTTGCACGAAGTAAATTTTGAATTTGTGACGAAATCGGGCTTATTTTATCGCTTTTTAATAAACTTATCACAAAATGTACACTTGCGGGGTTTATAGTGTAGCCATACAAAACAAATGCGCACACTCTCAATTTTTTCATATTCTCTCAGCGGAACCCCTCGTGCTTGCACGGGGGGTTTTGCTATGCCTTGTTTATTAGAGCGAAGTAGTATGTCATTCCTGAAACTGAGTATGTCATTCCGAGCGAAGTCGAGGAATCTCAGATGTTTCGGCTACGCTCAACATGACAAAGGGGCTGCATGCAACATGACGGGGTTTCTGTCATTCCGAGCGAAATCGAGGAATCTCGGATGTTTCGGCTGCGCTCAACATGACGGGGGCTACATACAACACGACAGGGGACTGCAACATGATAAATTATCCGAAAAATTTTTCTTTTTTCTATTGCAAACTAAAACATTTTATGTTAAAATGAAGCAAACTGAAAAATATATTTTTTGTGGGGGAAAAATATCATGAAGAAAACGATTAAAATCGTTTCGCTTGCGCTCGGGTCGCTGATGCTGGCGGCGGCGTTCGCGGCATGCGGAAAAACGGGTGAAACAAAGGGCGTCGTCGGCGATCGCATCTGTTACGACAATCTCGGCGGTGCAACCTCATACCTTTCGGCGGCGGATACGCAAGCGGTCGTAAAGGGTGCGAAGAATATCAAGGGGTACGACCGCGACGGCGAAGAGGTTTCCTATTCCGATATCGCAACCTACGATGCGGCGTCGGGCACGTTCACGGCGGTTTCCGAGGGCAGGATTTCCTGCACGGCGGGCGGCGTGACCCATTCGATCGAAGTCGTTCCCGCGTATGTGACAAATCCCGGCAATCAGTACAAGGGCAATGTCGACGACACCTCGCTCGAAAACGGCGCGCAGTTCCTCGGCAACACGCACGATCCTTCTTTTATCGAAACGACCGATCCGTACGGCAACCCCGTTTACTATCTCTTTTCCACGGGTTGGGGAGTCGGCAACGATGTGCACGTTTCTTACGACGGCATGCTCAACTGGGAATACGTCGGCAAGACCACGCAGGCGAACGATTACGACAATGCGAATATCTTCCCCGAAGAGCTCAAAGAATGGATGAATTCGACGAATAACGGCGGCGATCTGCAATGGTGGGCGCCCGATATCGTCGAGGCGCAAGGGGGCGGGTACTGGTTCTACACCTGCCTTGTCATGGCGGATAGCCGCATGCCCAACCTCACGAGCACGAAGCCCGCGTCGTTCACGCCTTCCAACGTGCGTTATTCGCGCGCGTGCATCGTCATGTATCATATCAACGATCTCGAGGATATCGGCAACGAAGGCGCGGTGGAATACAAGGGCGTTTTGATGCAGTCGGCGATCCCGCAGAACAGCGTAGGCGGAATCGATATCAACGGCATCGACCCGCAGATCATCTACGATACGCAGGGCAACATGTATATGGCGTTCGGTTCGTTCGGAACGGGCAACTGGATGATCGAGCTCGACGCGAAAACGGGCTTGCGCAAGGACGGCGGCAACGACTGGCACGATTGGGAACAGATCCGCACCTACCGCAACGAAGTTGTTTCGGGCGACGGTGAGAAGATCGGTTCGGGAAATCTGACCGAAACACACGTTTATGCGGAATTTACAAACAAGAAGGTTTACGAGCACCCTTATTACGGCAGAATGCTTTCGCTCGGCGCGATGGAAGCGCCCGTCCTTGCCCGCCACGACGGCGTGAAAATCGCCGACGAAACGGCGGAATACAATGCGCAGGGCGAACCCGTAAACGTCGACGGTAAAACCTATTATTATTCCATGCATTCGTATAACGGACTCGACGTGAATTATCAGATGTGGGGCGGCAGAAGCGAGAGCGTGCAGGGCGCCTATCTTTCAACGGGCGGCGGCATCGTCTATAACGTGAACGTCGGGGAATCGGCGAACGAAGGCAACAAATATATGGGCGGTTTCGACTGGCAGGCGTCTTCGAAGGTTTCCTCGTGCAAGGAATACGCCGCTTGCCTGACGGGGCATAACGATCTGTATACGACGGTAAACGGCGTCAACATGGCGGCGTATATCGTGCGGAAACATACCGCGACGACGCAGTTCATGGTGCAAAATCATCAGTATTACCTCAACAGCATGGGCGATATCTGCATCAATCCCAACCGTTACGGCGGCGAGATCGACCGCAGCGTATCCGAAGAGGAACTGTTCGCCCTTACCGACGGCGGTAAGTTCGAAATGGTCGTGCTGACGAACGCGGCGGACTGGAACCGCAACGGTTTAAGCGGGACGATCAACAACCTGTCGCAGACGGTCACGCTGAATAAAGACACGCATCAAATTATGCGCGGCGGCAGCGCGATCGGCAATTGGGTGATGTACGGAAAAGGCTATATCAAATTTACGTTTACCGAAACGCTCAAAGGCTCGAACAGCGCCGACAGCGGTGAAACGGTTTACTACGGCGTGGTGCGCCCTTCCTGGCTCGCAAACCGCAATCAGTCGGGCTTTACGATTTCGTGCATGGGCAACACGCAGGGCAACAAGCGCAGCATGGCAATGTTCATGAACAGTTACCCGACGATTTCGGGCGAGGGCTTGCAAGGATAAAAAAGAAAAACCGTTCCGAAGAGGAACGGTTTTTTCTTGCTTTTATACGAACAGCGTTTCGAATTCGTTCGTATGCACGCCCGTTAAGGCGTTGTATAAGTCGTTTGCGCGTACGTCGAGGGCGAAGCAGGCGGCGGCGTCTTTGCCGAGCAGGGCGTAATCGCTGCGGCGCGTGATCACGGGGTAGCGCCCCTTGCTCAACGCGGCGAGCAGATCCTGCGCGCCTTCCTTTTTTACCGCAAGCACGTTGTGGTAAAGGGATGCGTCGAGCCATTCTCTGACGTCTTTGAGCCGTATGCCGAGAAAATTCTGCGCGACGATGCGTTTGAGTCGCGCGCGCGTGTAGCGTTTGGATACGGTGATGTCGATGAGTTTATCGTAATCGGGGTTGCTGCGCGCCATCGATTTAAGGCGGTTTTCCAACCCTTCCGAACAGTCGGGCGCGGCGGCGATCCGTTCGGGCGCGGCGCGCAAAAGGGCGCAGAGCGCGGCGGTTCGGTAGGCGTTCGGGCGGTAAGAGGGCGCGTCGGCATAAACCGACGCGGGCACGTTGCGTTTGAGCGCTTTTGCCGCGCTTCGCGTGTTCTGCCCGATAAGACCGCGCAGGGCGGTCGCCGAAGAAAAATCGTCGTAGACGGTCGTATCCGCATATCCCGCGCCCGTCCGCAGTAGCGGAAGGGGTTCGATGCGGCTGTTTAAGGCGAGCAGACTGCGGCAGTATTCCACGCCTAAAATATTGTTGGGGGAAGAGATCAGCGCCTCGTCGAGCGCGCCGCCGAGCGATAAAAGCGCCTGATTGCGCGCGCGGATATAAGATGCGCCTTCCTTCATATGTTGTTGCAAGAGCGCTTTGAAGTTCTTGTCTTCGCGCAGCGTTTCGCGCGCGGCGGTAAGAAAATCTTCCTTCGAGCCGCTCTCGCACCCGAAAGCGAGCGCCGCAACGTCGGGAATATCGTCAATCAGCTTGACGGCGCCGCGTGCAAACAGTTCGGCGGGGGCAACTGCGAACGCCGCGGGCAGCTCGGTTACGATATCCGCGCCGTTTTCAACGGCGTGGCGCGCCCGAACACGCTTATGAAACACGCTCTCTTCGCCGCGCTGCGTAAAATTTCCGCTCATCACGCACAGGATCGCGTCGCAGCTGCTTTCGGCTTTTATTTTATTCAGTTGCGCTTTGTGCCCGTTATGAAAGGGATTATATTCGCAAATTACTGCACAGATTTTCATTTTTTGCCCGCGTCCTCTTTACAATTCTTTTCAAAAGGTGTATAATTCATTCGTGCCGCCCGATGCAATCATTATACTACGGCGGCGAAAAAAAAGAAAGATATTTCGGAGAGTGAAAAATGGCTTTTTTAGACAAAGTGAAACAAATCGGCAGAAAAATCTCGGAAACGGGTACGTTCGCCGAAACGCTGAAAACGCGTGCGGGCGAAAAGAACCGTAAAATCGTTTTGTGCGAGGGCGAGGATAAGCGCGTCGTCGAGGCGGCTGCCGCGTGCGTGCAGGACGGCGTGGCGCGTATCGTCCTGCTCGGCAACGAAGAACAGATCAAGGCGGCAAATCCCAACGTCGATCTGACGGGCGTCGAGATCATCGAACCCGTTTCTTCGCCCGACTTCGAGGAATACGCCGATCTTTTGTATTCTCTGCGCAAGGGCAAAGGGTTGACCGAAATGCAGGCGCGCGAGCTGGCGAAGGACAACACCTTCTTCGGCGCGCTCATGCTCAAACGCGGCGAGGCGGACGGGCTTGTTTCGGGCGCGTGCCATTCCACGGCAAACACCCTGCGCCCCGGCTTGCAGGTCGTGAAAACCGCCGAAGGCGCGTCTGCCGTTTCGAGCTTTACCTTGCTCGTGCCGCCGTTCGGGGGTAATAAATATATCGAGGACGATGTCATTTTCTTTGCGGACAGCGGGCTCAATCCCACCTACACGGCGGAAGGGCTTGCGAATATGGCGATCGACACCGCGAAGAGCGCGAAAGAGATCGCGGGATTCGAGCCGCGCGTCGCCATGCTGTCGTTCTCGACGATGGGCAGCGCACGCCACGACAACGTGACGCTCGTGCAGGAAGCAACGCGTATCGCAAAAGAGAAAGCGCCCGATCTTCTCATCGACGGCGAATTGCAGTTCGACGCCGCGCTCGTGCCCGAGGTCGCGCAGATCAAAGCGCCGAATTCCCCCGTTGCGGGCCGTGCGAACGTGTTTATCTTCCCCGACCTTTCGGCGGGCAACATCGGTTACAAGATCGCCGAGCGTTTAGGCGGATTTCAGGCGATCGGTCCCATCTGTCAGGGCTTTGCCAAACCCATCAACGATCTTTCGCGCGGATGCAAGTCGGCGGACATCGTGTGCGCGGTCGCTGTTACGGCGTTGCAGGCGAAATAAATTGCGCGGCGCGTTTTACGAGAGGGAAGCATCATGAAAATTTTAGTCATCAACGCGGGGAGTTCCTCGCTCAAATATCAGCTTATCGACATGCAGACCGAAGAGGCGATCGCAAAAGGTACCTGCGAACGCATCGGCATTGCGGGCGGCAAACTCACGCATAAGGCGCGGGGCGAAAGTTTCGTATTCGAAAAAGAGATGGAAAGCCACACCGACGCCATTGCGCTCGTTCTCGAAAAACTGACCGATAAAAAGGTCGGCGTCGTCAAATCGATGGACGAAATCGACGCGGTGGGGCATCGCGTCGTCGCTTCGGGCGAAGAATTTACCAAAACCACGCTTGTCACCGACGAGACCATGAAGGTGCTCGAAACGCTTTCCGAGCTTGCGCCGTTGCACAATCCTCCCGCGATTTTGGGGATCAACGCCTGCCGTGCCGTCATGAAGGGCAAGAAAATGGCAATGGTGTTCGATACGTCGTTCCATGCAACGATGCCCGACTATGCCTATATGTACGGCATCGATTACGACGATTACAAACAGCATAAAGTGCGCAAATACGGGTTTCACGGCACGTCGCACGCTTTTGTTTCGGGCGAGGCGGCAAAATATCTTGGAAAAAATCCCGCGGATCTGAGAATAATTACCTGCCACCTCGGCAACGGTTCGTCGATCTCGGCGGTGAAGGGCGGCAAGTGCATTGATACTTCGATGGGCTTTACCCCGCTTGCAGGCGTTCCCATGGGCACGCGCAGCGGCGATATCGACTGCGCGGCGGCGGAATTCCTGTTCCGTAAAAAGGGACTTGGCATGCAGGAAGGCATGAATTACCTCAATAAGAAGTGCGGCATGCTCGGGCTTTCGGGCGTATCGTCCGATTTCCGCGACCTGACGGCGGCTTGTAAAGAGGGGAACGACAGGGCGCGCCTTGCGCTCGACTGCTTTGCCTATGCCTGCAAGAAGTACGTCGGCGCCTATATGGTGGCGCTCGGCGGGCTTGACTGCGTCGTATTCACGGCGGGCGTCGGCGAAAACACGCCTTCCGTTCGGGCGGCGGTGCTGTCGGATATGCAGGCGTTCGGGATCGTGCTCGACGAAACCGAAAATAACCGCGGCAACGACGGCACGATCCGCGAAATTTCGGCTAAAAATTCGCCCGTCAAGGTGCTCGTGATCCCGACAAACGAAGAACTCGTCATTGCACGGGAAACGGCGCAGGCGGTCGGATCGTAAAATAAAGAAAAATTTTGCAAATTGCCCGCAAAAGTGATTGACAAAAGAACGGAAATTCTTTATACTCATAAGGAAATGAACGCGCGCGTCCGTTTTATCGGCGCGTTGCGGACGCAAGAGAGGTGAGTACATGGCAGTCCCCAAGAGAAAACAATCGAAGAGCAGAACGGATAAGCGTTTTGCAAACTATAAGGCGCATGCGGAAACGCTCGTAGAGTGCCCCCATTGCCACGGGCTGAAAGTTGCCCATAAGGTCTGCAAGAGCTGCGGTTATTACGACGGCAAAGAAGTCGTTGCGCAGGAAACCGAAACCAAGTAAACAAGGGTTTACGGTCGATTTTATCGGGAAAGCAAAGCAAGGATAAAATTTATCCTTGCTTTTTTCATTATATGTTGATATAATGAAATTGCGATAAACAGTAATTTAGAGGAGAAACACTATGTCATATTCATTAAAGAGCGTAACGATACGCACAGACAATTCCGAGAGCGGAATGGCAAAAATCAACGAACTTTGGGCGGATATTATGACGGGAAAAATTCCGCTTGACTTTATAGAAAACGGCGTACCCGTAAAAGGTCTGTCGCCTATATCGGCATACAGCGATTACGAGAGCGACGAAAAAGGTAAATACAATTTATCCGTTATGACCGTAACCGTAGATTTCTTTGCAAAAATGGAAGAATTGGTCGCACAAAGAAAATACATCAAAATAGACGAGAGCGGCGAAACGATTGCCGAATGCGCAAATAAAGCGTGGTCGAAAGTTTGGGGGCTTACTGCGAGCGGCGAAATTAAACGTGCATTTACTATCGACTACGAAAGCACCGTACCCGCCGAATATACCAAAGACGGTAAAGCGCATTGCTATTTGTACATAGCAATAAAATAACGATTATAAGATTAATTTCAATTTATTGTTCGGAATAAAAAAACCGTCCGTACCCCGAAGGGTACGGACGGTCGGCTTTGTGTTGTTATACGCGTTCTACTTTGTCGCTTTTGAGGCATCTTGCGCAGACGTAATCGTTGGTGACTTTTCCGTCTTTTACATAAGATACTTTCTGCACGTTCGCCTTAAAGGTTCTTCTCGTCTTACGGTGCGAGTGGCTGACGTTGTTGCCCGACGTCTGTCCCTTTCCGCAGATGCTGCATACTCTCGACATATTATTACCCTCCGCTCAGGTTCTTTTCGTAGTGTAACGGTTCCCCGTCAGCAAACATCATACCATTATTTCCGAAAAAAAGCAATAAAAAACGTTGTCTTTTCGGAAATTTTTTTGAAGTTCCGTAAAAAAATGCAGAATATGCTTGCAAAAATTGCCATAATAAGGTAGAATAGAGTACGAGGTTCGGAAAGCTATGTCGGTTATCACGAGTAACGCTTACGGAAAAATTTCAATATCCGATTTGGCAATCGCCAAAGTGGCGGCGCAGGCTGCGGTGGAAAGCTATGGCATCGTAGATACTGTCGCGCGCCGTTTTTCCGATACGCTTGCCGAACTCCTCAAAAAAGATGCGGGAGGCAAGGGCGTGCGCGTTGTCACGTCCGGAAACCGAATTACCATCGACGTTGCCGTAGTCGTCAAATACGGCGTTTCGATCGCGGCTGTGGCGGAATCGTTAAAAGAGGGCGTCAAGTACAAGGTCGAGCGTTTTACGGGCATGATCGTCGATTCGGTAAACGTCAATATCGTCGGTTTGAAACCTTAATCCTCCGTCTCCGCATTTTTATAACAAACGGGAGATTCTTTCATGTCAAAAACGATAAATTGCGGGACTTTTCGTAAGATGGTTCTCGTGGGCGCAAAGCAGCTCGAAAGCAATCGGGCAAAGGTCGACGCGCTCAACGTGTTCCCCGTACCGGACGGAGATACCGGTACGAATATGTCGCTCACCATGCAATCCGCCGTCAAGGAACTCAATTCCACCGCGGCAAGCGATTTCCCCGTCGTGTGCGATTGTATTTCCAAAGGCGCTTTGCGCGGCGCGCGCGGTAATTCGGGCGTTATTTTATCACAGATTTTCCGCGGCATCTGTTCGGTGCTGCATAACGTAAAAGCCGAGGTGGACACCAAAACGTTCGCCAAAGCGTTGGAAGCGGGCACGAAGGTGGCTTACGGCGCCGTTTCCATTCCCAAAGAAGGCACGATTTTAACCGTCGTGCGCATGATGAGCGAATTTGCCGTGAAGAACGCGGGCAAAAACCGCGAATTCGAGGCGTTCCTGCCCGCCGTCATCAAAGAGGGCGACAGAGCGCTCGCCATGACGCCCGACCTTTTGCCCGTACTCAAAAAAGCGGGCGTCGTCGATTCGGGCGGCGTGGGACTCATGACGATCATGCGCGGCTTTTTGGCGGCGCTCACGGGCGACGAAGTCGTAACGGAACTGCCCGGCGAGAGCGATCAGCAGGCGCAGGATACCGAGTTCGGCGACAATTCCGAAATTATCAACATGGATTTGGGCGATATTCAGTATGCTTATTGCACCGAATTCTTCATTATCAACCTGAAAAAATCGACGACGCTTGCCGATATCGACCGTTTAAGGGAAGATTTAATGGGCTTGGGCGACAGTGTTATCTGTATCGGCGACCTCGAAATGGTCAAAGTACACGTGCACACCAACCGCCCCGGCGTGGCGCTCACCTATGCGCTCGAATTGGGCGAGCTCGACCGCCCCAAAATCGAGAATATGCTCGAACAGAACCGCGCGCTCAAAGCGAAAATCGAAGCGGAAAAGAAAGATCAGGGTATGCTTGCGGTGTGCGCGGGCGGCGGTCTTTCGGATATTTTCAAGGATTTGTTTGTCGATCGCGTGATCGAAGGCGGACAGACAATGAACCCTTCGGCTTCCGATATTGCCACGGCGGTGCAGAAAATCAACGCCGACAACGTTTTTGTCTTCCCGAACAACAAAAATATCATTTTGGCGGCGGAACAGGCGAAAGCGCTTGTCGAAAACCGCACCATTCACGTTATTCCCACGAAAAACGTGCCGCAGGGGTTTGCGGCGGCGCTTGCGTTCAGTCCCGACGCGAGTGCGGAAGAGAACAAAACGAATATGATTCACGCGCTCGACAATATCCGCGCAGGGCAGGTAACGCATGCCGTCCGTACGACCAAAGTAAACGGTTTTTCGATCAAAGAGGGCGATATTATCGGGTTGGACGACAAAAAGATCCTCGCCAAGAGCGAGAACGTCGACGAGGCGGTGCTCAAACTGCTCGATAAGCTCAAAGACGAAACGCACGAGGTCATCTCGCTCTATTATGGCGACGGCGTGAAAGAAGAGGACGCCGCGGCGCTTGCGGAAAAGGTGCAGGAGGCGTTCCCCGATTGCGATATCGATTATCACTACGGCGGACAGCCCGTGTACTATTATATTCTTTCCTTAGAATAATTACGAAAGAGCGGCGCGTCCGCTCTTTTTGCTTTTGCGCTTGGGTGCGGTTGAGATGTCTCGACTTTGTTCGACATGACAGATAAAAAAATCGACGTGACAGATAAAAAATTGACATAATAGAAAAGAACATGACGGCAAAGGACATGACGGTAAAGCGTGAAAGAAAAGACCATGACGGAAAAGTATAGAACGGTTTTGTCATTCCGAGCCTGTCGAGGAATCTTGCAGTTATTGCAATATATTGAATAAAAAGTTATGAAAATTACTCAACTTCGGAACATCACCGAGAAACGCGCAAAAGAGCTGGAAAAAATCGGGATAAGCGACACGGACGGGCTTATCCGCTATTTTCCGCGCGCCTATCTCGATATGACCGACCGCGTATCCCTGCGCGAAGTGTTTCATAACGATACGGCGCTCATTGCCTGCACGCTCGTCGAGGTTGAGCCGGCGCGGCGAGGATCGCGCACGCGCTATGTTCGGGCGCGATTCCGACAGGACGGCGATTATTTTACGGCAATCTGGTTTAATATGCCATACGTCTATAACAGCTTAAAATCGGGCGACTACCTGCTTTACGGGCGCGTACAAAATCGTTACGGGCAGCCCTCGGTTATCAATCCCACGTTTGAGCGGTTGGAACGCAACGTGCGGCTCAAAGGGCTTGTTCCCGTTTATCCGTTGCACGGCACGCTGACGCAGCGCACGATCCGCGATTGCGTGCGATATGCGCTTGCCGCGGAAAAAATCACGTCGGTCATTCCGCCGCAACTGCGGGCGAAATACCGTCTTTCCGATCTTGCACAGGCATATTCGGCAATTCATAAGCCTCAAACACACGAAGAAATGCGTGCTGCGGCGGAACGGATCGCGTTGGAAGAGTATTTTGTGTTGCTTTCCGCCTTCAAACTCATTAAGGGCGACGCGAACGAGGCGCGGATCAACCGTTATTCGGTCACGGAGCGCGACGTTGCGGAATTTGAAAAACGCTTTCCGTTTGCGTTTACCGAAGGGCAGCAGGCGGCGGTGCGCGCCGTGTTTGAAAACGTTCATGCGCCGACAGTGATGAACCGCCTTTTGCAGGGCGACGTCGGCAGCGGAAAAACCGCCGTTGCGCTTGCGGGTATCTTCATGGCGGTCAAAAGCGGGTTTCAGGCGGTGTATCTTTCTCCGACCGAAGTGCTCGCCGCGCAGAACTTCGGATTGCTGCAAAAGACCTTTCCGGAATACCGGGTGGGGTATCTTGCAGGTTCGGCTACCGCCAAAGAAAAGCGCGAAGTCAAGGCGGCGCTCGCCGCAGGGGAAATCGACATTCTGTGCGGCACGCACGCCGTGTTGCAAAATGACGTTGTGTTTTGCAATCTTGCCTTCTGCGTATGCGACGAACAGCACCGTTTCGGCGTAGCGCAACGCAATATATTGAGTGAAAAAGGACAAAAACCCGACGTTCTCGTTATGTCGGCAACGCCGATCCCGCGCACGCTTTCGCTCATTTTTTACGGCGATCTGGATATTACGACCATTCCCGATAAGCCCAAGGAACGGCAGGAAATTTCCACGGCACTCATTTCCGAACGCAAGTACGACGATATGCTCGCTTATATCCGCGGCGAGGTGCAAAAGGGCAAACAGGCTTATTTTGTCTGCGCGAAAATCGAGGACGACGAAGGCGAGGTCACATCGGTCGGCGAACTGTTCGAGGAACTGAAAGGCCGGTTGCCCTCGGTGCGGTTTGCGCTGTTGCACGGGCGCATGAAGGAAAAAGAAAAAAACCAAACCATGGCGGCGTTCAAACGCAAGGAAATCGACTGCCTTGTTTCAACCACGGTCATCGAGGTCGGCGTCGACGTACCCGACGCGACGATCATGGTCATCATGAATGCCGAGCGGTTCGGACTCTCGCAACTGCATCAGTTGCGCGGGCGCGTGGGGCGGGGTAGCGAAAAGAGCTGGTGTTTTTTAATGGTAGGCGGGGGCGGCGAAGAGGCGCTCGAACGGCTCAATATCTTAAAAGGCACCACCGACGGGTTCGTGCTTGCCGAAAAGGATTTGGAATTGCGCGGCGGCGGCGATTTTTTGGGGACGCGCCAAAGCGGAAAATTTTTAAGCGAAATCAAGAATTTGCGTTACGGATCGGAAGTGATCTTCCAAGCGAAAAAACTTGCCGACGAGGCGATAGAAGGGCGATTGAATTTCGAGGAAATCAAATGCGCCGCCCTGCTAAAATACGAAAGTCTGAAAGACGTGGTGCTCAATTAAAAAGCGCCGCTGCTTAAAAGCAGCGGCGCTTTTTTATATTATTGCAGCGATTATGCAGCTGGCGATGAAGAGAAACAGAACGACGAAACCACTTAACGAAACGGAAGTTATGGCAAGCGGTTTGCAAATTTTGTCGCTGTTTTCTGTTGACGTGATAATTGTGTATATTCCGATTGCAAGGCTTGTAAGCGCAGGCAGAATTGTTGTTGCACTAATTACATATAATAAGACCACCGACGCGCTGAAAACAAAGAAAAACGAACCGAAGATAATCCCCGTAATAAACGCGATAAGAGCAAAGAGAAAACCTATAATCGAAATTCCTTTTTCTTTTTTGTCTGAATTTTGCAGTTGATTGGGTATTTCTATATTTTTATTTTTTCTTTCTATGGTTGGTGTACCACAATCTGGGCACATGAAAGCCTCGTCTGAAATTTCTTTTCCGCAGTGTCTGCAAAACATAATTTTTTTCCTCCGTTTTTTTATTTTATCACAAGTATTCTTGTATGTCAACTATATCACAAGAAAAATTGTAAAATAATTTTGTGAAGAATCTATTTGCTGAAAACTTAAAAGCCTTGCGTTTGGAAAAAAAATTATCGCAAGGAAAGCTCGCTCAAATGATAGGGGTCACGCAGCAATGTGTGAGTGAATGGGAAAAGAAAAATACCGAGCCGACTTTAACTTATTTATTGCTGCTTGCAGATCTGTTCGGGGTGTCAATCGACACGTTATGCGGTAGATCGGATTGGTAATTATAAATTTTTGTGTGTTTTTCGTTGACATTTTCATGTTTTTCGTATATGATAATAACAGTCGATTGCAACGAGGGCCTGTTTCGGATTCGATTGCAAGCGGAATTTGCAGGACGCACGTCGGAGGCTCGGCTCCGTAAAAACGGATCAATTTTAAATGCTGAAAATAAAAGCAGAAGATCGACCGCTGCGCGCGCTACTCGCCGCGTAGCTCTTGCGGCTTAACAGCGTTAAGCTCCGTCCGCTCTCAAATTCCTACGGTTGGGAATCGGGCGTAATCAAGTAGGGAACGTTGTGCGGATGCTTTTTCCCCGTCCGTTCAATGAATTTCGGAAATGTGCTTTGTAAAAGGCTGTTTGTGACCTTTTGCAAGGCGAGATCGATCACAAACTAAGCGTGTAGTGTCCGCAAAGGAAGTTTGTAAGACCGCGGTTCAATTCCGCGCAGGTCCACCAATTTTTATAGTCAATACGGGCTCATAGCGCAGTTGGTAGCGCGTTTGCGCGAGGCAGAGCCGACGCTTTGCGGCGTAGTCCGCAAAACGGCATCTATTATTGAACACAGTTCAATAATCGGGAATGCAGATAAATAGAATAATACGGGCTCATAGCGCAGTTGGTAGCGCGTTTGAATGGCATTCAAAAGGTCAGGGGTTCGACTCCCCTTGGGTCCACCAGACGAGACGTATACGCACACCCTGCGTTTACGTCGGAATTAGAGGTTG
>CAJUSA010000002.1 GCA_910589015.1 uncultured Christensenellaceae bacterium
GTTAGAGCGAGAAAACGCCGAATTGAATGCAACGATTGAGAGCGAAAAGGCGTTGCAAATCGACTATACATACGACGATATTCGCAAGTGGTTACAGCATTTTCGCACGTTGGACTATACAAAGACGAAAAACCGCAAGGCATTGATAGATACGTTTATTTATCGCGTTTTGCTGTACGACGACAAAATGAAAGTGCTTTTCAATCTGAAAAGCGGACAAAAGAACGAACTGCTTTTGAACTTGATTTTTCCCGATTACCCAGACGGGAACGGCGGCGAAAACGAGAGCGCGGACGAAAATAGCGTAAAAGAAAAAGAAACCGAAAACTCGGTTTCTCAATCTGGGTGTTCGTATACCCCTGTTATGGTGCCGGTGATCGGGGTCGAACCGATACGGTATTTCTACCACAGGATTTTGAGTCCAGCGCGTCTGCCAATTCCACCACACCGGCAAGTAAAGAAATTATACAATATCCGCAGTAAAAAATCAAGCGATTTTTCCGATATTCTTGCAAAAAAAGCAAAAGCGTGTTACAATAAGAATATGGACAAATTGATCTTGATCGACGGCAACAGCTTGCTTAACCGCGCGTATTATGCGATGAGCGTTTTTACGACGAAAGACGGACTGCCCACAAACGGTATATTCGGTTTCGTAAAACTTCTTTTGAAGATTATCGACGACGAAAAATCCGAATACCTTTGCGTGGCGTTCGACGTACATGCGCCGACTTTCCGTCACAAACGATACGAGGCATATAAGGGCACCCGCAAGCCTATGCCCGAAGAACTCGTCGTTCAGGTTCCTATTCTGAAAGATCTGTTGCACGCAATGGGCGTTTGCACGGTGGAAAAAGCGGGGTTCGAGGCGGACGATTTGCTCGGTACGCTTTCGCGCAAATTTGGCGCGGAATGCCATATTTATACGGGCGACCGCGATTGCTATCAACTTGTTGACGAAAAAGTCAGCGTCTATTTCACAAAACGCGGCGTGAGCGATCTCGACATTCTGAATCAAGCGAACTTTATGCAGAAAACGGGTTTAGAACCCTGGCAGATCGTCGAAGAAAAATCTCTCATGGGCGACAGCTCCGACAATATTCCGGGCGTGCGGGGGATCGGGCCGAAAAACGCGCTTGCGCTCTTACAGCAGTACGGCAGTTTAGATGAACTCTATCGTCACCTTCCCGAACTTGCCGTGGCGATCCAGAATAAACTCATTTCGCAAGAAAAAGAGGCGCGCCTGTCGCACGAACTTGCGACGATCAAGACCGACGTTCCGCTTGATCTTACGCTTTCGGATTGCCGCATCGTGTTACCGTTTCCCGAAAAAGCGCGCGAACTGTTTGCAAAACTCGAATTCCGTTCGCTTGTTAACAGCGAATATTTCGCGGAAAATAAAAATATTGCGGTCAAAACGGTTTATTGCGACAGCGCCGCCGATTTTCCGACGCCGTTAATAGAGAGTAAACGTTTCGCGCTTACATTTGACGACACGGCATGCCATATTTATTGCGATGGTACGGAATATATTTTCCGTTTTTCCGCCACGCTCGACGCCGCCTGCCTGTTCCCGCAAAATATCAAACCGATTTTACAAACGCTATTTGCACAGGGGAAAGCGATTTTATGCGATCTGAAATCCTATCTGCATAAACTCGGAGATTTCGGTATACAAATCGAAAACGCCGAGGATGTTTCGCTTTTGCGCTATCTTTCCGATTCCAATCAGCGCCCGCCCGACGAAAAGGAATTTTCAAAGGATTTCGCTCTGCCCGATGAAAACCGCGCTTACGGGCTTTATCTTGCCTATGAAGACGCTTATAAGCGCATTGGCGGAACCGAAGGGGAAAAAATTTATCGCGATATCGAATTGCCGTTAGCGTACGTTCTTTACGAGATGGAAAAGACGGGCGTGCACGTCGATACGGGCAAGTTCGACGAATTTTCCGAGAAGTTCAACAAGGAAATTGCCTCTCTTTCCGAAAAAATCTTCGCCATCGCGGGGGAGCGGTTTAACCTGAAATCGCCCTTCAAACTTTCGGAAATCCTCTTCGAAAAGCTCGGTTATGATAAACAGGGCGCCAAAAAGAATATACGCGAGGGCTATTCCACCAGTGCGGAAGTGCTCGAACGGCTCGCCGAAAAACACGAGATCGCGCGCCATGTACTGCGCTATCGTGAGTTGCAGAAACTGAAGTCGGCTTACGTCGACGGAATCCGCACGCTCGTAAAAGGCGGCGTCGTGCATACGACGTATAACCAGACGGCGACGACAACGGGCAGACTTTCGAGCGAAAAACCCAACTTACAGAACATTCCCGTGCGCACCGAAGAGGGCAGAGAACTGCGTAAACTCTTTATCGCAAGCGAAGGACACATTCTGATCGACGCCGATTATTCGCAGATCGAGTTGCGTCTGTTAGCCCACTGTTCGGGTTGCAAGGAACTGATCCGTGCCTATAACGCACAAGAGGACGTGCATGCCGCCACTGCTGCCGCGATTTTCGGCGTATCGCTTAACGAGGTAACGGGCACCATGCGCCGTCGCGCCAAAACTATCAACTTCGGCGTGATTTACGGCATGAGCAATTTCGGGCTATCCAAAGATTTGGGCTGTTCCTTGCAGGAAGCGCAGGATTTTATCGACAAATATTTTGCGCTGCATCCCGAAGTCAAACAATATATGGAAGCGAACGTCGCCAAAGCCAAAACGGATGGATATGTTACAACCATTCTCGGGCGCAAACGTTATATCCCCGAGATTCGCTCGTCCACCTATAACGTGCGTATGTTCGGCGAACGCGCCGCCATGAATATGCCGTTGCAGGGCAGCGCGGCGGATATTATCAAGATCGCCATGCTGCGCGTGAGCGAGCGGCTCAAGCGCGAAGGGCTGCGCGCCAAACTCGTCTTGCAGGTGCACGATGAATTGTTGCTCGACGCACCTGCGGAAGAACGAGAACAGGCGGAAACGGTATTAAAAGAAGAAATGGAACGCGCGGCGGAACTTTCCGTTCCGTTAACGGTGCAAATCGCTTCGGGAAAGAGTTGGTATGAAACAAAATAAACGCGTCGCCGTAACGGGCGGCATTGGCAGCGGAAAGTCTTCTTTGCTGGCGATTTTTCGGGAAATGGGCTATACCGTCGTTTCATGCGATGAGGTATCCGCGCGTCTTTGGGAAGACGGCGCTTATCGCAAAGAACTTGCGCAACTTTTTCCTGACTGTGTGCTGAACGGTCAATTAAATAAATCGGTGCTGTCGGCGCTAGTCTTTGCCGACGACCTGGCGCGCGAAAAACTGAACGCTTTTTCACATCCTTATATTCTTCGCCGCGTTCTCGAAAACATGAAAGAGGGACTCTGCTTTGCGGAAGTGCCGTTGCTCTTCGAAGGCGGTTACGAAGGTCTGTTCGACGCTGTGATCGCTGTCAGAAGAAAACGGGAAACGCGGATCGCCGCCGTGCGAACGCGAAGCGGCTTATCGCGCGAAGAAGTCGAACAGCGCATGCGGTGCCAGTTCGACGAATCGAACCTCGAAGAAAAAAATTGCATGATCGTGCAGAACGACGGTAATTTGCATGACCTTCATGACGCCGCGAAAGAAATCATAAAAAAACTCGATTTCTGAACGGGAAAGTTTTTACAAAGTATCGCATACTGTTAAACGATATGGATAAGCGGAAATCAATCCCGATCGTCATAACAGTTGCAATACTTTTTTTTGCCGCTTTTTTTTTTCGGAATAAGAGCGGCATTTCCGCGCCGGTACGGCAATGCGGCACAGCAAAGCGGCGTCGAACCGTCGCTCGTTTACGCCGTCATGAAAGTCGAAAGCGGCTTCGACGAACATGCGAAAAGTCGGGCGGGGGCAATCGGTTTGATGCAACTGAAACCTTCCACGGCGGAATTTATCTGCGGGCGGTTCAATATACCGTTCGAGGCAAGCCGCCTCGAAGAAGGGGAATACAACGCGATCCTCGGTTGCACATATCTAAAATATTTGATTGATAAATTTGAAATTACGGAAACAGTGCTCGCCGCTTACAATGCGGGCGAGGGCACGGTTTCCAAATGGTTGGAAGAAAAAGCATATTCCGACGACGGAAAACGGTTGAAAAGCATACCATACAAGGAAACGCGGCAATATGTAAAAAAAGTTTTGCGTTGCCGCAAAATTTACGAAATTTTATACCGGTAACATAGGAATAAATTAATAAATTTATTTGCTTGACCTATCCGTTTATTTTTGCTATACTATGTTCCGATGAAACTACAGAGATTCGAATATGAAGGTCATCGGAAAACAAAAAAACAGTAAAATGTGTATCATGTGCGGACTTGATAACGAGTACGGCGTACGCGCTCCGTTTTATAATATGGAAGACGGCAGCGTTATGACGGTTTTTTCCTATCGTGAACAGCACCAAAGCTATCCGGGAAGAGTCCACGGCGGACTGATCACAAGTATGCTTGATGAAATGGGGCTTCGTGCGTTATGGGCAAAAGAGTTATCGGAAAAAAGCTTCGGCGTTACCACCTCGCTGGAAACAAAATACAGAAAACCCGTACCGTATAACGAAACGATCATCGGCAAGGGCATGATCGTAAAAGACACGCCGCGATTTTGCACGGCAGACGTTGCGCTTTACGACAAACACGGCGCGATATTGGCAAACGGTACGGTGCACTATATAAAGCTGGACGTTACGAAAATTGCGGATAATATTTCCGCACACGAAGAAATGTGTTACCTTATCGAAGACGGGGTGACGGAAATCAATTTCGAGTAGAGCAGTTCAAGCCGTGCGCAGAAAATCAGAATAACGATAAGGCAGGTAGAGCCGAAAACTCTACCTGCCTTATTTTTGCGCCTTAAACGCTTCTATAAAAAATAGCCCGAACGTTCTTTTTACGGTAAAGAAGTTCAAGCTATTAAGACTTGGTGCGGTCGACAGGAATTGAACCTGCATGGAGTTACCCACAAGATCCTTAGTCTTGCGCGTCTGCCAGTTCCGCCACGACCGCATATATTCCGCTCACGTTTCGCAAGCTTTGTTATTTTAACTCATTACAAAAGAAATGTCAAGTTTTATTCATGCTTAAAATCATATTTTTTTGAAAAATATCAAAATTTTATTCTTTCGTATCGTCGGCTATGTTTTTGGTAAGCATTCTATGAAACAGAGGGGCTTTTTTCTATCAATACCGTAAAAATTTGGGGATTTTTGTGGAAAGAAGGGCGTTATAATAATATTATCGAATATAAGGAAAGTAGGATTGTTATGGCAAAATTAATGATTGAAGACATCGTGAAACGGTATCCGCACTTACCGCGGGTGATGAAAGAAAATCGAGTTCATACCTCAAATACGACAAAGGTATTTCAGATCATCGACGACATCAACTGTTGCATCTGTCCGGAAATGGTTGCATGCGAAAACATTTTCAACGAAGGAATTGCATAATGGCAGAACTGACCGCAAGCGAAACACTGAACTACCTGATCGAATTGCTGACTTCTTATCTGGAAGAATGCAAGGAAGCCAAAACAACCGATAAAGACCGCTTTGCTTACGGGGCTAAAATTGCGTATACGGAATGTTTGGAAATCGTGCAACACTGGAAAAACGCTCGTTTCTGCGGACTTGATTTCAATGTGGAAGAACGATATCCGTTATAACAAATTAATTTGACATTTTTTTTCTTTTGCGTTACAATAGAAAAAAATTCTGAATAGGGAAAATACTTTCGAAAAGAAAATACCTTGCCTTTTAGCAAGGTATCTGTTATGGCAGGGGAGACGCGACTCGAACACGCAACAGATGGTTTTGGAGACCATTGCTCTACCATTGAACTACTCCCCTATGACAAGGCAATATTATAATACCTTTTTCGCAAACTGTCAAGAATTTTTTAACGAAAAAACGCAAATGCGAGGAAAATTCATGCAAACCTCTTCCCCGAAGTATCAACTCGGTATCATCGGCTGCGGCTTTATGGCGCAAGCCGTTCTTTTCGGTGCAATCGATTCGGGTTTTCTTACCGCCGACGAAATCATCGTCAGCGATCCCGACGGTGTAAAACGGCAGGCAATGGAACAAAAGGGCATACATGCCGTCGACGAGAACCGTTCGGTCGCACAGAGCTGCCGTTATCTCTTGATTGCCGTCAAACCGCAAGCGTTTGAGAGCGTTGCGTGCGAATTAAAGGGCATTACGGTTCCCGTTGCGCTCAGCATCATGGCGGGGAAAAGCAAGCAGACCGTAAAAAATACGCTGTCCTGCAGGGCAGTCGCACGGATCATGCCCAATCTTCCTTGCGCAGTCGGCGAAGGAATAACAGGTATCGACGCTTCCGAACTCGATCGGGAAAGTCGGGAATTCGTATTTCGACTGTTCGATGCGGTCGGCAAGACGGTTGCCGTAGACGAGCGCGAAATCAATGCCGTTACGGGTATTTCGGGCAGCGGGCCCGCATATGTCTATCTTTTTTTGAAGTCGCTTACGGAAGCGGGTATGGCGCAGGGACTGAGCGAGGAAAAAGCCGTCGCGCTCGCCTTGCAGACGGTTAAGGGTGGCGTTGCTATGGCGGAACGCTCGAATAATACCTTCGACGAACTCATCGCCGCCGTATCTTCCAAAGGCGGAACAACGGTTGCGGCCCTCGAAAGTTTTAAGCGCGACGATTTCAGCGGCAGCGTGGCGCGCGCCGTAAACGCCTGCGTAAAAAGAGCGGAGGAACTTTCGCAATGAAACAAGTCACGCTTTACACCGACGGCGCATGCTCGGGCAATCCGGGCGCCGGGGGCTGGGGGGCGGTTTTGCTCTTCGGCGAACACAAACGCGAACTTTCAGGCGGCGAAGCGAGCACGACGAACAACCGCATGGAACTCATGGCGGTGATCATGGGACTTTCGCAACTGAAATATCCTTGCGCCGTGGAAATTTTCAGTGATTCGGCTTACGTCGTAAATGCGTTCAATGAAAACTGGCTCGATTCGTGGGAAAAAAGCGGTTGGAAGAAAGCCGATAAGAAACCCGTGCTCAACGCCGACCTGTGGCAGAGACTGCTCGCCCTCACCCGTGTGCATACCGTGCAATTCCGAAAGGTAAAGGGGCATGCGGATAACGAACTCAATAACCGATGCGACGAGATTGCCCGTGCGGCAATCCGCACGATTGGCTTATAATTTCGCCAAACGACGGATATAATACTATGGGGGCACTTCCGCATTATTATGTCAGACAAAAAAGAAAAACAGGAAAACACTGTTTCCGTAACGGTTGCACATCTCGTCGGCGTTACCTTGGGCGCGATTGCGTTCGAGGTGTTTTATATTCTGTCGCTCGCGTTTTTCAGAACCGATTGGAAAGCGATATATTTTGTTCTCGCCCTCGTCGGCGGCACGGCGTTCAACATTGCGGTATTCACCGTGGACATCGTCTGTTTTTTTCTCAAAAAAGAAACGGTCTATAAATTCTGCATCACGGTTTATATTCTGATGGTATTTCTGGCGGCTGGATTGTATGTCCTTTTGCGTACGGGATTGATGGAAGTCTTTCAGGACAAAGACAACTTCGAGGCATTTTTAGAGCGTTCGGGCAACTGGATGGTCGCGCTCTTCATTCTGTTGCAGTTTTTGCAGGTCGTCGTTCTTCCCATACCCAGCACGGTCACCGTCGTTGCGGGCAGCGCGCTGTTCGGGCCGCTTCTCGGCAGTATTTACAGCTTGATCGGCATTATGCTCGGTTCGCTCGTCGCCTTCCTCATCGGCAGATATGCGGGCTACCGCGTTGCGGTGTGGATGGTCGGCAAAGAAACGCTCGATAAATGGCTCAAAAAGATCAAGGGCAAGGATAAACTGTTGCTTACCGCCATGTTTCTTCTGCCCGTCTTTCCCGATGACGTCCTGTGCATCGTCGCGGGGATCTCTTCGATGTCACTCATTTATTTTCTTATCGTCATCTTCGTTTCGCGCGTGCTCGCCATTTTTACGACAAGCTATTCGATCACGCTCATTCCCTTGAACAAATGGTGGGGGATCCTTACCTGGGCGATCCTTCTTGCGCTCGTCTTGGTTCTGTTTGTGTTCTTATACAAAAAATCCGACGCCATTCTCGGTTGGTTCGAAAAAAAATTCCACCGCGAAACGCGCATAAAGCATGCGGAACGCAAGGGTGATTTTCACATCGAAGTAGTCGATCCCGACGGAAACATCGTTGAAAAAGGGGTGGCAAAAAAATCTTCGAAAGAGAATTGCAAAAAGAATACGGAAAATGAAAATCTGTAAAAAATTTTGTTAAATTTTCCTTGCTTTTTTTCGTGACACAGTATATAATGATATTCGGTAGAAATTAGGGTTTTCGATATCAAGAGGTGTTCATGGATAAAATCAAGTTACTGAAACAGAGAAGGGATACGCTGAAAAGCGCGGGTAAATCGATCCGCGCCGATATCGTTTCGTTAACGGACGAAAACAGTTTCGTCGAGCTTTCGGCTTTCAGCTTTTCCAAAGACGCATTTTACGGCGAGGATGCCCAAGGGGAGGGAGTCGTTACCGGCTTCGCTACCGTAGGCGGGTATCCTTTTTATATTGTCGCGCAGAACTTCGAACAGTCGTTCGGCGGTCTGACCAAAGCCGGTTGCGAAAAAATCGTTAAAACGCTTGCACAGGCGGAAAAGAACGGCACTGCCGTCATTTATCTTCTGCACAGCTACGGCGTGCGCGTCGGCGAGGGGATCGAAACGCTCGAAGGCATTTCTTCCCTTCTTCTGAAAGCGTCGCAGGCAGGCAACGTGACGCAGATCGCGGTTCTGTGCGGGGAAGTGTACGGATCGACTGCCGTGCTCGCGTCGCTGTGCGATTTTGTTCTGTTCGCACCCAAATCGGCGCTCAGCATCGCAAGTCCGCTCGTGCTTTCCGCCAAAGCGGGCAAAAATCTCAAACCCGAAGAGGTTGGCGGATATAAGGCGCTCAAAAATTCGCTTCTGCCTTCGCTCGAAGTGAAAGACCTTAAGGACGCGGCGCGCAAAATTCAGGATATCCGCGCTCTTTTGAATGAACCCGTTGTCGACGCCGATCTGAATGCCCCCGTGCCTGCGCTCAATAAAACGTGCGGCGCGGCGGAACTCGTCAAGACGATTGAAGGCGTAATTGAACTCGGCGCCTCGTCCTGTCCGCAGGTCAAAACCGTTCTCGGCAGGATCGGCGGCATATCGGTTGCGGCGGTCGTTCTTGACAACGTTGCGCTCGATGCGGCTTGCATGAGAAAGATAAACGACTTTACGAAACTTTCCTATGAATACGATCTGCCTTTCGTTTTGTTCGTTGATTGTCTCGGCGTAGAGCAGAGCCTTTCCGTCAACGACAGTATATTGCTGAAAGAAATCGGCAGATACTATCGTCTGCTCGACGAGCTTGAAACGCCGAAAATTTCGGTTGTTACGGGTAAGGCGATCGGACTCGGTTATTCGCTCTTCGCCGCCAAATCGGCTGGATTCGATTATGCCGTTTCGTTCGCCAACGCGCAGATTGCCCTGTTCGAAAACGCCGCGGGTGCGCAAATCGAATATGCAAACGACAAACGCGCCGATCAGGCAAAATTACAGGCGCTTTATGCGGAAGAAGTCGCCGATCCGTTCAACGCCGCAAAGGGCGGTTATATCGACGATATCATCGAACCGCAGTTCGTGAAGCAGTATCTTATCGCGTCGTTGCAGACGCTCACGAGGTAAATCATGTTGAATTTGCTCGACCCTTGGTTCAAAATGCCGTTTGGCGACGCGGCGTTTTATGCGATCTTCGGCTTTTTGTTCGTTTTTGCCGGCATCGTCATTCTCATTCTGATTTTCACGTTGCTCGGACTGGTCATGAAAAAAATCGGAAACCGCAAACCCCGTCCGAGAAAAGATAAAAAATCGAAATCGACCGCCGAAGGGACAAAAGCGGCTACGGCCGAAGACGGTTCGGAACTTTCGCCCGAGCTTGTTGCGGTGATCACGGCGGCGGTTGCCGCTTGTCTGGAAAGCGAACAATCCGCGTGCGACTTTGTCGTGCGGCGTATCAAAAAACTGTAATCGTTTAAGGAGTTATATATGCGTAATTTTATTATCACGGTTGAAGGAAAAACCTACAAAGTAGGGGTGGAAGAAGTAGGCGGCAGCGCGCCGAGCGTGCCTGTCAGCGCACCCGTTGCGGCGGCGCCCCAAGCGCCTCAGACGCCCGCGGTCGGAAACGGCACGAAAGTCGTTTCCCCGTTCCCCGGTCTAATTAAAAATCTGCTCGTAGAAAACGGCGCGCAGGTAAAAAAGGATCAGCCCCTGCTCGTCCTCGAGGCAATGAAAATGGACAACGACATCACGGCTCCCTGCGATGGCAGCGTGACGTTCTCGGTTGCAAAAGGCGCGAATGTGGAATCCGACGCCGTGCTCGCCGTTATTCGCTAAACGGAGAAAGGTATGCAGTTAAACTTACTCATTGATTTTGGAGGGATCTTCTCCAACTTATGGGAGTCGATGGGGCTTTCGCAGGGGACATGGCAGAATTACGTCATGCTGCTCATCTCTTTCGTGCTCATGTTTCTTGCCATCGTCAAGAAATACGAGCCGATGTTGCTTCTGCCCATCGCTTTCGGTATGTTTTTAATCAACCTTCCCGGTGCGGAACACGTTCTGTGGGGCACCCATCCAACCATAGGTATAGATAAAAACAAATCGCTCGAATATGCTGAAGTTTATGCCAATCAAGACAATATTTTGATTTTTGTTCGTGAGGGTTATTTGAATACCGAAACGAATATGGTGACGTTCTTCACTTCTTTTGAGAACCTGCAAAACGGCATTTCTACTACTATGCCGTATGCAGAATTTACCGAACTCTATTCGTTAAACGGTTACATTCAAGGTTACGTTAACTCTGCCGGCACAACGGATTTTGTCAACACTATTATATCAACAGGGTATGACGGAATACAAGACCGCGGTCTGCTGTGGTATTTCTATTACGGCGTCGATAAAGTCATCTATCCGCCCATTATCTTTTTGGGGATCGGCGCGATGACCGACTTCGGACCGCTGATCGCAAACCCGAAATCCATGCTCATCGGCGCAGGCGCGCAGCTCGGTATTTTCATTGCCTTCTTCGGCGCCTTCCTTTTGGGTTTCCCCGCAGCGGCAGCAGCGGCGATTGCCATTATCGGCGGTGCGGACGGTCCGACGGCAATTTACGTTTCTAAGATCCTCGCCGAGGATTTGTTGCCCATGATCGCCATTGCGGCATATTCGTATATGGCGCTCATTCCCGCGATCCAGAAACCCGTCATGCGCCTTCTCACGACCAAGAAAGAACGGGCGATCCGCATGAAACCGCTTCGTCAGGTATCCAAGCTCGAACGCATTATTTTCCCCGTAGCGGTTACGCTCGTCGTAGGGTTGTTCCTGCCCGACGCGATTCCGCTTCTCGGCATGCTCATGCTCGGCAATCTGTTCCGCGAATCGGGCGTGGTGGAACGCCTTTCCTCGCAGGCGCAGAACGGGCTTATGAACACGATTACGATTTTCCTCGGCATTGCGGTTGGCTGCAAGGCGAAGGGCGATATCTTCCTGCAACCCCAAACACTCTATATTATCCTCATCGGCGTCATCGCGTTCTACTGCGGCACGATCGGCGGACTTTTGACCGCGAAGGTAATGTGCAAGGTGACGAAAGGGCAGATCAACCCGCTGATCGGTTCTGCGGGCGTTTCCGCCGTACCGATGGCGGCGCGTATTTCAGAAGACGTCGGGCGGGAAACCGATCCGCAAAACCACCTCTTAATGCACGCAATGGGACCGAACGTGGCAGGCGTCATCGGTTCGGCATTGGCGGCAGGCATTCTGCTCGCCTGTTTCGCCTAAATAAGGAGTTTGATTATGGCTAAAAAAGTAATGATAACGGATACGATCCTGCGCGACGCGCATCAGTCGCATGCCGCAACGCGTATGCGTCTCGAACAGATGCTTCCCGTGTTGGAACAGCTCGATAAAATCGGATATTATTCGCTCGAAGGATGGGGTGGCGCCACGTTCGACAGCTGTATGCGCTATTTGAACGAGGATCCGTGGGAACGGCTGAGAACGCTGCGTAAATACCTGAAAAAGACGCCCATTCAGATGCTTTTACGCGGACAGAATTTGCTCGGTTACCGCAATTATGCCGACGATCTCGTCGAAAAAGTCGTGGAAAAATCGATCGAGAACGGCATCGGCGTCGTGCGCGTGTTCGACGCACTCAACGATCCGCGCAACATCGAATCTTCCATGAAGGCGATCAAAAAATACGGCGCAGGCGGAAAATGCGTTTGCGAGGCGGCAATTTCCTATACGACCAGCCCCGTTCATACGCTCGATTATTTCGTGAAGCTCGCCAAAACTTACGAGAACATGGGCGCGGATAATATTTGTATCAAAGACATGGCGAATTTGCTGCTTCCTTACGATGCATACAAGCTCGTCACTGCGCTGAAAAAGGAATTGCGCCCCGAAACCAAATTGCACCTGCACACGCATAATACGACGGGCACGGGCGATATGGTCAACCTCATGGCCATTCAGGCGGGCGTGGATATCGTCGATACGGCGCTTTCGCCGCTCGGCAACGGCACGTCGCAGCCCGCAACCGAGCCGCTCGTCGCAACGTTGCGCGGCACGGAATACGATACGGGGATCGATCTTGAAAAACTCATTCCCATTGCTGCGCACTTCAAAAAAGTTGCCGCCGAGCTTGAAAAAGAGGGCTCGCTCAACCCCAAAGTGCGTCAGGTGGACGTAAACACGCTCATCTATCAGGTTCCGGGCGGCATGCTTTCCAACCTTATGAGCCAACTCAAAAAAGCGGGGAAGGAAGATAAGTTGCAGGAAGTACTCGCCGAAGTGCCCAATGTTCGCGCCGATTGCGGTTATCCGCCTCTCGTCACGCCCAGCTCGCAGATCGTCGGTACGCAGGCGGTCATGAACGTTATCATGGGCGAACGCTATAAAATGGTTCCCAAGGAAACGAAAGACCTTTTTGCCGGTAAATACGGTCAGTTGCCTATGCCGCTCAACGAGGAAGTTGCCGCTAAGGTGCTCAAAGGCGAAAAGCGCATCACTTACCGTCCTGCGGACGATCTCGAACCCGAATACGAAAAGCTCAAAGCCGAAGTCGTGGAAAAAGGCTACTATACGCAGGAAGAGGACGTGCTTTCTTACGCATCCTTCCCCGAAGTGGCGGAAACCTTTTTCAAATGGCGGAAAGCAAAAAACGAAGGCGTTGACAGCGATTTGGCAAAGACGGGCGTTTATCCCGTATAAACATGAAAATTTTAATAACAAACGACGACGGTATCGAAAGCGAGGGTTTAACGGTCCTCGCTCTCGTCTTAAATAAAGCAGGGCACGAAATTACTGTGGTCGCACCCGATCGCAATAACTCGGCGACAAGTCACAAAATCAATATGCGCGATCCCTTGCATTGTTTCGACCGATCCGCCGAATACGGCTACAAGGCATACGCGCTTTCGGGTACGCCTGCCGATTGCGTGCTGTTTGCGCTCGGCGCGCTTGGAATATGCCCGCAGCTTGTTCTTTCGGGCATCAACAACGGCATGAATCTCGGTAGCGACTGCATGTACTCGGGAACAGTGGGTGCGGCACAGGAAGGCGCTCAGAACGGTCTGCCTGCAATCGCACTGTCCGCCGACTATCATTGCGACCGTGCGATGTTTGAAAAAGCAGCGCTCATCGTGCGCGAACGGCTTGATGAATGGTATGCTTATGCCCAACACATGCGCGGCGCGCTCAACATAAATCTGCCCGTAAAACGGGATATAAAAGGCGAACGGCTGTGCAGAACGGCAAAGCACGATTATAATACGCGTTACATAAAAAACGAAGACGGTAGCTACGGGTTCAATCTGTCGAACGATTTACTCAAAGTCGAGCAAAACGAAGAGAGCGATTTTTATCTTTTTCATCAGGGATACGTCACCGTTACGCCCTTGTTGCTCGATATGACCGATCACACCTTGCTGAAAGCGTGGAAAACATGAAGAACGTCATTGTCGTCGGGGGCGGTGCTTCCGGGCTTATGGCGGCTTATACTGCCGCAAGCAAAGGGCACCGTGTCACTTTAATTGAAAAGAACGAAAAACTCGGCAAAAAGATCTATATCACGGGAAAAGGCAGATGCAATTTGACGAACGACTGCGACCCGTCCGAATTTTTAGAAAACGTTGTGCACGGCGGTAAGTTTTTAACGAGCGCAGCTTATGCATTCCCTGCCGATGCGACCATGAAATTCTTTGAGGAAAGGGGTTTGCCGCTCAAAGTAGAACGGGGGAACCGCGTTTTTCCCGTAAGCGATAAGGCAAGCGACGTCACAAAAATACTTGAAAGAGCCTGTAAAATTGCAGGCGTAACCATCAATTTGAACGAGGAAATGCATGATATTCGCATTTTGCAAAGTACTATGTGTGGCATAATAACAACAAAAGCAACTTATACTTGCGATGCGGCAGTTATTGCAACAGGCGGACTTTCTTATCCGTCCACGGGATCTACGGGCGACGGATATAATTTTGCAAAACAAGCGGGGCATAAAATTGTTCTGCCCGTTCCGTCGTTAGTAGGATTTGAATTGATGCAACCGCTTTCTTCCGCGCAGGGGACTTCGCTGAAAAACGTTTGCTTGACGGCACGGTACGGCAACAAAACGATATTTTCCCGACAGGGCGAATTGCTTTTTACGCACTACGGCATTTCCGGACCGCTTGTTCTTTCTTTGTCGGCAAATATAAACCGTCTTCCCGCAGAAAAATGTGAACTTATTCTTGATTTCAAACCTGCGCTCGATCATGAAAAATTACAGACAAGACTGTTGCGTGACTTTTCGGAACGAAAAAATGAACAGATAAAGAGCGTCATGCGCGGACTGCTGCCGGCGGGGCTTGTTTATCCTGTGCTAAAACAAGCGGCGGTCGACCCGATCAAAAAAGCTAATTCCATTCAACGGGCGGAACGCGAAAGGTTGATCGGCGCCCTGAAATCTTTTCCATTATTCTTGAAAAAATTGCGCAGTTTTTCCGAAGCTGTCGTCACGGCAGGAGGCGTCGATTTAACGCAGATCAATCCCAAAACCATGGAAAGCAAGCTAATCCGAAACCTTTATTTTTGCGGGGAAGTGCTCGACGTAGACGCCTACACGGGGGGATTTAATCTTCAAATCGCTTTTTCCAGTGGATTTTTGGCGGGAAATTCGATATAATGATATTTTGTGAAGTATTATGTCAAACATAGTACCATGAATATTTTGCAGTTTATTTGACTTTCTAATCTATAATGTTTATAATGGTTTACGGAGGATAAAAGAAATGACGGTCATACGCGGAGCCACCACAATTAAAGAGGATACACCCGAAGAGATCCGCGCTGCGGTAAAAGAACTTCTCGGCGAAATTATCGATCGCAACACGATTAAAAAGGACGAGGTCATGAGCATTGTGCTTTCGAGTACCTCGGACATTCATTCTTATTATCCCGCCAAAGCCGCACGGGAAACGGGCTTTGAATCGTGCGCTTTGTTTTCGGCGCAGGAACCGGATATTGTGGGCGGACTTGCTCTTTGTATCCGCGTCATGATTTTTGTTGAAAAAAACATTTCCGTCCGGCACGTTTATTTACACGGCGCGCAGAATTTGCGGAAGGACATTACGAAAGTTTATTCGGTTGCGATCGACGGTCCCGCGGGCAGCGGCAAATCGACGATCGCTCGCATACTTGCAAAAGACCGAAAAATTTTATATCTCGATACGGGCGCAATGTACCGCGCCTGCGCCTTGAAAGCCCTTCAGTCAAACGTTGACGCCGCCGACGAAGCGGCGGTATGCGATCTTCTGAAAACCATCGAATTGACCGTTCGGCACGAAAACGGCGAACAGCATACCGTTCTCGACGGCAAAGACGTTTCCGAAGAGATTCGCCGTCCCGAGGTTTCGATGGCGGCATCGACGATTTCCACGCACGCTTATGTGCGAATGAAAATGGTGGAAAAACAACAGGAAATCGCCTCGAAAACGTCGTGCGTGCTTGACGGACGCGACATCGGCACGGTTGTTCTTCCGAATGCCGATTTTAAATTCTTTTTGACCGCCCGCCCCGAGGTGCGCGCGCGGCGGCGTTATGACGAGCTCAAAGCAAAGGGGTACGAAGTCGATCTTGCCGCGCTTGAAAAAGAGCTGGCGCTTCGCGATCAGCAGGATTCCACCCGCGACGTTTCTCCTTTGAAGCGCGCGCCCGACGCCGTTCTTGTCGATACGTCCGATATGACGGTAGACGAAGTTGTAGCGCATATACGCAGTAAAATTCAGGAGAAAATATAAAGTATGACGGAAATCACCGAAGAGGTCGATCAGCCGCAAAAATCACCGAAACAAATCAAAAAAGAGCAAAAGCAACAGAAAAAACTGCAAAAAAAACGCGAAAAGCAGGCCAAACAATACCGTTTGCTCTTCCCCGCCAACAAAAAGGGCAGGCATGTGATGCACGCCATGAATTTTTTGCGCTTTCTTTTTTATCCTTTGCACCGCATCGTTTATCCCTTCAAAATGTATGGCGCGAAAAAGGTGCCCGACGGGCCGTTCGTGTATGTCGGCAATCATTACAATATCTTCGATATTTTCTACGTCGCGCACACCACGGGTGAAGGCATTCATTTCATGTCGAAACAATGTCTGTTTGATAAGCCCATTCTCGGGTGGTGGATGCGCAAGGTAGGGGCGATCAGCGCGATGCGCGACGGCTCGGATATCCGCACGCTCATGGACGCCATGAAAGTTCTCAAAAACGGCGAAAAAGTTTCGCTCTTCCCCGAAGGTACGCGCAATAAGATTTCCGAAGAGGAATTTCTGCCGTTTCACGGCGGGGCGGCATTGCTTGCAATCAAAACGCAGACGCCCGTCGTCCCCTTCGTCATCTGTTCGCGGCCGCGCGTTTTTCGCATGACGCACGTCGTATTCGGCGAGCCGATGGAACTTTCGGAATTTTACGGAAAAAAACTCACGCCCGAAGACTACGACAAAGCCGACGAAATGCTTAAACAACGCCTTTACGATCTGCGCGCCGGACACCGCGCCTTTCTTGCAAGCAAGAAAAAGAAAGGTTCGAAGAAGGATTGAGCATGCAGGTCATTCTTGCCAACAACTGCGGATTTTGCGAAGGCGTGGCGCGGGCGGTCAATACGGCGCTTACGGTTTCGCCCGACAACGCCTATGTGCTCGGTGAAATTATTCATAATGAAGACGTCGTGTCCCGCATTACTGCGCGCGGCATACGAACAGTGGAACGGTTGAGCGAGGTTCCCGACGGCGCAACGTTGCTCATCCGCTCGCACGGCGTCGGCGAAAGTATCTACGAAGAGTGCAAAAAAAAACAGGTCGCCGTCGTCGACTGCACCTGTCCGTTTGTGCAGCGCACACAGAAAATCGTAAAAAAAGCGTCCGAAGAGGGCAAGACCGTTGCTATCGCCGGCGACAGAAGGCATCCCGAGGTAGAAGGTCTGATCGGTTGGTGCACGGGCGAATCGTTCATTTTTGCGTCGGAAGACGAAGATTTTACGCCATTGCGCGAAAAAAAAGTGGTTTTGGTGGCGCAAACTACCTTTTCTGCGCAAAGATTTTCAAAAATCCGAAAAAATATTCAAAAAGAGTGCAAAAAAACAGTTGAAGTTTTCGAGACAATTTGCTATACTACTATAGGCAGACAAAGGGACGCGCAAAAACTGTCTGCTTTGTGCGATGCCGTGATCGTCATCGGCGGCAAAAACAGTAGTAATACGGAAAAACTATGTGAAATCGCGTCGGCAAACTGCGGGCATGTTTACAGGCTCACGGGGGCGGACGGTTTCAAATATGAAAAAATCAAATTTTGTAACAGGGTCGGCGTCATAGCAGGGGCAAGCACTCCGCATTGGCAGATCCAGGAGGTTCTTAGTAAGATGGCAGAAAACAACGCAGAAGTTCTTAAGACAGAGACCGTAGAGAACGTCGAGGCGCAGGAAACCGTGTCGGCACAAGCGGAAGTCAAGGTTGCAGAGGCGGCGTCCGCAAAACAAACCGCGCGCCCGAAATCTGCACAGAGCAAGTCCAAGAAAGTGATGGACGACGCCCTCGAGGGAATGGCGCAGGAAAAGCCTTTCCACAACAACGAAATCCTTTCCGTCGAAGTCGTTCTGGCGACCGATACGGGAATCTACGTTTCGGTATCGGGCAAGGGCGAAATCCTGATCGATAAGGCAGACCTCGATTGCGAACAGTATTCGCGCGAGCTTTATACGGAAAAGGTCGGTCAGAAGATCGACGTGATGGTTCTTGCGACCAATCCCGTAAAGCTTTCCGAAAAATCGGTGCGCAAAATCCGCGAAGAAGAGGCTGTGCTCAAAGATATCGAGGACGGCAGCGTTTTCACCGTCACCTGTACGGGATTCAACAAGGGCGGTCTGACCGCCGAACTCGGCACCTATCCCGTATTTATTCCTGCAAGAGAAATCCGTTCGGGCTTTGTAAAAGAGCTTGATAAATATGTCGGCAAAACCCTTCGCTTAAAGCTCATCGAGATCCGCAGAGGCCGCAGAAAGGAAATCATCGCCTCGCAGCGCGTTATTCTCGAAGCCGAAAAAGCCGAACAGGAAGCGGCGCGCGCCGCGAAGGAAGAGGCTTTCTTCGAGAGCATCGAAGTCGGTCAGATCGTCGAAGGAAAAGTGGAAAGAGCAACCACGTTCGGCGCGTTTGTTTCCGTAAAAGGATTTGACTGCCTTGCTCACATTTCCGATCTTTCGTGGACGGGCGTGAAGGAAGTAAAGGACGTGCTTGAAATCGGCAAGCGCTACGAATTTCAGGTTCTTAAAATCGACAAGGAACGCAGAAAAGTATCCATCGGCTACAAGCAGCTTCAGCCCCAGCCTTGGGATACGGCTGCGGAAAAATATGCGGAAGGCGACATCGTTCACGGCAAAGTCGTTCGTATCGTTCCCTTCGGCGCATTCGTGGAAATTGAAAAAGGCATCGACGGACTTGTTCACGTTTCCCAGATTTCTTATGAATGGCTCGACAACCCCACTTCGGTTCTTCAGATCGGACAGGAAATCGATGCGAAAATCCTTGCGTTCAGCCCCGCGGAAAGAAAAATCACGCTTTCCATTAAGGCGTTGCAGGACAGACCCGAACCCGTTTATCCCGAAGACGTGGAAGAGGAGCAGTCGCGTCCCCGTCAGAAGCGCAACAACCGCCGCAATTCCCGTTACGATGATTACGACGACGGCGATTACCGCGAGTGGAACGACAGCAGCTACGACGGCGTTTCGATCGGTGAAATGCTCGGGAGCGACGAAGACAAGAAATAATAAAATTTTAAGAAAAAACCCGCTTAAAGGCGGGTTTTTTTGTTTATATATGATATGATACCGTAACATTTAAGGAGTTTTACATCTATGGAAAGACAGGGAAACATTCGTATTTCGAGCGAAAACATGATGCCGATCATCAAAAAATGGCTTTATTCCGAAAAGGACATCTTCCTGCGCGAGATTGTCGCCAATGCGTCGGACGCCATCACGAAGGTGATCAAACTTTCGCAGATCGGCGAGGCGCCGCAAAGCGAGGATTATAAAATTACCGTCACGACCGACGAAAAAGCGGGCACGCTCACCGTGGAAGATAACGGCATCGGCATGACTGAAGAGGAAGTGGAAAAATATATTACCCAGATCGCCTTTTCGGGCGCGGCGGATTTCGTGGAAAAATACGAAAAAGCGGGCGGCGAGGGCATCATCGGGCATTTCGGTTTAGGCTTTTATTCAGCTTACATGGTTTCCGATTCCATTGAAATCTTCACCAAATCTTATAAAGAAGGCTCGAAGGGCGTGCGGTGGGAATCGGACGGCAACAGTACGTATACCGTCGGCGATTGCGACAAGCAGGATCGCGGCACGCGCATCGTCATGCACATTGCCAAAGAAGAAAAGGAATTTCTCAAAGAGGGCACGATCCGTCAGTTACTGCACAAATACTGCGCGTTCATGCCGTATGAAATCTATCTCAACCCCAAGAGCGAGGCGCAACTCAAAAAAGAGAGCAAAAAAGACGAGGAACCGGCGAAAAATTATCCCGTCAACACGCCGAAGCCGCTCTATCTCAAACAACCCAAAGACTGCACGGAAGAGGAATACAAAGCCTTCTACCGCGAAACCTTTTCCGATTACAACGAACCGCTCTTCTGGATCCACCTGAATATGGAATATCCTTTCCGCCTGAAAGGTATTCTGTACTTCCCCAAGGTCAAAAAACAGGTCGAACTCGAACGCGGACAAGTAAAACTTTATTGCAATCAGGTTTTCATCGCCGATAACATCAAAGAAGTCATTCCCGAATTTTTGCAACTTCTGAACGGTGTGATCGACTGCCCCGACATTCCGCTCAACGTTTCGCGCTCGTTCCTGCAAAACGATAAACAGGTTCAGAAAATTTCCAAGCATATCACGAAAAAGGTCGCCGACAAACTCGTTGCGCTCTTCCGCGACGACCGCGAAAAGTTCAATAACTGTTGGCCCGATATCGCTACGTTTGTTAAATTCGGATGCATTAAAGACGACGACTTTTACGGAAAAGTGAGCGACATTATCGTCTTTAAGAATCTTGCGGGCGAATATATGCCCGTCAGCGGCTATCTCGGCGAAGAAATCACCGAAGAACAAGCCAAAGAGGGCAAAGAACCGCAAGCCGTTTATTACGTTTCCGATGAAAGCAAACAGGCGCAATATATTAAAATGTTCAAAGACGCGGGGCTGGACGCCATACTCTGCGATACGTATATCGACCCGCATTTTATCAGTTATCTCGAATATAAAAACCCCAAGCGCGTCCGCTTTTTGCGCATCGACGCCGACGTGGCGAACGCCCTCAAAGAAGAGAGCAGCGAGGACGGGGATCTCAAAAAGATCTTCGAAACGGCGCTCGAGGGCAAAAACGTAACGATAAAAACCGAAAAACTCAAAGACGCAAGCGTTCCCGCCGTCGTCAACGTTTCGGAATTCATGCGCAGAATGTCGGAAATGAACAGCTTTTATATGATGGGGAACGGCCCGCAGGACGTCACGCTGATCGTAAACACCGCCAATCCCGCCGTTCAGGCGCTCAAAGACGCGCAGTCCGAAGCGCAGAACACGGCGGCGAACCAGATTTACCTTCTTGCCCTCATGAACTACAAACCGCTCACTTCCGAAGAGCTGACGGCGTTCACGGCGACAAGCGTTGCTTTGCTTGAAAAATATTTGAAAAAATAAAGACTTTTTTGCTAATATAGATTGACAAGCGCACGCATTGTGGTTATAATTATTGTTAAGCGTTGCATTTGAGCGCGCAGGAGGTATTATTGTGAACGGAACTGTTAAGTGGTTCAACGACGGAAAGGGTTACGGCTTCATTTCCAATGACGAGGGCGGGGACGATATTTTCGTACACTTCTCTGCAATTCAGACAGAGGGATTCCGCACCTTAAAAGAGGGGCAGAAGGTTACATTCGAGACCGAACCCGATCCCAAAGACAGCGGCAAGCTTCGCGCTGTAAACGTTGTTCCCGTCTGAGAACAGACTGAATTAACGAAAAAGAACGCACCCGAAGGTGCGTTTTTTTTATGTATACCGGCACACCGCGCCGCCCGTTCGGAATAAACTGAACTATATGGGTAACGGAACATTCACTTCCGGTGAAGGCTGGTACTTCGTCGGAATCGGCGGCGTGAGCATGAGCGCGCTTGCCCGTTTGCTCAAAAGCAAAAACCTCTCCGTGCGCGGATGCGACGATGCGGAAAGCGGGTTTACGACAAGCCTGCCCGCATACGGCATTCCCGTGACGATCGGCACGGATGAAGAGATAAACGAATCCAACGTCGTCTACACGGGCGCCCTCGACGAAAGCGACAGGCGCATCGCTCGCGCGAAAGAGGCGGGAAAACGCCTTTTTACGCGCGCACGCCTGCTCGGAATGGTAGCGGAGGAATATCCGTTTGTCCTTTCCGTCGCGGGCTGCCACGGCAAAACTTCCACTACGTCGATGCTCGCCCATATCTATTACCGTACCGCGCGTGCATTTTCCTGCCATATCGGCGGCGAGGATGCGCTTCTCGGCAATTGTTACGTCGGCGGCGACGATGCGTTCGTAACCGAGGCGTGCGAGTTCAAACGCAGTTTTTTGAGTTTGAACAGCTCGGTCGGCGTCATTCTCAATACCGACCGCGACCACACCGATTGCTACGCCAGCGACGACGATATCTTCGCTGCCTACCGTACCTTTGCCGGACAGTGCGAAAAAGTGGTCGTAAATGCCGAAGAACGCGCACGGAAAATCCCTCATGTGCTCTCGTTCGGATTGCGGACGGGGGACGTACGCGCCGAAAAACTGCGTTCCGACGGCGAACGTTATGCCTTCACCGTACGCGAAGGCGACAGCGCCACCGTGCGGATCCGGCTGAATGTTACGGGTAAATATCAGATCCAGAACGCTCTGGCGGCGTACGCCGCCGCAAGGCTTGCGGGGTTTACCGCCGAAGAGATCAAAACGGGGCTGGAAAGTTTCCGCGGCGTAAAACGGCGGTTTGAAACGGTCGGCACGCTGCGCGGCGCGCCCGTAATCTGCGACTATGCGCACCACCCGCGCGAAATTGCCGCCGTGCTCGAAAGCGCGCATAAGATATGCGACGGCACGCTGCGGCTCGTCTTTCAGCCCCATACCTATACGCGCACGCATGATTTTATGGACGAATTCGTCAAAACGCTTGCGCGCGAAAAACATCCCGTTTTATACAAGACTTTTTCCGCGCGGGAAACCTTCTTTTTTGAGGGAAGCGCGGCGGCGCTCGCCGCCCGTATTCCCGACGCGATTTACGTTCAATCGCCCGAGCAATTAAAAAACCGCCTCGAAAAGACGGTGGAAAAGGACGACATCGTGCTCGTGCTCGGCGCGGGCGATATCTACAACATCGCAAAAAGCATCATCGATTAAATTGCAGTATTCCGCGGCGTTCGCACGAGGCGGCGCAGGGGAATGCACTGTGCGGCAGGGCAACCTGCCGCCTTTTGCTTTGTTTGGAAGTATAAGCGTAGAATATGTCTTTGCGCAAAATATTGCATAAAATCGCGAAATTTCAAGCTTTTTCCAAATAAACTATTTGTTTTGATTATACTTTTACGGTTGGCATAAAGCAACTGTTATAGCTGAATTTTTACATTCAACCGTCATTTGCTTGACGGACGGTGTATTTGAGGATATAATAATATGAAAAGCACCGCTTGGAGGATGAAAACTATGGCACACAAAATTTACGACCCTGCAACGCAGGAAGCACGCATTTATCACGAGGCAGACTGCGATCTCAAACGTTTGAAAGGGAAAACCGTTGCGGTGATCGGGTTCGGCAGTCAGGGGCACGCGCACGCGCTCAACTTAAAAGACAGCGGCGTGAACGTCGTCATCGGACTGAAAGAGGGCGGCAAAAGCTACCCGAAGGCGCAGCAGGCGGGGTTCAAAGTTTGTTCCGTAAAAGAGGCGGCGAAACTTGCCGACGTCATCATGATGCTCACTCCCGACGAAAAAATGGCGGATATTTACAACGAAAGCGTTGCGCCCGTTCTGACGGCAGGCAAATATCTTGCTTTTGCGCACGGGTTTAACATTCATTTCAAGCAAATCGTTCCTCCCGCGAACATCAACGTATTCATGATCGCGCCCAAGGGCCCCGGACACACTGTTCGTAGCGAATATGTGGAAGGGCACGGCGTTCCCGCGCTCGTGGCGGTTTATCAGGATCCCTCGGCCGATACGCTCGACGTCGCGCTTGCTTACGCGCTCGGCATCGGCGGAGCGCGTGCGGGCGTGCTCGAAACCACCTTCAAATGCGAAACCGAAACCGATCTGTTCGGCGAACAGGCGGTGCTCTGCGGCGGCGTAACCGCGCTGATGAAAGCGGGATTCGAAACGCTCGTCGAGGCGGGATACGATCCCAGAAACGCCTATTTCGAGTGCATTCACGAAATGAAGCTCATCGTCGACCTCATTTATAACGGCGGCTTTCAGAAAATGCGTTATTCGATTTCCGATACGGCGGAATACGGCGACTACGAAACGGGCAAACGCCTGATCACCGATGAAACCAAAAAGGAAATGAAAAAAGTTCTTACCGAAATTCAGGACGGCACGTTTGCCTCCAAATGGATCAGCGAAAACAAGAGCGGCGGACGCGCGCATTTCAACGCCTGCCGCGAGCGCGAGGCGGAACACCAGCTTGAAAAAGTCGGCGAAGAACTGCGCAAGCTCTATTCCTGGAACAACGAAGATAAATACAGCGAAACCAAATAACAGAACCGATTGAAAAATTTAACTGCCGTATGCGTGATTTTTCCGCATACGGCAGTTTTTCCTTATCTTTCGGCACATAATAAATAAGATTGAAAAAAACGATCACTCGCACGCATTTTACAGTTAGAAATGAAAAAAAGATACCGAAAATATAAAAAAAATTGAAAAAATTTACCAAATGGGTCTTGAAAAATGCTTTCATATATAGTATAATAATCTAAGCAACAGGGCGCCGTATGAATAAGGGGATCGGCGGTAAAAAGGAGTTATATGCAAAATACACAAAACGAGACGGATTTCCCGCTTTATCTTTACCACCACGGAAAAAACGACCGTATTTACGAGTTGTTCGGGGCGCATAAAGAGGTGCGGGAAGGACGCGACGGATATGTGTTCCGCGTCTGGGCGCCGCACGCGCTGAGCGTCAGCGTCGTGGGGGATTTCAACGACTGGAACACCGAGCGCCACGTCATGAACCGCATGATCGACGGGGAATCGTTCGAGCTGTTCATTGCCGGCTTAAAGCAATACGACACCTACAAATATTGCGTGACCGCGCGAGACGGAAGAAAGCTGATGAAAGCCGATCCCGTCGCGTTCCATGCCGAAACCGCGCCTGCCACCGCCTCGAAACTATTCGATCTGGAAGGTTACGAATGGGGCGATTCGAAATACGTCGAAAAGAGAAAGCATGCGAACGTGTATACCTCGCCCATGAATATCTACGAGGTCAACCTGCTTTCCTGGAAACGCCATGAGGACGGTTCCTTTCTCTCGTACGAAGAACTGAGCAAAGAGTTGGTTTCTTATGTAAAAGACATGGGGTACACCCACGTGGAATTCATGCCCGTCACCGAATTCCCTTACGAAGGATCGTGGGGTTATCAGGTAACGGGGTATTTTGCGATTACCTCGCGCTTGGGCACGCCCAAAGACTTTATGCACCTTGTGGACGAATTCCACAAAGCGGGCATCGGCGTCATTCTCGACTGGGTTCCCGCGCACTTCCCCAAAGACGCGCACGGGCTTTACGAATTCGACGGACAGCCGCTCTATGAAAGCAGCCAGTGGGACAGAATGGAACACAAGAGCTGGGGCACGCGCCGTTTCGACTTTGGAAGAAACGAAATTATTTCCTTCCTGATCTCCGACGCTTGTTTCTTCTTCGACAAATACCATATCGACGGCTTGCGCGTGGATGCGGTCGCCTCGATGCTCTATCTCGATTACGACAAGCGCGACGGGGAATGGGTGCCGAATATCTACGGCGAAAACAAAAACCTCGAAGTCATCGCGCTCTTGCGCAAACTGAACGAAAACGTCTTTTTGCGGTTCCCGTATGCGCTCATGATCGCGGAAGAGAGCACGGCGTGGGGGCTTGTCACGAAGCCCGGCAGCGTGGGCGGTTTGGGGTTCAATTATAAATGGAATATGGGCTGGATGAACGACGTGCTTTCGTATCAGGCGCTCAACCCGTATTTCCGCATGAACAATCACAATAAACTCACCTTCTCGATGATGTACGCCTTTTCGGAAAATTATGTTCTGCCTATCTCGCATGACGAAGTAGTGCACGGTAAGTGCTCGCTCATCAATAAAATGCCGGGCGAATACGAGGAAAAATTTGCGGGCGTGAGAACTTTTCTCGGCTATATGATGGCGCACCCCGGCAAAAAACTGGCGTTCATGGGCTACGAATTCGGTCAGTTCAAGGAATGGAATTATAAAGAAGGACTGGAATTTTTCCTGCGCGATACCTACGAGCAGCACGGAAAACTTTCTGTCATGGTAAAAGCCCTCAACGAATATTATAAAACTACGCCCGCGTTTTACGAGGTGGAAGATTCGTGGGACGGTTTCGAATGGCTCGCCGCCGACGACGCCGACCGCAATACGGTCGCTTTTATACGCCGCGACAAAAAGGGCAACGAAGTCATTGCGCTTGCCTGTTTCTCGGGTGCGGACGCAACCGATTATCTTTTAGGCGTGGATAAAAAGGGCAAGTATCGCATCGTATTCAACACCGACGACGTAAAATACGGCGGTCAGGGCAAGATCAAGAAAAAGGTGCTCGCCGCCGTTGCGCGTCCAAGTCACGGGAAACCTTATTCCATTCCCGTCGATCTGCCGAAATTTACCTGTCTATATCTCGTGCGCGAAGAGGATCCGCCAAAGGAAGAAAAGGGCACAAAAAAGCCCGCCGCGAAAAAATCCGTCGCGCCGAAAAAAACCGAGAAGAAATGAAAAAAATATGACGCGCAAGCGTCAGGGGGATAAACAATATGCAAAGAAAGAAAGAATGCGTCGCAATGTTGCTTGCGGGCGGACAGGGCAGCCGGCTCTATGCGCTCACCAACAACATTGCAAAACCTGCGGTAGCCTTCGGGGCGAAATATCGGATCATCGATTTTCCTTTGAGCAACTGCATCAATTCGGGCATCGATACGGTGGGCGTACTCACGCAGTACCAGCCGCTTGAACTGAACGAATACATCGGGAACGGTCAGCCGTGGGATCTCGACCGATCCTTCGGCGGCGTGCATATTCTCTCGCCTTATCAGGCGAAGAAAAAATCTTCGTGGTTCGAGGGCACGGCAAACGCCATCTATCAGAACATGCAGTTCATGAAAAAGTATAATCCCGACTATGTGCTCATCCTTTCGGGCGATCATATCTATAAAATGGATTATGCCGCCATGATCAAAGCGCATAAGGCTACGGGCGCTGACTGCACGATCGCCGCAATCGAAGTTCCCATGAGCGAAGCGTCGCGGTTCGGCATTCTCAACACCAACCCCGACGGTTCGATTTACGAATTCGAAGAAAAACCCAAAGTTCCGAAGAGCAATCTTGCTTCGATGGGAATTTATGTGTTCACCGCATCAAAACTCTTCCGTTATCTCGAAGACGACGAAAAGAACCCTGATTCGAGCAAGGATTTCGGCAAAGACGTGTTGCCCGCCATGCTGAATGCAGGCGAAAAGATGTATTCTTACCGATTTAACGGTTATTGGAAAGACGTCGGTACGATTTCTTCGCTCTGGGAATCGAATATGGATCTGCTCGGCGAAGCGCCCGCATTCGACGTGGGTGACTCCGACTGGAAGATCCACTCGCGCAACCCGCTCGCGCCGCCCGAATATATAGGGCAGGACGCCGTCGTGGATAATTCGCTTGTGGCGCTCGGATGCGAAATAGAGGGCACCGTCGTGAATTCCGTGCTGGCTACGGGAGTCGTGGTCGAACGCGGCGCGGTCGTGAAAGACAGTGTGATTATGGCGGATACCGTCATCAAACAGGGCGCAAGAGTGGAATATTCGATCATCGACGAGAACGTCACGGTGGAAGAAAACGCCGTCGTCGGGAAAGCGCGCGCGAAAGGCGTCGGCATTGCCGTATTAGGCAGAGATATCACGATCGCAAGCGGCGCAACCGTTGCCGCAGGCGAAATTCTCGACAAGGATTACAAGGGGGAAACGAACAATGGCTAATCAGGCTGTAGGCGTGATCTTTTCCAACATACACGACGAAAACATTCCCGAACTTTCGAGAAAACGCACGATGGCGTCTATTCCGTTCGGCGGAAGATACCGTTTGATCGATTTCGCGCTTTCGAATATGGTCAATTCGGGCATCACGACGGTGGGGATCGTCACGAAGAACAATTATCAGTCGCTTATCGACCATCTGGGCAGCGGTAAAGATTGGGATCTTGCCCGCAAGGACGGCGGCGTGATTTTACTTCCGCCGTATTCCGACGAAACCGACGTGCCTTACACCTCGCGCCTCGAAGCGCTCAAAGGTATTACGGGTTTTCTGAACCGCAGAAAAGAGGACTACGTCGTCATATCCGACTGCGACGGCATTTCCCGCATCGACATTGGCGACGTGCTGCGTTTCCATGAAGAACGGCAGGCGGATATCACCATGGTCTATCATGCCGAAAAGAACGTAAGTTGCAAATATTTCATGACGCTTACCCCCGACGAAACGGGGCGCGTCAAGGCGTTGCAGATCAATCCCAAAGCGAACGGGAAGGTCAACCGCTACATCAATGTCATGATTATGAGCCGCGAATTTCTGATCGGCACGATTCAGGACGCCGTAACGCGCGGTCTGACGAGCTTCGGGCAGGATATTCTCGCCAAGAACGTCGATACGCTCAAAATATACGGCTACGCGTTCGAGGGATATTACGCCGGCATCGATTCCATTCAGAGTTATTACGCCCATTCCATGGAATTGCTTGATAAAAACGTGCGCAGCGAATTGTTTGCCGCCCGCGATATCTACACGAAAGTGCGCGACAGTGCGCCCTCGAAATACATCGAAGGCGCAATCGTCAAGAACTCGCTCATTTCCGACGGCTGCGTCATCGAAGGCACGGTGGAAAACTGCATTCTTTTCCGCGGCGTCAACGTCGGCAAGGGCAGCGTCGTGCGCAATTCCATTATCATGCAGGATACCGTAATCGGAACAAACGTCGAGCTCGACTGCGTCATTACCGATAAAAACGCTGTGATCCGCGACCGCAGGCATCTGGCGGGTTGCGAAGAATTGCCGTATTTCATCGGCAAGGGCAGAATGATATAATAAAACGGTTACGCACGTTTGCGTATTAAAAAAGGGGTAAATAAATGAGTACAACCAAGAAATCCACAACGACTAAAACGACGAAATCCACGCAATCCGCAGGGGCTGCACCCAAAACCGTTAAACAGAAAACGGTAAAACCCGAGGTTAAAACTGAAGTACCCGTACAGGACGAGCAGGCGTTCGCGCAGATCGTGCCCACGCCCGCTGCCGTACCCGAAAAGAAACCGAGCGAAATCAAAGTCGAGGCAAAGACGAAGATCTTATTCGTCGCATCCGAGGCGGCGCCGTTTATCGCCACGGGCGGACTTGCCGAGGTGATTGGCTCGCTTTCGAAATATATCGCCAAAGACGCGGGGTACGACGTCCGCGTGATCGTACCGCTTTATCAGGATATCAAGAAGGATTACCGCAAGAATTTCAAATTCATCGGCAATATTTTCGTTCCGCTTTCGTGGCGGAATCAATACTGCGGGATCTTCGAATACACGCTCGACAACGTAAAATACTACTTTGTCGATAACGAATACTACTTCAAACGCCCCGGTTGTTACGGCTATTACGACGACGGCGAGCGGTTCGCGTTCTTCTGCCGCAGCGTGCTCGAAATCATGGCGTTCGTCGGTTTTTATCCCGACATTATGCACTGCCACGACTGGCAGGCGGCGCTTGCGGCGCTCTATCTTAAAACCATATACTGTTTCCGTCCCGAATATCAGTATATTCGCGCGCTGTTCACCATTCATAATATAGAGTATCAGGGGAAATATTCGCTGGATATTTTAGAAGATCTATTCGGGATTTCCAATCAATACCGTTATCTTGTGGAATACGACCGTTGCATCAACCTCATGAAGGGCGCAATCGAGTGCTGCGAACGTTTCTCAACGGTATCCCCGACTTATGCGGGCGAGATCAAAGACGCGTATTACGCGCACGGATTAGAGGCGATCATCCGCCGCAACGAGTTCAAACTCTGCGGCATTCTGAACGGGATCGACCCCGATTATTACAATCCGGCGACCGACGCGGCGCTGTTCGCCAATTACAGCGCGGAAAATATCGCGCCCAAGGCGGTTTGTAAAGAGGAATTGCAGCGCATGCTTAATCTTCCCGTCAAACCGAATACGCCTATTATCGCCATGATTTCGCGTCTTGTTTCGCACAAAGGGCTCGATTTGGTGCGCGAAGTGATCGAACAGGTGTTGCGGCAAGACGTGCAGTTTGTCCTGCTTGGCACGGGGGAATCGTATTATGAGAATTATTTTTCCGATCTTGCCCGCCGTTATCCCGGCAAAGTCGTTTCAATCATCTCGTTCAACGCCGATCTTTCGCGTAAAATCTATTCGGGCGCGGATTTATTCCTGATGCCTTCGAAGAGCGAGCCGTGCGGTCTGTCGCAGATGATCGCCGCGCGTTACGGTACGGTTGCGATTGTGCGGGAAACGGGGGGACTTAAAGACAGCATCACGCCTTACGGCGCGGGCGGAAACGGCTTTACTTTCCGCGATTACAACGCGCACGACATGCTGTATGTGATCAACGAGGCGCTCGACGTATACCGCAACGAGAGCGAGTGGCCGGCGCTGCGCAAAAAAGCCATGGAAACCGACTTTACCTGGGGAACGTCTGCGAAATATTACGAAGGTCTTTACCTCGGCATATTAAAATAAACAATAATTTTTAAGAAAGAAGGAACGTAGTAAAAGGAATGTCAAACTTAACGGAAAACGAAGCAAAAAAGATGATTGCCGGCAAACTCACGCGCTATTTCGGCGTGAGCTTGTCGGAGGCGTCGCGCGAGCAGATCTACAAAGCCGTCGTCATGAGCGTTCGGGATATCATGCTCGAAAAACGCCAGAAATTCCATTTGAAAACCAAAGCCGCGAAGGCAAAACGCGTTTATTACCTTTGCATGGAATTTTTGATGGGGCGATCGCTGAAAAACAGTATCTACAATCTCGGCATCGGCAATGCGATCGGCGGCGCGCTCAAATCGCTCAATCTTTCGCTCGACGAACTGTATGAAGAAGAACCCGACGCAGGATTGGGCAACGGCGGTCTCGGCAGACTTGCCGCCTGTTTCTTAGACGGGCTCGCCACGCAGAATTACCCCGCAATGGGTTTTTCGATCTGCTATCAATACGGTTTATTCAAGCAAAAAATCATCGACGGCTGGCAGATCGAAATGCCCGATGTCTGGCTTCCCGGCGGCGAAGCCTGGCTCACGCAACGTTCCGATAAGCAATTCATCGTGCGTTTCGACGGCGAACTCGAAGAAAAGTGGACCGATCACGGCATGGAAACCATTTATCACAACGCCAAAGAAGTCGAGGCGGTTGCGCTCGACATGATGGTCGCGGGCGCGGATTCCGAAGCGGTCAGCGTGTTGCGCCTTTGGCGTTCGCGCGCGGTGCAAAAATTCGACATGCAGCTGTTCTCGCAAGGCAATTACGACGAAGTCATGCGCGACGAAAGCGACGCTGAACTGATTTCCAAAGTGCTTTATCCTTCCGATAATCACTACGAAGGAAAATCCCTGCGCTTAAAGCAGCAATATTTCCTCGTTTCCGCCTCGTTGCAGTGCATTGTGTCCGATCATAAGCGCCGCTACGGCTCGCTTTCTTCGTTGCCGCAGCGCGCGGCGATCCATATCAACGATACGCATCCCGCGCTTGCGATTCCCGAACTCATGCGCATTTTAGTCGACGATAATTATTTCTCGTGGAATACGGCGTGGAATCTTACGACCGCAACGTGCGCGTATACCAACCACACCGTACTTTCCGAAGCACTGGAAACGTGGGCGGAAGATCTTATTGCACGCCGTCTTCCCAGAATTTACGGCATTCTTAAAGAAATCAACCGCCGTTTCTGCGAAGATCTTTGGGTGAAATATCCGGGCGACTGGAATAAAATTTCGCGCATGTCGGTGCTTTCACACAACACGGTGCGCATGGCGAACCTGTGTATCGTCGGTTCGCACAGCGTAAACGGCGTTTCCGAATTGCATAGCGAGATTATTAAAGACAGCATTTTCCGCGATTTTTACGAATATACGCCCGATAAGTTCACGAATGTGACCAATGGCATCGCGCACAGACGGTGGCTCAATCAATCGAACCCCGAACTTTGCGCATTGCTTGACGATTGCATCGGCGCGGGTTACGATAAAGATGCTGCAAAACTTGCCGATTTCAAAAAATTTGAAAACGACAAGAGTGTTCTTGCGCGTCTCGACGAGATAAAAGCCATTAAAAAACGGCAGTTTGCCGATTATGCCAAACGGACGCAGGGAATCGTGATCGACCCGAACACCGTGTTCGACGTTCAGGCAAAGCGTATGCATGAATACAAACGCCAGCTTTTGAACGCGTTGCATATTATTTCGGTTTATAACGCATTGCGCGATAATCCCGATCTCGATATCGTGCCGAAAACGTATATTTTCGGCGCCAAAGCGGCGTCGGGTTACGATATGGCGAAACAAATCATGAAACTGATTTGTTTCCTTGCCGAAGATATCCGTAAAAATCCCAAAATCAACGAAAAACTTAACGTCGTTTACATGGAAAATTATAATGTGACCATGTCGGAAATGCTCATGCCGGCAACTGAAATTTCCGAACAGATTTCGCTTGCGGGCAAGGAAGCGAGCGGCACGGGCAATATGAAATTTATGATCAACGGCGCGCTCACAATCGGCACGCTCGACGGCGCCAACGTCGAAATGACGCAACACGTTGGCGATGAAAATATCTTCATTTTCGGTTTGACCGCCGACGAAGTGAAAGAAATCTGGCAAAACGGCTATAATTCCAGCGCTTATTATAATAAGGATTACAATATGCGCCGCGTGCTTGAATCGCTCATCGTGGGATTCAACGGAACGTCGTTCTCGGAAATCAGTAATTATCTTTTGCGGCGCGCTCCCGTTGCCGATCCGTATATGTGCCTTGCTGATTTTGAAAGCTATATTACCACGCAGAACGCGCTTTCCGACCTGTATCGCAACAAAAAGCAGGATTGGAACAAAAAATCGCTTAACAATATTGCGGCAGCAGGTTATTTTGCAGCGGACAGAAGTATCCGCGAATATGCATCGCGCATTTGGAATCTGAAACCCGTTAAATAAGTTTCATCGGTGAACAATACATGATTTATACCTATGATCCGCTCGATACGGCTTGCAAAAGCATAACGGGCGCATTTCCGTGCGGAAATGACATCACATTTCGAATTTATAAAATCGATGGCGGAGAAGGTAGCTTCTCCGCCGAAAATTGTAATATGTACATTTGCCGCGACGGGGAACAAAGCGTGATTTTTCCCATGCAAAAAACTGAAGAAGGTTTTGCGCTCACGCTGAAATTCAACCGCGTCGGACTATATTTCTATTACTTCAAATTGGGCGAATATTATCTCAGTTGCGGTGCAATGCGCAAAGGTGTGCTCGGCGAAAAGCCTTGGAGTTGGCAATTAACCGTGCACGCACCCGATTACGAAACACCTGAATGGCTGAAAGGCGGTGTGATTTATCAGATTTTTCCCGATCGCTTTCATAAAGCGGAGCCGTGCACACAAAATATCGCGGGCAAGATTATGCGTTCCGATTGGGGCGGCACACCGTATTTTCGCCCGAATATGTATGGCAAAGTACTGAACAACGACTTTTTCGGCGGAAATTTAGAAGGTATCCGTCAAAAATTAGACTATCTTTCCGACCTTGGCGTTACCGTTCTGTACCTGAATCCCATATTCGAAGCCTATTCCAATCACCGTTACGACACGGGCGACTACATGAAAATCGATCCGTTGCTCGGCTCGCTCGAAGATTTCGACCGCTTGATTGCCGACGCGCAGGCGCACGGGATCCGCGTTATTCTCGACGGCGTTTTCAATCACACGGGCGACAACAGCCGATATTTCAATAAATTCGGCAGTTATGACAGCGTGGGTGCGTACCAGTCGGTCGATTCGCCTTATCATGACTGGTACTGTTTCCGCCGCTTTCCCGACGAATATGAAAGTTGGTGGGGTATTGAAACCATGCCTGCCGTCAATGAGAAATCGGCGTCTTATCAGGAATTTTTGTTCGGCGAACACGGCGTCTTAAAACATTGGTTGCGCCGCGGAATAAGCGGCTACCGCCTTGACGTTGCCGATGAATTACCCGATTTCTTTTTGAAAAATTTGCGCAAAGCCGTTAAGGACGAAAAGAGCGACGCCGTGATTCTCGGCGAAGTCTGGGAAGACGCATCAAACAAAATCGCCTACGGTGTGCGCCGCGAATATTTTCAGGGCAACGAGCTTGACAGCGTCATGAATTATCCGTTTAAAAATGCTATAATCGATTTCGTGTTATCCGGCAATACAACGCGCCTGCGTGAAACGATCGCCATGCTGATCGATCATTACCCGAAGCAGTCGCTCGACAGCCTAATGAACATTTTGGGAACGCACGATACATCGCGCATTCTAACGATATTAAGCGGAAAAATTTGTAACCATAAAGAAGATATGGCTGTTGCCAAACTTTCCGAACAGGAAAAAACGGTTGCGTTACAAAAATTGAAAATGGCTGCAGTTCTGCAATTCACGTTACCCGGCGTACCGAGCATCTATTATGGCGACGAAAACGGCATGGAAGGATATATCGATCCGTTCTGCCGGCGCTGTTTTGACTGGGATCATCTGAATTCGGAATTAATCGAATTTTACAAAACGTTAGGAAATATCCGCACGAAAAAACTTCGCGAAGTATTCCGCGACGGCGTATACCGCGAAATATTTGCCGATGTTTCTTGCATTGTTTACGAACGGAAACACGAAACTCAAGCGGTTTACGTTTATGTGAACAATTCCGCGCGCGAATACAATATCTCGATCAAAGGGAAGTATCTGGATTATTTCCGTAAAGATATTTATCAGAAAATTCTACCAATTAAATCTTATTCTTACGGTATTATCGCAAAAGCATAATAGTATGCGTGACATAATAGAAAAAATGCCAAATAAATTGCTCATAAAGTATAAGAAGAAACGGCGGATAAACCGTCGTTTTTTTATTAAAAAGTATTTTTTTATTCTATAAAAACGTAAAAATAATTTGATTTTTTATGTCAATCAAAAAGTCGAAAATTGTTGTATAATTGTGGATAACATACGGCAAACTTTTAAAAAAGTTTGGAAAAATGCCATTTTTGCCCCATTTTTCACCATATCTATTCGTAAAACCTGTGTTTTGCGAATAGTTATGTGTTTCCCCTCACTTTTTTCCACGCGTCGCATATTCGTTTGTATGGGCGTTTTTTGCCCGTTTCCCTTTAATTTCTCCCCGCGTTTTCTGCCTGTTTTATCCTCTCGTACACTTCTTCGATATGGTCGGCGCACTCGCGCGCCGTTTCCTCGGAAAAATACTCAAAGTACAATGTATCAAAATTGAAGTACATCACGCGAAAGCAATCCCGCGACGTTCTTATTACTATGTACTCGTCGCACGCCGTTCTGCCCTCGTAGCGCGTGAAATGGTAGTTGTGGTACTCGTAATCGAAATGCAACCGATACGTTCGCGTAAAGTCTTTCGACAGAAACATTAACAGCCAATGCACCCGCCCGCCGCTCGGCGCGCCAATTTGTTTACGCTTGTACTTCCTTCTCATGCCGTTTCCCCTTCGAAAAATTCTGCCGTAGCCTTGCGCAGTTCTTCGAGCGTGTTTCCTTTTATCGTAGCTATTCGTTGTTCGTTATAGCATGCTGCCGTGTAGCTGTTCTTGCTCGTCCGCGTAACTATCGCGCACGCGGTGAGCTTTCGCCCGTACGGGCATTTGCTCGTGTCGGCTTCGTAATGCACGAATACCGCCCCGCTTTCGCCTTTGTCTATCCGCGTAAAACCAATCAAATAAAACCCGCTTTTTATCTCCATACGCTCGCCCTCGCTTTATTCCGCTTCCCCGCGTTGGTCACTACCGAGGGGGCGCGGTGACGTCGCCGCTTCCCCGACTGTCTGGGAAGTTTCTCGAAGAGCTGCGCTGCATCCGTCCCCGCTCGCTTCGCTTGCTTCCCTGCTTTGCGCCTTTCTTTTCGCCCATGTCTTTTTTAGCGTTTCCCTTTGCTTGGCTATCGCTTCGGGACTTTTCGGGCGGCGTTTCCTTTCTTTCCGAAGTTCCGGCGAGTCGTCCGAAGATAACCCCGCTTCTTTCCGTTTCTTTTCCCAGTATTTCATTGTCGCAAGCCTTTTTTTGCTCGGGTCTTCCCCCTCTCTGTATACATTCACCCCCGCCCGTTTCAATCGGTCTATCAAGTATTCGTTCTCTGCCCGCAGCACTTCCGCTTCAATCTCTACGTTGCTAATATCGCATGAAAGCGCATAGCAAAGCCCCGCTATGTGTTTTAGGCGCGCCCGCAGCTCGTTCTTAGTCAGCCCGAAACGCACGCCGTCGCTTTCGTTGGGTACTCCTCCCGACGTTTTCCCGTTCTTCTCGTCCGTCATTGTTTTACTTCCTCCTTTGTAAGTGATTGTATCGCCGCTATAAGAAGCCCGTAAACGCCCCTTAACGTGTCCCGTCCCTCGTCCGTGCAATCTTCCGCGATTGTCTGCAACTCCGCAACACCCTCATTCAGATACGAAGCGAGCGCGGAAAGCCGTGCCTTTATCGGCTCGTCAAGCACCGCGATATATGTATCGTAAAATGACTTTTCCGCTTCCTTCGGCGCTTCGTCCTCTTCGGGTTCGCCCCGTTCCCAACGTTCCCGCCGCGCCTGCGCTTCCTCGTACCGCCTTTGCGCCGTCGGCAACAGCCAACACAACGCGCCTGACATTTTCGCAAAACCACCCTGCAAATACCGAAGATACCAAAGCGCCTTCATTTCCACGATTTGTAAATCGTCGTATACCTCTTCGCACCGTGCAAGCGTTTCTTGCAAGTCCTCTTTCGTCGGGTCGCCGTCCGCATACGGTGCGCGCTCTTCATAATGCGCGAGCGCGTCCCTTATCCGCTCAATTTCCGCGTTCATGCCTTTTTACTCCTTTATCTCGTCGGCTCTCTGCCGTTCCGCTCACTCTTTTATCAAGCGATATTCTACGTAACGAACCGCCTCGCCGTAGCGGTTTGCGCCCTTCTTCCGTTCCCTTCCGATTACCACGCCCCGCGCTTCTAATTCGCAGATACGCGCAGAAAGCCGCATAACGCCGTATAACGCTATCGCTTCCATGCTTGTAATAGCGCCATACTTCCGCAAGTGCTTCATTATTCGCAAACGCTGCTTTGACTTCCCTTCGGGTGTTTTGTACTCTTCCGCCATTTCTGCCCCCTTTATCGCCTCGGCTGCCGCCGTTGCTCTTCTCCTTTCCCCGTTTCGCCGTTAGGTCAGCGGCTCGGCAGTTCCCCGCCGTAACAAAAAACGCGCCCTTCGTTGTTCCCACTCAACGAAAGCGCGTTTCCTTTATCGCTAAGCGCCCGCGTCTCCCGCGTCTGCGCCTTTGCTTGCCTTTCTGCCTGTGGGAATGTATAATATGGACATATATGTCTATAATTGCTTGCAATTATAAAGGACATATTTGTCCTTGTCAAGCATTTTAGACAAAAAAGTCTATAATATTATTAAAAGAGGTAAAATTATGAGATTAAAAGAATTAAGGGAAGAAAAACGCTTAACGCAAGTTGATGTAGCAAATGCCATTAAAACAAGCCAAAGAAACATTGGACGGTGGGAAAAAGGCGAGGTTTTACCCTCGTCGGAGTTTGTTATCAAGCTCGCGGATTTCTTCGAGGTAACGGCGGACTACCTTTTAGGGCGTTCGGACGACCTCGGCAACGTTACCGTTTCCCCCACCCCCGCAACGCTCACCACCGAAGAGCGCGAAATTATCGCTATGTACAGCGCGCTTGATTTCATGGGCAAAAAGTTAGTGCGCCAAACCCTCGAAACGCTTTCAGGAATGGAACGCCCCGCAAAAACGGCAAAAAAATAAGCCCCCACTTTCCGAGAGCTTCCCCGCGTTGGTCACTGCCGACAGGGCGCGGCGACGTCGTTTCTTTCCTACCCGTCGGGGAAACGCGCTCGGCGATCGGCGCGCGATCCTTCCGATAACTTCCCCGCATGGCGGGGAAAATGACAACGTTGCCAAATCCCTTTTTTTGTGCCGTTCAAAGATTTTGCACGCGGCAAAATCTTTGAAAAAGGTTATGCGGGCGGGGACACCCCGCACCCCGATTTTGAACGCCGTTTCCCGTCCCCCACAGACACGGGCGCGCGCGGCGGGGCGTTGCTTGTCGGTCGGCGGAAGAGTGCGGGGCGGCAAGCTCGCCCCTTCCGCAACTCTTTCCGCCGCTTCGCCAATCTTCCGCCCCTGCCGCTTTTTCCGCGCCCGTGTGTCGGTCTTTAACGGCAAAATCTCATTAAATGGACATCGCCCCGCCTGCGCGGGTTTTTCCCTTTTTTCGGGACGATTTCGCCGCCTTTCTTGGTCGTGAGTGTATGCCCCGCCTTAAACGGCGGGGCGGGGATTCTATCGTTATCCGCCTTTCCTGCCCTGTCCTGCACCGTCGTTTATCCCTCGCGCGCTATCGCTTGCGCCCTCACTCGTTCGCTTGCGGGAAGTTGTCCCGCAAGCTCTCTCGGAGGCTCTCGCACCCCGTGGGCATGGGTGAGCATGAGGGCATGAGGTTGAGAGCCTACGCACCGCTTTCCCTGCGTGCGTTCTCTCGGGGTTTCCTCTGTTTCAGGGCGCGCGAAAAGTCCCCCCGCGTTTTCCCAAAAGGGAAAGGGCGCGATTTCTCGCGCCCCTTGTGTTGCCTTTTTCTTCTCCTGTTCACGTCCTCGGAGAGCAACACAAGCCGCCCGTGACACCCTGCCAGACCGTTACGCCGTCCCCGTCGCGTTGTGTTATCCGTGTTTCCTCGTTTTAACCTCTTTACGTGCCGCCGCGCAAGCCTTGCCCCGCTTTGGTCGCCGCCGTTTTGGGCGCGCTCGTTGAGTGGCAAACTCACGCGTTTTTGTTAAGGCGGAACGCGCAAAAGGCGCGGACGGGAAACCGCCGTATATTTACGAATATACGACGGTTTCCCCGTAGGTCGTTTCCACTCTCTTCGGCAGTTATCACCGCTTCAAAAGCCTTTCCCCACCGCTCACGGGCTACATTTTTACAACCTGTGTTTTGCGAATAGTTTCGTGTATTGCCCCATTTTATCCACAATCGATCCCTCAAGGAAAAACTTGACAAAAACCCTTCTGCCTGTTATAATTTTTTTCATGAAGAAACGGAATCCTGACTACTATCAGCAACGAAATTTAAACAATCTCGACCGCATCGACGCTATGCTCGACGAATTGCCCTTTTTTTGCGAAGATTTTTTACGCGGCGTTGAATCGCGCACGAGCCCTTTAACGCGCTTGAATTACTGTTACGATCTTCGGATATTTTTCGACTTTCTTATCAAAAAGAAATTCCGCAGTAAAACCGTGCAGGATTTAACACTCGAAGATCTGGAATCCCTCACCGATACCGATATCGAAATCTTTTTAAGCTATCTTTCAAATTATCGTTTCGGCGAAAAGCGCCTTTCCTGCGATGAGCACGCCAAAGCGCGCAAGCTCTCGACGATCCGTTCCCTCTTCAAATATTTTTTCAACAAAGGATTGATCGAGGTCAACAACCCTTCCAAAGTCGCCACACCGAAAATTCACGAGAAAGAAATTATCCGTTTGGAAGATAACGAAGTTTCTTCGATCATTGATACGGCGGAATCGGGAAGCGGTCTTTCAGGACATGCGAAAGGTTATCACGAACAAACCAAAGTGCGCGACACCGCCATACTCACCCTATTCCTCGGCACGGGGATCCGTATTTCCGAACTTGTCGGGCTCGACAATGAAAGTATTGATTTCAGCAACAATTCTTTTGTCGTAACGCGCAAAGGCGGAAATCATGCTATATTATATTTTTCCGATGAGGTTGCCGAGGCGCTTGCTGCTTATTTTGCCAAAAAAGAAGACGATCCGAAAATTCCTTCCGACGAACACGCGCTGTTTCTTTCGTTGCAAAACCGCAGGATCACCGTGCGTGCCGTCGAAAATTTGGTAAAAAAATATGCGAGGATCGTATCCCCGCTAAAAAAAATCACGCCGCATAAACTCCGCTCCACCTACGGCACGGCGCTCTACCGTGAAACGGGCGACATCTATATTGTCGCCGACGTGCTCGGACATAAAGACGTAAACACGACGCGCAAACATTATGCCGCCATTACCGAAGACAACCGCCGCGCCGTCGCAAACAAAGTAAAATTACATAAACCGAACGACGATGATTAATCCCCTTTGGGATCGGTTATAATCTTGTCGATTTTGATCGACGCATAATCGCGGATATCCAAACACTTTCCGCAATTCGTACAGGGTTTGGAAGGATCAAGGTCGCAGACCTCGCATTCCATGCAGCCGTCGCAATCTTTTTCTTCGTCGAATATACACTTCTTACTTTCCATATTGTTATTATAATACATTTTGGAAAAATAACAAAGGATTTTTTACAAATTTTTCCGAAAAAATTGAAACATTTGTTTGCAATTTTCCAAAAACTATGATACAATAGAGAAAAGCACAGCGAGGTTCGCCATGAGAGATAAAAACAAGATGCAGGAAGTGTTTGAATTTATTAACCGCTTCAACGATGAAAACGGATTTCCCCCTACGGTACGCGAAATTTGCAAAGAGCTTGAAATCAAGAGTACTGCGACCGTTTACGATTACATCAACGCCCTGCGCGATAAAGGTTATTTATCCAAAGCCGCAGGGAAGCGGCGTGCTGTTTCCGTGAAAAGTTCCGACAACGTGCGCGTTCCGCTCATCGGCACGGTTACGGCAGGCCAGCCCATTTTAGCAACCGAAAATTATGAAGGGACCTATTCCCTGCCCGCCGCGGAATTCCGCGGCAGCGATTTATTTCTTTTACGCGTTCAGGGCGAAAGCATGATCGATGCAGGCATCTTCGACGGCGATAAAGTTGTCGTGCAGAAACAGCAGACCGCGGAAAACGGCGAAATCGTCGTGGCGCTCTTCGACGACGGCATATCGGAAGGCGCAACCGTAAAGCGCTATTTCCGCCGCGACGGAAAACACATTCTACACCCCGAGAACGCCGCCCTTTCCGACTTTGTGCTTGACGAAGTGACGATTTTGGGCAAGGTCGTAGGATTGTTGCGCAGTTACCGATAAAAAAACGGTTTACGAAACGTAAACCGTTTTTTTTATAAATTTTGCAGATAAAAGACCTCTTCCTGCGTGAGCTTGCGCGCCTGCCCTCTATCAAGCCCCGTTAAACGAAGTTCGCCGATCATAATACGTTTGAGAAAATCGACATGCTTCCCCACAACTTCGAACATCTTTCGGATCTCGCGGTTCTTCCCTTCGGTCAGCACAACGTTGAGTTTGGTAAAACTTTTGTTGGTTTCCACCACGCGGATCCGGCATTTTTTCGTTAAAACGCCTTTTTCGATTTCGACGCCGGCACGCAGACGGTTTAATTCTTTTTCGGTAATGCCGCCTTCGATGCGCACAAGATATGTTTTCGGGATTTCGCTCTTGGGCGAAGTCAAACGGAATGCAAGGTCGCCGTCGTTCGTCAGGATCAGCAATCCTTCCGTATCGTAATCCAACCGCCCGACGGGAACGACGCGCGCGGATGATGCGGGAAGACAATCCATAACCGTTTTCCGCCCCTTGTCGTCTTTCACCGTGCAAACGCAGCCCTTAGGCTTATTGAGCATATAATATTCGTACTTGACTTTATGCGAAAGCATTTTGCCGTCAAGTTCCACCACGTCGGCAGGCGAGACCTCGTCGCCCGGTTTAGCGGTTTTTCCGTTGATCGTCACCCTGCCTTCCGCTATGATCTCATCACTCCCGCGGCGCGAGGAAACCCCCTGTTCCGCGAGAAACTTATTGATGCGCATATGTTCCCTTCTTCTGAATTCGTTACCTTTCTATCATATACAAATTCTGGGAAAAAAGCAAGTCATTTTTCAGATATATTTTCAAAAGTCCGCCGTTTCCGTCGCTGCATACGGTTTCATAACGCACAAAATCGCGCTCGGTTTCGGTCAACGGATAACAAAATTCATGTGCCGCCGTCATGCCGTCGAATTGCTGTCCTTTTTCGCACAGCGTAACGGGCTGATAACGCGCAAACGCTTCGTCGAGCAGTTCGGCGGTGCGCTCGTACATCTGCGGACTCGACAGCACGGTGCAAACAACGCGCATGCCGTTGCGTTCCGCGCTCGTCACAAGACAACGCCCTGCGCGCACCGTAAAGCCCGTTTTCACGCCGTCTGCGCCCTCGTATCCGAACAGCATTTTATTTTTATTTTTCCAGCCGCGCGCCTCGTAATATTTACAGGATACTATGTTGCGAAAGGTCGAATTTTCCATTGCATAAGCGGATATCAACGCTAAATCGCGCGCCGTAGTATGATGCCGTTCGTCGGGCAATCCGTGCGGATTGACGAAAAAACTGTTCTCGGCGCCCATGCGCTGCGCCCGCATATTCATGACGTGTGCAAACGCTTCCAAACTGCCGCTGTGGTGCAGCGCAAGCGTTTCGGCACAATCGTTGCCTGAACGCAGCATCAGTCCGTACAGCAGATCTTCGACGGTATAAACGTCGCCCGCACGCAGATACACGCTCGACCCTTCGACGCCTTCCGCTTCCTTCGGAATAACGACTTCTTCTTTCAGATCGAGGTCTTCCGCGGCAATGATCGCGGTCAGGATCTTCGTCGTGCTTGCCATGGGCAGACAGGCGTCGGCATTCAGGGTATGCAGAAAACGTTTCGAGGCAACGTCGATCACGCATTCCCCTTTGGAATGTGTGGCGGCTTGCGCCCTTGTTATCGGTTCCGCGAAAAATACGGACGAAAAAAAGAGCAAAAGCGTCATGCACAGAGATAAAAGATATCGTTTTTTACTCATGGTTTTTCATCAATTTCGAAATAATATCGCTCGCCTTTTCGATCACGCCGTCGAGCGGATCGTCGGTTACGCGAAGAAGTTTGCATTCCGTGCCGTCGTCGATCAGAAACCCGCAGGGTTTGATCGAAACCACCGTACCCGCGCCGCCGGCAAAGGGATAACATTCGTCTTCCTTGATTGCCTTGACTTCACCGTATTCCCCGCCGCCTGAAAGATAACCCATCGTTACCTTCGTAAAAGGAATAATCTGCGTGCCGCTTGCCGAAACGACGGGCTTACCGATGACGGTGTTGACGTCGATGAGCCCCGTCAGCTGTTCGGCTGTTCTTTCGAGAATCGTGTCGATTTTTTTCTTCTTATCCAATTTACCAATGCCTCCAATAATTTTTTTGTGACCGCGATCGCAATTACCAGACCGTTGAACACAACGCTTGTCTTCAAAGTAACTTTCAAACAGTTATCCTCGCGCAAAAGCACGCTGTTTTTTAGCGACAGAAAGGGATAACGCGTTTGCAGATACGAAAAGATACTGCCGCTTATTGATTGCAATGCCGACGCCGTCAGCACGCTGTAAGGCGAGGTCAGTTTGCCCGTTTCGATCACCTGATGAAATTTCCAAAGCTGAAACCCCTGCGTGATCTCGAACATCTTTTTCGTATCGGGCATCTTGGCGAAGGGAAGGAATACCGCTTTCTTTTTGGTAAGGTGCACGGCAATCCCGTCCCGATTTAACTGTGCATATCCGCCGAGTACTTTGAAGATATTATAAGCGCTGAGCGAAAACCACGCCCTGTTTTCCGTCGGGTCGACGTAGGCTTCCAGTGTCGCGAACACAGGAAAGAAAAAGAAAAGTATCCCGAAGAAAAAAGAGTAAACGAAAAATTCGCCCATACCGTTAATATGAGCGAATTTATATAAATTATTTCCGATATTATGAAATTTTCACCAGATCGCTGTCGTCGAGTCCGCGCAGGAAGTCGGGAATGTCGTATCCGCCACCGGCAAGCGGATCGCCCGTGCCGTTGTCCTCTTCGCTTTTCGGCTTTTTTTCCGCCTTTTCGCCGCTTTCCGTCCCTTCTTCCACCTTGATTTCCCCGTATTCCTCGCGCGCATAAAGATAATTGTCTTTATCCTCTTCTTCGGGACGAAGCGCCGCCATCAGGGCGTCGTAATCGGGCAGATCTTCAAGCGACGAAAGTTTGAACCGTTTCAGAAATTCGTCGGTCGTGGCAAACAGAACGGGGTGCCCCACGGCGTCTTTGCGACCGCATGCGTAAATCAGATTAAGATCGAGCAGAGCGTTCACGGCATAATCGCTGTTGAGTCCGCGCAAAAGCTCGATTTCGGTACGCGTGACGGGCTGTTTATAGGCAATGATCGCCGCGCACTCCAACAACGTGCGCGTCAGTTCCTTTTCCCGAATGGGATTGAGCACGGCGGAAACCGCCTCTTTATAGACGGGGTTGGTGCCGAGCTGGGCTTTTTTATTGAATTCGAGCACGCGGATTCCGCTTTCCTCGTCGTATTTTTTATGTAATTCTTTCAGCGCTTTCTGTACGGCGCCGACGGTCACACCCAGTTTATCCGCAATATCCGAAAGCGCCACCGCCTTGCCCGAAGCAAAGAGCACCGCTTCAATCGTATTCGTCAATTTCTCCAAGTTGGGCCTCCTCTTCTCTGTCGGGGTTCAGAGTAATGGTAATTTCCCCGAACGTCGATTCCTGACGGACGCGCAGGAACTGATATTTGAGCAGTTCGAGCATAGCCTGAAAGGTCGTAATGATTTCCGCTTTCGTAAAATCGGCGGTAAACAGTTCTTCGAACGTGGTTTCTTCCTGCGTTTCCAACGTTTCAAGGATAAACGCGATCTTCTGTTCAACCGTGAAACTGTCGCGCGGGATTTCGCGTATTTCTTCTTCTGCGATCTTGCGTTCGCGTTTGAGCATTAGCGCGGAAAAGGCTGTGATCAGTCCGTCGAGCGTCAGACCTTCGAGGTTGAAAACCGTTTTCACTTCTCCGACGTCCTTGTCCGGCTCTTTGAAGTAATACCCGATCGTTTCGAGCTCTTTGAGCTTTTTGCTCTCTTCTTTGATCATTTTGTATTCTTCTAGCGCGCGGATGAGGTTCGCCTTGTCCTCTTCGATTTCCGCTTCAAGTTCGGGATCGTCCTGCAAGTTGGGTACGAGCGCCTGCGCCTTGATCTTGATAATAGTCGCGGCGATGTTGAGATATTCGCTCACCTTGTCGACGTCGAGCGTTTCAAGCCCTTGCATATAAGCAAGGAACTGCTCCGTTACCTGCGATACGAAAATATCTTTTATTTCGATCTCTTCTTTGTTGATGAGAAAAAGCAATAAATCGAGCGGTCCTTCGAAGTTCTCGAGTTTTGTCGTATAATCGACGTTCGATTCAAAATTTTCACGGTTTACAGCCACGGAACGATCCTCCAAAAGATCTTAATGCGCCAGGGCAACAGATTCCAGAGCGCGACGATCGGATAGCCGAAGATATTCGTTGCGAATTTCATGATCCAACCGAGAATATTAAACCAGTCTGCCTGCGGCACACCTGCGCGGACGAGCGTATTGCAGAAGAAACTTTCCACAATGAGCGCAAGCAGAATGTAATAACCGTATTTCCGCAGGAAAGCGACCGCCTTATTCCAGGGTTTCGCCAACGCGGAAAGCAGGTTAAACCCGTCCAAAGGATAGAACGGCAACAGATTGAACACGCAAAACGACAAACTGTATGAGAACAGACTCCGCGTGAAAAAGGTCAAAAATTCCGTCAGAACGGGAATTTCGGGGCAGAAATTGACGACGAGCATAAAAAGCGGCAAGGCAAGAAACGCCGTGATATAGTTCATGATCACGCCCGCCGTCGAAGTGAGCGCCAGACCGCGCCGGTAATGCTTAAAGTTGTTGGGATTGATGGGAACGGGTTTCGCCCAGCCGAATCCGACAAACGTAAAACAAAGCAAACCGACAACGTCGAAATGCCGCAGCGGATTGAGAGATAGCCGTTTGTTGAATTTAGGCGTGAGGTCGCCGCATTTATACGCGACGAACGCATGCGCGAATTCGTGCAAGGTGAGCACGATCACGACCGCAAGAAAGCTCGCCACCAGCTCGATAATATAAGTCATACAATAAATATATTATATCAAACTCTGCGGCAAAAATCAAACAATTTCATAAACGTTTATCCCTTTGCAATGCGGTAACTTTCGTCGATATGTAAAAACAGCTCGTCCTGCGGCACGCTGCCGTTCAAAATAACCGTCGCCCAATGCTTTTTATTCATGTGATAACCCGAGAAATAGCGTTCGTGATCGATAAGAGCCTGCAATTCTTCGGGCTTGACGCGAAAATCGACGATTTCTTCTTCCTTGTTGCCCGAAAGTCCGAGTCGGTCGCGCCGCACCGTGAGCACCGCTGCAAACCATTTTCGGTTGTCGCCGCGGCGGAACACGCAAGCGTTCGGCGTTTTTTCCCAAAGATACTCGGGCTGCGCGCCGTATTTTTTGACGATATATTCGGTCAGCGCGCCCGTCTGGTTTTCCCGAAAGCGATCGGTTTCAAAGCAGAATGCGCTTAACTTTTCCAGCTCCGCACGATAAGCCTGCCGCACTTCGGCAACAAACGCACCGCCGCATTCTTCCACAAGATGCAAAACATATTCTTCCTCGCTTGCCGTATCGATAAGCTCGGTTGTAACGCCGCCCGCGCCGTCTACGCTGCAACGAAGAAGAAACTGCCCGTTCATAAGCTCGGTTTCCTTCACAAAAGTGTTATTTGCGGCACGGAAACCGTATAAAAGCAGTTTTTCGGGCAAGAGTTTCTTATTTTCGAATACAATCCGTTCCATGATTCATCGTTTGAGATATTCGGGTATGACGTCGTTGCGCACAATATCCTCATATGTTTGCGGTTTCACGATATATTCCGCTTTGCCCTCGTTGACGAGAACGACGGGCGGCACGGGGTTGCGGTTATAATTGCTCGCCATGGAATAATTGTACGCGCCCGTCGTAAGCACGGCGAGAAGATCGCCCGACTGCGCCTTCGGCAAATTCATGTTCACGCCGATCAGATCGCCGCTCTCGCAACATTTTCCCGCAACCGAAACAAGTTCGCACGGTTCTTCCGCCGCGCGGTTTGCAAGCACGGGCGTGTATTTCGACTGATAAAGACAATAACGCGGATTATCGAACATTCCGCCGTCGACCGCGACATATTTGCGAACGTTCGGGATTTCTTTGATCGCGCCAACGGTATAAAGCGTGATGCCTGCTTCGGCGACGATCGAACGACCGGGCTCGATGACGACGGCGGGTTTTTTCAAGCCGTGTTCCGTGCAACCCTTTTTCACCGTTTCAAGCAAGGCGCGAACATAACTGCGGTAGCCTTCGGCGTCGATTTGTTCGTCCTCGTCGGTATACCACACGCCGAATCCGCCTCCGAAATTGAGAACAGACGCCTCAAACCCCAACGTGTTTTTGATTTTGAGAGTAAAGGCAAGCAATTTCTGCGCCGCAAGCACAAAAGATTCTTTTTCGAAAATCTGTGAACCGATGTGGCAGTGAAATCCCGCCAGACGAAGATGTTTCTTTCCTAATATATAGGCGATCATGCTTTCCGCTGCGCCGTCCTGCACCGAGAAACCGAATTTGGAATCGGGCGTCGCCGTTTGAACATAGGCGTGCGTATGCGCTTCCACGCCGGGATTGACGCGAACGAGCACCTTCTGCACAATGCCGCGGCTCTTTGCTGCCGCGTCGAGATAATCCGCCTCGCTGTATGCGTCGACGACGATCGTCCCGACGCCGCAGTCGAGCGCGTAATCCATTTCGGCGGGCAGTTTATTGTTTCCGTGCATATAAATTTTATCGGCAGGAAATCCCGCCTGCATCGCCGTATATAATTCCCCGCCCGAAACGACGTCTACGCCGATTTGTTCCTGCGCCGCGATCGCATAAATCGCCTTACAGGAAAACGCCTTCGAGGCATAGAGCACCGTTCCTTCGCCGTATTCGTTTGCGATCGTTTCGCGGTAAACGCGCATCATATTCCTTATATGCCGTTCGTCGAGCACATAGAGCGGCGTAGAAAACTTTTTTGCAAGATCTACGCAATCTGCACCGCCGATTTCAAGATGCCCTTTTTCATTTACTTTCAACGTATCTCTCGTATGCATTGTAACCTCAATTCAATTTGATATAACCATTTTATTATAGTGTAAACACAGTAAATTGTCAAGAAAAAAGACACAATACATACGGTTACGCACATATTATGTCTTTCATATTACTATGCTAAATTGCATTTTTCAAAAATTACTTAATTCCATTTCCGCGCCCCGTCGCGGTAAGCCTCCCACCAAGTATAAGCATTCGCCCCGTCCACGGCGACAAGTTCGGTTTTTCCGCACTGCATGCCGTTCAGATAAAGCGTCGCATAGCCCACGCAATCGCCCGAAGATACGGGCGCTTTTACTTCCTGCGGAAGGTCGTATTCGATCGTAAATTCGCCGTTTGCCCCTTTTTTCTGAAAGACGGTCAGATTTTCCTTTGCCGCAATCCCGATTTCTTTTACTTTGCTGCCGCGCACGTTCAGCGGATTTTCGAGCTTTTCCCCTGCTTTCAGAACGGGTTTATTTTCATATTGATCGAAACAATAATTGAAACAGTCGGAAATCCCCTTATTGCGCACCTTCGAGCTTTCCGCACCGATCACCACGGATATGACGCGCATATCGCCGCGCTTCGCCGTGGCCGCCAGACAGAACCCCGCCTCGTTCGTAAAGCCCGTTTTTCCGCCGTCACAGCCTTGATACGCACGGATCAATTTGTTTGTATTGGTCATCTGTGTTGTTCTGCCGTCGGGATGTTGGAAATCCTCGTTCCAAACCTTGCAGAACTCATAATATTTTTCATGTTTTAATAATTCGCCGAGCATTGCCGCCACGTCTTTCGCGCACGAATATTGCGGATCTTTCGGCAAACCCGTGCAATTTGCAAACAGCGTATTATCCGCCCCTAACTCGCGCGCACGCCCGTTCATGCGCTCAACGAACGCCTCTTCGCTGCCCGCAACCCGTTCCGAGAGTGCAACGCACGAATCGTTTGCCGAACAAACCGCCACACTCCGCATAAGATCTTCCGCGCGGTAGCTCAAACCCGTATCGAGAAACACCTGTGAACCGCCCATCGAAGAAGCCCGTTCGCTGACGCAAACCGCTTCGTCATACGAAAGTTCGCCGCCCTCGATCGCCTCGAAGGTTAAAAGCAGCGTCATGATTTTACACATGCTTGCAATCGGCAACCGAACCGTTTCGTTTTTGGCGTATACGCAAGTCTGCGTATCGAAATCGCAAACATAAGCCGATTTACAGCCGACGTCGAGCACATTATCCGCACTTGCCGCTGCGCGGTAGCCGCTTATCCCCATAGAAGTTCCCGCCGCAAGTAATGCGGCAACAATCAATGCACTTTTCATGCCGTCAGCATGTGCAGTCTTATAAAAATTATGTTATATAATATTTCCGAGCGGATGAAACAGCGCAAGTAACAACACCGCCTCCAACAGACAAATAAGCAGAATAAACACGCCGAGCACGATAAAATCGCGCAAAATCTCGGTAAAATCATGCCGGCAAAAGGTAAACCGCGGCGCTCGGTTGATCGAAAACATGATTGCGCACAACAAAACGGCGTCGATAAGCAGGTGAACGGGCAGATAGAGCACTCCGACGATCAGCGCACCCGAAAGACGGTAAACACTGAAAAAAATATACAGACTTCCGCCAAGCGTATAGGCGCGGTAGATCAAAATCACCGTCGGAACCGACACCGCAAAGATATGAAGCCCCGCCAACAGGGAAAGCGTAAGCAACAGAAGATGCCCGGCGCTTCGCTCGAAAAAAATCACAATCACGCTTCGTTCGGAATAGCAAATACGGTCGACAAACTGGTCGCATAAATTAAAATGATACCCGTAAATTGCGGGCGTTTTGATAAAACAAATGCCCAAAATTACAAAGCACATAAATATCGCGCCGTAAACAATCAGCACAATTTTTTTCTCACCGACGCGGCGCAGACAGTCGCGAATAGGAAAAAGGTTCATATACCATGATATGAACCTTTGAAAGCATTTATGAACTTTGTTTCCAACCGAATATGATCGTAGAACGGTGTTTACGAATTTTGTTTCAGATTACCCGCCGCTTCGACGTTATTTTCCGTTATCATACCAACGGTTTGACAACCTTCCATCTTTTCGCAATCGCCGCACGTTTCGCAACCCTTTTTAAGCGCGCACTGCCTTATCGGGCACAAACTAAGACAATAAGGCGTTGCCCGCCCCTGCATTCGGCACCCGTCGCAATTGATCATTTCGGGCGTAATATCCGCGCCGTTTAATTCCGACCAAAGTTTTGCGATTCTTTCACGCTCTGCTGCGTCATTGTTCAGCGTCGCCTTCCGTGCGTCGCATTGCTCGCAATCGAGTCCGCAATAACCAATCAACTGTTTCATGAATGTTTCACCTCTGCAAATGCAAATCTCTTAGCTTTCCTTTATTATACCATATATACATTCCTTTTTCAAGTCTTGATAAACAAAAAACGGTCAAATCAAGCAAATTGCTTCATTTAACCGTTTCATTTAATCTGAGTTTAACATATTTTCAATCGCGATTCCGTATCCTCTGGTCGGGTCATTTAAGAATACATGGGTCACCGCACCGATCAGCTTGCCGTTTTGTATAATCGGGCTGCCGCTCATGCCCTGAACAATGCCGCCCGTTTCGGCAATCAGTTTTTCGTCGGTCACTTTGATGACGAAATTCTTATTTTCCCCATTATTCGCATCGACTTTGGCAATGCAAATTTCATATTTTTGAGGATATACGCCGTCGATTGTCGAATAAATAATTGCTTTTCCGATCGTCGCCTCGGAAACGGGCGCAAGTTCGACCGCTTCCAACCGCGACAAGTCGAAGCTCTTGGAAACCGTGCCGTAAAGCCCCGTTTCACAAACCTTATCTGCCTTCCCTAATTCTTCACCGATAAACAATCCTTTGAGCTCGCCCGCCTTACCGCGTACGCCTTTGTTGACGCCGACAATACTGCAAAGCGTGACTCTGGGGTCGGAAATATCGAGCGTGTTCCGATCTTCGTCGCAGACTGCATGTCCGAGCGACGCAAATCGCAGCGAATCCTTCTCGATATAAGTCACCGTACCGATTCCCGAAAGCGTATCGCGAATCAACACGCCGATCTTATAACGTCCGCTTTTTTTATCTTTTACGGGCGTGATCGGAACGTTTGCCGTTTCGCCGCTGCGTTTCACCGTGAGCGTCACTTCCTTCCCGCCGCTGCGCTCGAGCGCTGCATTGAGATCGTTGATCGTCTTTACCGCAATTCCTTCCACGGCGCAAATACAGTCCCCGATGCGCAATCCCGCTTTTTCTGCGGGTCGGTAAACGCCGTCCTGCGCGACAACTTCATTAAGCCCGATCACTTCCGTGCCGCCCGCCGAGAGATTAAACCCCGCCGTCATTCCGCCGATATAATAATTGCATTGCGCCGTATCTGCCGACGCTTCCGTTTTGTACGGCGTCGCCGTTCCGACCGCCGCGCTGCAAATTCCTACGGCAAGAGCCGCAGTAAGAAAAAATTTCAGCCTACGCATAACACCTCCGTGTGCCGAAGTTAATATGCGTAAACCGAAATTTTCTATACCTGTTTATTTTATGGAATTTTTATATTGAGCGGCATGTTCAAGCAGTTCCTGCGCATGTTTTTGCGCATATTCGCTTTCCGCCTGCCCGACCAACCGTGCAATTTCGCAAATGCGTTTGCGTCCTTCTATCGCGTAAATATCTGTACGCGAACGCCCGTCATGCTCGGTTTTTTCGATCAGAAATGCCTTATCCGCACTCGCAGCGATCTGTGCGGAATGCGTCACGGCGATAATTTGCGAAACGTTTGCGATTTTCATGAATTTTTCCGCCACGACCCGCGCCGTATTACCGCTGATCCCCGCATCGATTTCATCGAAAATGTACGTTCCGACGCCCGATTCTTCCGAAAGCTGCGTTTTGACGGCAAGCATAAAACGGCTCATTTCGCCGCCGCTGATAATTTTACCCAACTCTTTGAGTGGTTCGCCCGCATTGGCGGAAAAAAGATATTTTACGCCCCCGAGCCCTTCGCCCGTCGCCTTCCCCGCGTCATCTCGCCCGAATGACTCGAAAGCGATCTCGAACCGCGCGGAGGCGATATTCAGCGTTTTCAGCTCGTCCGAAACGCGTTTGCAAAAAGTTTGCGCCGTAATTTGCCGCGCGCTATCCAGCGCGCAGGCAAGCTCGTAAATTTTATCTTCCGCTTTTTCCAACATTGCGGTGAGCTTTTCATAACGTTCCCCGCTGTCGGAAAGCAAGGCGTATTCTTCCCGCGCCTCATCCAGGAAACACAACACTTCTTTTACGGAATTGCCGTACTTCTTTTTAAGCGTTTTAATTTCGTCATAGCGCGCCTGCGCACGCTGCGCTTCCCTCTCGTCGACGTCCAGCTCGTCGGAATAACTCAAAGCGGAATCCGCAATATCCGAAAGTTCGGCGGCGGCATTTTCAAGCCGTTCCGCAAGCGTGGCGTATCTCTCGTCGAATCGGGATACCGCGCCTACCGCCCGTCGCGCCGCGTTCACCGCGTCGGCGGCGCCTCCGTCCGCCGTCAGACAATCCCCGACGCTCGAAAGCGCCGACAAGATTTTTTCGGCATTTTCATAGCGCGACAACAAAGCCGAGAGTTCTTCATCCTCGCCCTCTTTCGGGGCGGAACGTTCGATTTCGTCAATCTGATAGCGTAGAATTTCCAGTCGGCGTTCCCGTTCCCGCACGTCGCCGCCCAGCTTTTTCAGATCGGATAACAGCGCGCGCCGTTCCCCGAGCGCTTGCGCAAGATCCTCTTTTATTCCGCGAACGCTTTCCCCCGCAATTTCGTCGAGCAGAGCAAGCTGACTGCTCTCTTTTAGCAACGTAAAATGCTCGCTTTGTCCGTGAATTTCAACAAGATTAGCCGTTACACGGCGCAACATCGCCGCCGTGACCGCATTGCCGTTGATCTTGAGCGAACCCTTACCTTCCGCGCTTAGTCTGCGGGAAAGAATGAGCGTATCTTCCGTCTCGATATCGAGCTCGTCCAGCACTTTCGCAACGCGCGCGGAAACAGGCGAAAATTCCGCCGTAACGCGGCACTCTGTCGCGCCCGTGCGCACCATTTCTCGATCGGCTTTTGCGCCGAGCACGAAATCGATGCAATCGAGAATCACCGATTTGCCTGCGCCCGTTTCACCCGAAAGAACATTCAGCCCGCCTGCAAACGTCAGTTCGGCGCGTTCGATGAGCGCGGCATTTTGTATCGTCAGTTTCCGTAACATAATATCAATTTATCTTCTGTGTCAGTTTATGGAAGTAGTCGGCTTTGTTCCGCGTCAAAAAGAGCGCTTTCTGACGTGATTTTTTTACGCACAGCTCGTCGCCCTCGCCTGCCTCGCCGAGAAAAACGCCGTCGCCGTACAACAGCAGCTTTGTCTGCGGCAAACAAAACCGCAAAACGCTTTTATCGGGATAGGCTATCGGTCGGCTACGCATAGAAAAGGCGCAGACGGGCGTAAGCAGAAAGGTTTCACACTCGGGCGTCATGATGCTGCCGCCCGCCGAAAGCGAATAAGCGGTTGAACCCGTCGGCGTTGCCACAATCAAACCGTCTGCGGAAAAATCGCCCGCATGGCTGCCGTCGATCGTCACCGAGATCTTCACGACGTTGCTGTCGCGGTCGGGCGCGACGGTGCGCATGAGCGCAAGTTCGTTCAAACAGTGCGCGCTTTTTCCGTTCAGGACGATTTCCAGCATCGCGCGTTCGAGAATTTCGGGTTTTTCTTCGAGTGCCAGGCGCACGGCCTTTGTGCATTCCCCGCGTTCGAACTCGGTCAAAAAGCCGAGGCGCCCATAATTGACGCCCACAAGCGGAATGCGCTTTACCGACGCGGCGCGCGCCGCGCGCAAAACCGTGCCGTCGCCCCCGAGCACGATAATCCGGTCGGCTTCCTCGCCGTTATATTCCGGACGGACAATGACTGCATGTCCTGCTGCGGCGACCGCATTCTGAAGTTCCGAACAAACCTCTTCGGGCACCTGCGTCCGATTGTAGCAAATACAAATTTTCATCGGTTTTATTATAAACGACGTGCGCGCGAAAAGCAAGTCTTCAATCGGAAATTTCGGCGGCACGACGCAAAAAAACGTTTTTTTCCATCGGATTTGCGTCTTTTTTGAAAAAAATCACATATTCAACGTTTTTCTTCGGCACGATCGGCGCCGATACGATATTCTGCGGCGAAAGGTCTGTCTGCACGCAAAAATCGTAAAATTCCGAAAGCAACTTTACATGATGTTTTGCGGGAAGAATACCGCTGCCGTTCAACCCCTTTCCGCCGCACTCGAACTGCGGTTTGAAAAGCAGAAACGCCCGTCCGCCGCAAGGCAAAATTTCCCGCACCGCAGGTAAAATAAGGCGCAGAGAAATAAAACTCAGATCGCCCGTCACAACCGAAAGGCTTTCGGGAAACGAATCCTTTGTCAAATATCGCGCGTTGGTTTTATCCATCACGACGACGCGCGGATCGGCGGCGATAAAATCGGCAAGCAGGCTTTCACCCACGTCGACGCAATAAACCTTTTTAATCCCTCTACGCAACAAACAATGGGTAAAACCGCCCGTGCTTGCCCCCAAATCGGCTGCAATTTCACCCGAAACATCCTGCCGAAAACATGCAAGCGCCTTTTCGAGCTTTTTCCCGCCTCCCGAAGCAAAACGTTCCCCGTCCGCCAAAAAAACCACGTTTTCGTCGTCCTGAACGTCGTCTTTGGGTTGCAGCGGCTTTCCGCCGCGCAAAATCAATCCTTCTTTCAGAATTTCCTGCGCCTTCGTCCGCGATCCGTATTTTTCCGCAAAAAATTTATCCGCCCGCATAGTTTTTCACGCATTTGTATATTTCTTCTTCGTCTAACCCGAACTCACGCATCAACTCATCGATGCCGCCGTGCGGAATAAATTCGTCGCGATAGCCGAACCCGACGACCTCTTTACCGCTTCCGCTTAGCAAACGGCGCACGCCGTCGCCTATCCCCCCGATCAAAACGTTGTCTTCCAGCGTAATGAAAATTCGCTCTTTACGGCTTAACAGATAATCGGAATCCAAAGGTTTTACGAACCGTGCATTCACAAGCGTAAAATCCGTTCCTTCTTTTTGGCATCGGTTGAGCACCGATTGCGCGATCCGGATGCAACGTTCCCCCGCCGCAAGCATTATTATGTTGGACATAGTACTATGCAAAACTTCAAATTTGCCGATTTCAACCGGTTTTACCTCGCCCTCGCAACCCTCTTTGGGATAGCGGATCGCAAGCGGTGCAGAATAATTTGCACTTGCTCGCAACATCGAGCGGAATTCTCCGATGTCTTTCGGCACGGCGATCGTAAGATTCGGAACAAAGGAAAGGTACGAAAGATCGAACACGCCCTGATGCGTTTCGCCGTCTGCACCCGAAATCCCCGCCCGATCGATACAAAATGTCACGGGAAGATTCTGCCCGCATACGTCGTGAATGATTTCATCAAACGACCGTTGCAAAAAAGTCGAATAAATCGCATAATACGGTTTCATTCCCTCTGCCGCAAGCGACGCACAAAGCACGGACGCATGCTCTTCACAGATCCCCAAATCGTACGCCCGATCGGGATATCGTTCGAAGAACGGACGAAGCCCCAGACTGTCGGTCATGGCGGCGCTGACCGCAATCACACGCCCGTCGCGTTCCGCCAAAGCGCAAAGTTCTTCGCCGAGCGCCTTAGAATAATCCTTTCCGCCCGTAGGCAACGAAATGCCGTGCGTAATGACGGGCGCATTCTCACAAAACGCGTGCCCTTGCCCCTTACGCGTCGTGATATGCAGCAGCACACTGCCGTTTTTAAGCAGATTTTTCGCCTCGGTAAGCGCATCCACCATTTCTTCGAGGTTGTTCCCGTTATAAATGCCGCGGTACTGCAAGCCGAAACTCTCAAACAAATTTACGTCCTCGATCGGCGCATCACCCTCTTTCAGTTCCTCAAGGATCTCGTGCGCGCCGCCCACGGTAGGCGAAATCGACATGCCGTTATCGTTGAGAATAATAAGAACGTTCGTATGTAGAATTTTAATGCTGTTAAACGCCTCGTAAAGCAAACCGTTATTGAATGAGCCGTCGCCGACAAGCGCAATCACGGCGTGGTCGCCCCCTTTCAGGTCGCGTGCTTTGGCAATCCCGAGTGCGGCGGAAACAGCCGTTCCCGCGTGCCCCGTTTCATAACAGTCGCCCTCGTCGCGTTTTGGAAAACCCGACAACCCGCCGCGCTGACGCAACGTGGAAAAACGTTCCGCTCTGCCCGTAAGCAACTTGTGGGCATAACACTGATGCCCGACGTCGAACACGATTTTATCTTTCGGAAAATCAAAAACGCGGTGCAGCGCAACCGTCAGTTCCACCACGCCGAGATTGGATGAAAGATGCCCCCCGCAAACGGTTACGGTGGAAATGATTTCCGTCCGCAACTTTTCACAAAGTACCTTTAATTGAGGTAAAGAGTCGCTTTTCAGCTCTTCGCTTGAAAAATTCTTCATATATTTTCAGTTCGTTCTGTCGCGAACGCAATCGACAAGTTGCGTAAAAAAGCTTGCGTCGCCCTCGAATCCTTTTAAAGAAACGCGGCATTTTTCCGCGTATTCGTCCGCAAGCGCTTCTGCGCCTTCTAACCCGAATACTTTAATACAGGTAAGTTTATCCGCCCGCTTGTCTTTTCCCAGCGTTTTGCCTGCCTCGCCGCTTTCGCCGTATTCGTCGATAAAATCGTCGGTAAGCTGAAACAAAATGCCAAGGTTTTCGCCGTATTCCGCCGCGATATTCTCATTTTTTTGAGCGATCGCACATGCCATTTTCATGCCCGCAGCGATCAATGCACCCGTTTTTCGTTGATAAACCGTTAAAAGCTCTTCTTTTCCGAGCGATTTTCCCGTATAGGAAATATCGTACGACTGCCCCGAAATCATGCCGTCGACACCCGACGCTTCGCTCAGAATTTTCGCCGCACGCCGATACTGTTCCCCGCGCGCCGCCTCGTTCAAAAGAAGATCGAACGCGTAAGAAAGCAATGCGTCGCCTGCCAAGATTGCATGCGCCTCGCCGAATTTTTTATGGCTCGAAGGCTTGCCGCGGCGAAAATCGTCGTTATCCATAGCAGGAAGATCGTCGTGCACAAGCGAATAAGTATGCACGCTCTCGAGCGCGACGGCTAACGCCGCCTCTTTTTCGTAATCGCAACCGCAAGCGTTAAGCATCGCCAAAAACAGAACGGGACGCAGACGTTTTCCGCCCGATTGCAGGGAATAACGCATGCTTTCGGTTAAAATTGCGGGGGTAAATCGCATGGATCCGCACGCCTCGTTCAAGGCTTTTTCGAAAAAGTCAAGATATTTTTGATAGCCGACAGGCATACTCATTTGCATTTTCTCCTTGCGCACGCAACCGTATTTTTCAGCAACATTGCAATGGTCATGGGGCCGACCCCACCCGGTACGGGCGTAATATAAGCGGCTTTTTTAGCAACGTTTTCAAAATCGACGTCGCCGCACAGCCCCTGAGATGTACGGTTCATGCCCACATCGATTACAACCGCGCCTTTCTTTACCATATCTTCGGTTATCAGACGGGGCTTCCCGACCGCCGCAACGAGCACGTCTGCCCGCAGGCACTGCTCCTTCAGATCCGAAGTGCGCGAATGGCAAACCGTTACGGTCGCATCCGCGTTAAGCAACAACAACGCCATCGGTCTGCCGACAATGCGGCTTCTGCCCACGACGACGGCGTGCTTGCCCGACAATTCAACGCGATAACGCTTCAACAGTTCCATTACGCCGAGCGGCGTACAGGCAACCGTACCGTTTTCCCCCAACGCAAGCAACCCGATATTTTCCGCATGAAATCCGTCGACGTCCTTTTCGGGTGGAATGGCTTTAAGGACTTCCCCTTCGTCAAGATGGCGAGGCAAGGGAAGTTGCACCAAAATCCCGTGCACATTCTCGTCCGCGACAAGCCCCTCGATCAACGCAAGCAATTCTTCCTGCGTCGTATCCTCGGGCAGATAATGCGCGAATGAGCGGATCCCCGTTTCCTCGCAGCCCTTAATCTTGTTTTTTACATAGATCTGCGATGCGGGATCATTGCCGACCAACACCACGGCAAGCCCGACTTTTTTCCCCGTTTCCCGTTCGAAACGTTCGGTTTCGGTTTTTAGTTCCGCGCGCACCGCTCGTGCCGTCGCCTTTCCGTCGATCAGCGTCATGGATTGATGATTCCCCCCAGCACGCCGTTGACAAAATCGGCAGACTTCTCGGTCGAATATTTCCGCGCAAGCGCGGCGGCCTCGCTCACCGAAACGACGGCGGGAATATCATCGAAATATTCGATTTCCGCCAGTGCAACAAGCATAACCGCTTTATCGACGGGATAAATTCGTTCCTGCGCAAAGCCCTGCACTTTTTCGGAAATGCGCGTTAAAAGCGTTTCGCGATGATCCTGCACCGTGAAAAACAGCTTTTCCGCAAACGCACTTTCTTCTTCCGAAAGTTTCGCGTTGCGGTATAATCCCGTACGGAACCGCCCCTCCGACTGTTCCTGAAACAAACTCGCAAAGACGGCTTTGAACGCCGCCTCTCTTGCATCGCTTCTCATAAGTTCCTCGCATATGTAAATTCCCCTTCCGTTCGGAAAGGGAAATTTATGTTAATTTTGTCCGTCCGCCGCATCGTTTTGCGCGCCTTCCGCAGTCTCCTGCCCGTTCGCGCCCGATTCCCCTTCGGTTTTCGGCTCGGGAAACACCACGCTCTGAACATGCACGTCGACCTTGGCGATCTTGTAATGCGTCATCGATTCGACCATCTGCTTGATCGTCTGCTGAATGCGGTACGCCACCTCGGGAACGTTGTAACCGTAGCAAACGATTACCGAAATGTCGACAAACACGCCGTCCTTTTCGAAGTTCAGCTTGATCCCCTTGCTTTTGGAAGGCACGAGCTGGATTCCTTCGGTTTCCTGCAAGCTCAGCACGACAATACCGCTCACGATGTCGGAATTATAAGTAATTTTACCCTTTTGCCCGTTCGTATTATTATACTTGATACTTGCCATAACACACTCCTTGATTGAAAGTATTATAGCACAGATTTTTGAAATTTACTACTGTTTTTCCGTAATTTCTCAACTTTCGGCGTAAACAGGCATGATAATGATGTTTCCGTCGCGCACTTTCTGCTCTACTTCAAGCGCATAGAAGATTTTCGTGACCATTTCGCCCGTCAGTTCGTTAGAATTGATGAACACGTTGACGGAATCCGCACCGATCGAAACGGCGGCATCGGTGAAGCCCATCGCTTTAATGATGGATTCCATGACGAGTTCGTCTTCCATGACTTCGACAAGTTCCTGCTTTCTCGCAACGGCGGCAGCATATTCGTTGGTGTCGACGGTATAAGCCGCGATCACGGAATCAAGTTGTACGAACTCTTCGCTGCGTTTTGTGCTGCGTTCGGTGCGATACGATGTAAAATAGTTCGATTTGACGTTTGCGGATGCTGTTGTCGTCGAGCCCGTGCCGGCAAGCACGAAGTTAAAAATCGCCGTTACGGCAAGCAGCAGGACGAGGGTTGACATGAGTACGATCTTTTTGGTGTTAGACATAAATTTATCTCCTTCCATTAATTTTTTTTCATTTTATGCGGCATAGACGATGACGCTCGATTGTACGACGCCGAGCGCGCTGGCGGCGACCTCGGTGATGCGCAGTCGTGTGAGGATCCCGTCCGTTCCTTCGAAGACCACCACGACGCTCGTTGTATCGTCGTTCCGCCCGATCATCACCGTTGCGTCGGTTACGCCGTCGATTTTTTCAAGCAAAGTCGCCAATCTCTTTTCCTCTTCCGTCGCCTGATAGGCGTCGGAACGAATGGGTTCGCTTGCAAAAAACACCTTCCAGACGGCAAGCAACAAGGCAAGCGCGGCAAGACAAATCAATACGATCTTTACGGGTTTGCTTTTTACCAGATTTTTGATATCGCCGATTTTCACGATACCTCCGCATCACAGCCGTATTGTTCCCGTAACGCCGCCGTGATTTTCTTCATAATATCTATATGCTCGTCCTCTGCGTATATTCCGAAATCTTTTATTTTGACACTGATTTTTTTTCGCGTCGCAAAATTCTTATCGGAATACTCAACCCGAACTTCCGCCCCGACGCCGTATTCTTCTTTCAATAAGGTTACGATCGCCGCCTCGTCGCGTTCTTTTATGAGTTTCTCACATGTTTCGAGGTAAACCGTATCCGCCGAAATCGTCTTATCTTCCGAAAGAAACGGAATTTCACCTTTTATAAAGAAGGTGACGAAGGGTGAAACCAGAACAATCAACACGACCAGTTTCATGCCGCCCTTCACAAACTTCCCCATCTTCCCGTTCGGCGCGATAACGGAAACGACGGCGGATAACAATACTGCGCCCGCGATCCCCAGAATGTATGCCTTCATCAGAAGATTACCCCCGTCGAGCAGATCAAAAGCAACAACGTCAGAAAATATAGAAATCCGATACAAAGCAATCCTGCCAGAAAATACGAACAATCACCCGCCAGACGCGAAAGAAAGGGTGAAATTTTGCCGCCAACCGGTTCTGTCGCCGCCGCGGCAAGACGCAGAAAAAGCTGAAACGCGGCGAAAAGCACCACGGGGCGCAACAATGTGCCGAATAACAAAAAAAGCGAAAACGACCCGACGGCGTTTTTTATGAGCGCACTGCCCGCCAGCACCAAATCAAGCCCGCCCGACAAAAATCCGCCCACGATGGGAACGGATCCCGAAAGAACGTATTTCACTGCACGCAATGAAAGCCCGTCATATTGCGCCGCCGCGATACCCTGCACGGATAAAAACAGACTGAACAACGTAAAAGTCAACCCGATCAACCACTTGTTCAAGCTCTTAAAAAGATCGCCCAGCTTTTCCGTGCGTACTTCCGGCGAAAGATTTCCCACAAACGCAAGCACGATAACGGCAATCGAGGAAGGCAAGACGACGGACACGAACAACTCGACGATCGTTCCGCTCATAAATACAAGAGCGGGACGATAAATAGCGGCGGAAACCGAGCCGCCGCTCGCCGCCATCAAGGTGAATAAAATCGGGTAAACGATTTCCATCTGTTTCCGCATGGCGTCGATCGCCCCGAATCCGGCTTGTAACACGCCGATCAGGCACGCAAGTGTTACTGCGCCCACGGAAAGATATCCGACAAAGTTTATTATGTCAGACATAGTACTATGTATAAATCCGCTTTTTGCGGAATTGAGTATTCCGCAGAGCAAAGAAACCGCTAAAATAACCGCAAACGCAGGAATCATAAGCCGGCATTCGTCCCAAACAAGCGCAAATACCGAACCCGCAAGCGAGGAATAATCGAGCCGATAATCCCCCGTGATCACGCTCATAAGCTTTTCTTTTACGTCGACCCCCTTCCAGTCGGATAGTGTGTCGAGATAATCCTGCAATTCGCTTGTATCGAGAGATTCGAGCAAATCTTTAATATTTTTTTGCAACTCTTCCATTGCCGCCGTTTCTTCCTCGTTCGCGGCGCTTGCCCGCACTGTTTGCGGCACAAACGCGATCAACGCGACAAGACACAGAAGGAACAGCAGAAAGATAATTTTTCTTTTTCCCTTCTGTTTTTTTCCACGCAATAGCAAAGGCGTCATAGCAACTCCAATAAACGGATCACCAGATCGAGCACGCTTTCGATGATAGGAACGGCAAGCACGAGCACGACGATCTTTCCGCAGAACACGAGCTTGTCCGCAAGGGAATTTTGCCCGAAATCGTTGAGGATCCCCGCACTGAATTCCACAAGATAACCGATCCCCACCATTTTAAGAATGACTTTAACGAGCGACGACTCGATCCCCGTCTTTTCGGCAATTTCCGAAAAAATCGAAAGCGTATCGCGAAAGGTTTCAAACACAAAAAGCAACAAGATCACGCTTCCCGCCACGGTAACCGCAAAGGCGAGCTCGGGTTTGGTGCTTTTGAGCACGAGCGCGGCGACGGCTGTCACAAACGCGATGCCGACCAACTGAAAAATTTCCACGCTAATACACCCCGAAAATTTCGCGTATCGTCGCAAAAAGATCGCCGATCATCGTTACGGCGATCGTCAGCGCGATCACCAACCCCACGATGGAAACGACGGTGGATATATCGTCGCGGTCGGATTTTTTGAGGATCTGACAGACGACGGTGATAATGATGCCGATAGCGGCTAATTTGAAGATGACGGAAATATCCATTATACGATTAAGATAACTGCGGCAAGCCCCGCAAGCAGCCCGAGTTTCACATAGAGTTCGCCGCGCGCTTTGGCGTCTTTCATACCGTTTTTGCGTTTTTGCGTCAGCGTGGCGGTCTGCGCGGAAAAATAACTTTTTTGAGACAGTGCGTCACCTTTGCCAAGCATGGCAAAATAATTTGCGCATTCCGCCCGTTCCTCTTTGGTCAGATACCGAAACCCCACTTCGACGTTGCGCCCCTCGCTAAATACGCGCACCGTTTTACCGAAATCCCCCGTATATTCGTAAGCCGACAAAAATGTACCGAGCGGCTTGCGCTCATAATTGAGTTCGTTAAGATAGCGTTCATGAAACAGACACATCTGAACGTAGAAATTCTTGCGAGCACGCCATTTTCCCGCAGCAAAATAGCCCATTCCCGTGCCGAACGCGACGATACAAACCGCAAGCAGCGCCTTAATCCACATCTTCCTTCACCCCGTAAATCGCGCCGATTTTACCCAGCCCGTTCAATACGGCATAGCGGTTGAATACCCGATCGGGCACGTCATCTACCTTTTTAAGGTGCGCCGAGGCGATCACCGCAATTCCGCTTTCCGCAGCGCGCCGCACTGCGGCGTAATCTTCCAAGAGCAGTTCGTCGGTCACGATCACGTCGGGCCGCATGGCGCGGATCCCTGCCGTGAACGCCGTGTTCTTATCGGCAAAGCGGATGACGTCGCACGTCGGCCCCATATCCCCTGCGGAAAGTTCGCCGCGTTCGTCGCTCACTAACACGTTGAGTTGCGTCCGTTCGCAAATCAGGCGGCACAAATCGCGCAAAAGCGTTGTTTTTCCCTCGCCGGGCGGCGCAAGAAGCAACAGTGAACAGATGCCTTCCGAAAAGCACCTTTCGTAAAGTTCTTCCGCGCAACCCGTAACCGCATGCGGAACGCGAATGCAGAGCGACGTGACCGCATGAACGGAAAGCGTGCCCGAACCCTCATATACATATGTGCCCGCAATCCCTACGCGCTCGCCCTCTTCCCCCGTCACAAATCCGCGGCGGATCTGATTTTCCACCGAATACACCGAATATCCGCTTGCCGCAAACAGCGTGTCCGCAATTTCTTTCTGCGTCGGAAAAATCGCCCTGTCGCCTTCCGCAACCACGCCGTGCTCACCGAGATAACAAAACGAGCCGCCGTAATTGATACGCAACGGTTTGTCTGCGCGTACCCGAATTTCGTACAGACGATTAAGATTCACATAATTTACGGCTGCACGCAGCCTCGGCGCAAGGAAGGATAACACACCTTAATTTATGCCGCTTGTCCGAACAATATGAAAGAACCCTGCGCCGAAACGCAGGGTTCTTTCTACAAAATTAATTATTCGATCACGAACACGTTCACACTGTTGTTTTTCAACACGGCGCGCAGAGTACCGCCGTCGAGGGAAATTTCTTGAGTTGTCGGTTTGATATTCTGCTTTTTACCCGACCGTATCCCGATTTCGTTGATCACCGTGACGTCCTCATGCCACAGCGTCGTCACATGCGCTTTGCTCTTGCCCGCAAATCCGATCAGATCGGCGCAAAGCTCTTCATCCTTGCCCGACACGTTGACAACCTTGAGATAAATCTTCCCGTCCGCGCCGACCGTCGCACTCTCGAAAATCCGTTCGTTTACCTTCCACACGTTTTTATCGAGCACTTCGTGCCATTCGCCGTCTTTATAAATCGAGGCGACAAATTTCTTTTTGGTATAGACGAGTTTCATTTTATTTCCTTCAGGGCTGTACCCGAGGAATTTATCCTTACCCATCATCTCGCAAACCGTACGCTTGAAATCGACGCGTTTATCGAAGGAAACATCGTAACCCTTGTGGTTTTTTCCGTACTGACAGCATATCGAAAAACCCGCACTGTCCATCGTACCCGCGTCGCGTACGTCGCTCAGCCCCACGCCCGAAATAAAGCTCTGTTCACCCGAAAGTCTGCGGAAGGCAATGATCACCTCGCAATCGCCGAACGCCTGCGCATCGTAATAAAATCCATTGAACGCGTCGCTTTCCTCGATGACGAGTTCGCCGTTTTCGATATGTCCGCCTCGACAGTTGGGGTAAACCTTCCAGCCCCCCATTCCCTTTTTGAAATCGTGTTCGTATAACACTTTTCCGCTTGTCAGATCCTTGACCGTCACTTTCGAAACCGCGCTTGCCGTGCGATGCCCGCCGATGAGCAGTCCGCCCGCATTATCGTCGTTCACGGCGGATACGTCCGTAAGCGTATAAGCGCCCGTGTTGGCGGCAAACATCTGTTGTACATAATAATTCGGCGTGAGCATGACGTCGCGCGCATTGAACCAGATCATATTCGGCGTCCAACGGTAATGATAAGACGACGCGAACAGCGGCGCATAGCAGGTAAGTTTCACCACGTCGGAATTGCGTTCACAGCCCGTCAGGAATGCTGCTTCCGCCAAGGCCGATTGCAAATTGTTGTCGCCGTTTAACCGGCCTCTTCCGTCGGACATCGTGTGCATTGCATATTCGCCCATGAACACCTTTGCTCCGTCGCGGTCGTAACAATCATAACGCCGTGTATTGTCGATAAACCACTGATAGGAATTATAAACATGTTCGTCGACGATCATATCGCGGTATTTGCGGTTGATGAGCTTCCATGATTCGTTGGAATCGGCGGGACGGATATCGACGCCGCAGGTCGTGACAACCGTTATACGGAATTGTTTGAGCAAATCGGTCTGACGGCCTTTATACATATACTGCCGTACACCCAACAGGCATGCCGCAAAGTTATCGAAGTATTCGTAACCCCAGTTTTCATTTCCGATCCCGATATACTGCAAGTCGAAGGGCGCGGGGTGCCCCATATCCGCACGAACTTTCGCCCAATGCGATTCGTTGGCGTCGGTGGAAGAAACGTCGCCGCACGCAAAGAAAATGAGGTCGGCAACATTGTCGATTACCTCTTTACGGAAGGCTTCCGTTCCCGGAACCAAGCGCTGATATCCCGTCTTACGCTGTTCCCCCATGCGAATTTGGCACAATAAGCCGCAATGCAATACGGGCAGCGGCGCCATATTCAGATCTTCGCACAGCGCAAAATATTCGTAAAAACCGATTCCGTACGACTGCATATAACGCCAGACGTTGGGGATCTGCTTGCGCTGTTCCAAAGGTCCGACAGTGTTTTTCCAACGGTACAGATAATCGAAGGATACGTCGCCCTCGACAACGCATCCGCCCGGAAAACGCAGAAAGGAAGGATGGCAGTCTTTGAGCGCCTGCACTATACGGGGCGAAAGCTTGCCGTTACGGTATTTCTCGGGATCGCCCCAAACGGCTTGCGGCAAGAGCGACACATAATCGACGCCGATTTTACCGTTTCCCTCAAACACGATACAAAGCCGCCCCATCGTTTCTTTTTGCGCAACGATCGAAGTCGAAACCTTGATCCAATCCCCGCTATTTCCTTCGGGAACGCTGATCTCACCGATCGTCGTATGTCTGCCGTGCGCGCCTTTGATAAAGACTTTTACAACGCCCCGAAACCCGAGCCGTTTGACGAACATGGAAAAATGGTACGTTTCGCCGTTTTCGACAGGCATGCCGTACATATCGTACCCGCCGTTCGTATAGTACCCCGGATTTTCCAAATGATAAATTCCGCCCACGCTCAAAAGCAAATAAGAGGGATTATTTTCATTCATGCCGCCCGTCTTACAAATCTTTTTCGGCCCTGCGCCGTAAATATCCCAGTAAAAGGATTTCGCCTTTCTGGCTTCCACCGCGCTCTCGCAATTATAATCGTCGTAGGTGAAATATTCGTATTCAAACGAATTGTTGATGACCATTTCGGCATTCAATCCGCCGTCAGCCGCTTGATTGATGTCCTCGAAGAATAAACCGTACAAGTGTTTCGAGACGTCGATTCCCCTATTTTTGGCGTCAAGTGTAAAGCGTAACATACTTTCTCCTTGCCTGTTTTGCTACCGCGCGGAAGGCTTTCCGTTCTCTTAGCGGTATTATAACAGCAATCTTTCATTTCGTCAATATTTTTCTAAAAAATTTTATAAAAAATTAAAGAAAAAAAATAAACCACCCGCATAGCGGGTGGCATTTCATTTTGATTATTATATATCCAACGAACGAACGTCAAGGGTAAGTGTAACGTTTGTAGAATAATCCGCAATTTCCTGACCGTTCATTTTTGCCATAAAGTCAACACCTATGTATTTTTTGATACCGTCGGCTTGCGACGTATCATCTTTGTTGCACGCCGTAAGCGCAAGCGCCGTTGCAACGAATAAAATCGCTGCAACAAAAGCAAGTAATATTGCTCTTGTGGTTTTTTTGAATGTTTTCATTTTATAACTCCTTACAAAAATTTTTTATTTATTAAACAAACAAATTTTGCTTTCGCCTATTTTCTCGATTACGGTTTCGATGCCGTATGTGTCCTTTATCGCGTTGGCAGTGATTATTTCTTCCGTTCCGCCCTAACAAACTATATTGCCGTTCTTCATGATGATTGTATTGTCCGAAAACTGCATAGTTTGATTTATATCGTGCAAAACCATTACGACCGTCGTTCCGAACGACCTGTTTAACTCTTTTATCAAGTTCAATATCTCATACTGATAGCGAATATCAAGATAAGTCGTTATTTCGTCCAACAGCAGAGTTTCGCGCGATTGAGCCAACGCAAGCGACAACCATACGCGTTGCATTTGTCCGCCCGACAGTTCTCTCACTTGCCTATCGGCAAATTCGGCAACGCCCGTAAACTCCATCGCTTCGGCAATAATCTTTTTATCGCCTTGGTTTTCGTGAGAGAACAGCGTGTTGTGATAAGGCGTTCTACCGAGTGCCACAAGGTTTTTAACAGTCATATCGTTAGGTACTGTATTGTACTGATGAACGACCGATACTTTTTTGGCGTACTCTTTTCGCTCGAACTCGGCAAGCGGTTTTCTGCAGAAAAGTATTTCGCCGCCCCACGGCTTAAACATTTTTGATATTTGATAGACAGAGCATAAACGATTACAAATGCAACCATTCCGCCTATAAAAGAGAACACGGGCGCGAGAAAAGATATAACGGGAAACAGAGCCGTGATTATTACGGCGAAAAACGCCGAACTCGAACTGATACCGATTATTCCCGGATCGGCAAGCGGATTACGCATAACCGCTTGTAAAAGTATGCCTGCGGCCGCCATTGCCGCGCCGCCCAAAACAGACACAAATATGCGCGGAAAGCGAAGTTCGATCACGATTGCCACGTCACGGTTATATTCGACGAACAGTCCTCTGAATATATCGCCGAGCGATACTGAAAAGCCCCCGACAAGCATCGAGCAAATCATCATTACAAGCAATAACACCGCCGTAACTATAAACGCCGTAGCGGTTTTAAGCCAACAGCCCCACGCCTTTTTAAGCCTTTCTTTCCCCGTCATATATTACTCTCCGAAAAAGATAGGTCTTAAAGTTTCTAACGCTTGCGTCCAATCGAGATTAGCGCTAACGCCGAATCCGTCGGCGGTCGAAAGATAGTATATTCTTTTATTTTTGACGGCACGAAAGTTCTTCCAAACAGCATCGCTTTTTGTCAGCCCCTCGATATAGGAAAAAGCATATTCTTCGTTAAAATGAGCGAATACCAAAATCACGTCGGGATCTTTCTGCGCCATATCTTCCAAACTGTAATTTGTTATAACTCCCGTTCCGTCCGAAACATAATTTGCGCCGTATACGTTTTTACCGCCTGCAAGTTTAACCAGATTACCCGCATAAGAATCTTCCGTCGCAATCGTAAATAGCGAAGAAAACGCCATAACCGTCATAACTGTTATATCCGTATCGGACTTTGGGTAAGAATCCATATACACTTTATAATCGTTAGATAGTTTTGCTGCCTCGGTCTGCCTGCCGAACAATTCGCCCAATTCCAAAATATCTTTATACATCTCCGAGATATCAGACAAATTTATGTATTTGACATTTATGTTTGCCGCACTCAATTCAGCTGATAAACTTGCTTCGAGCGTTTTAGGAACAAGGACAATTTCGGGATTGACTTGCTTCAAAATTTCTATTTGCGGTTCCATAGGCGCGCCTATCTTTTTCACATCGGCATATCTTTCGAGCAAGTCTTTCCCCGTAGCAGGAACGCCTACTACGTTATCGCAGTTTAATTTATCGAGAAGATCGCAAATGACCGTAGACGTCGTGGCTATCCCTTCCGGTTTATCGTTGCCATTATTCAACAGCGAACAACCATTAAAAGAAAAAGCCGATAATATCATCAACAGCATAACGAATATTAAATCAATTCTTTTTTTCAACTCCGTCTCCGATTAGTTAGCCAAGACTAACCATATTGCATTTTTTAATCGGTATTCCTACCGATTTTAATTAGTTAGTCAATACTAACTACTGATTATATTTTTTGTCGGCGTTAATGCCGACAAAACAGTTAGCAGTCGCTAACCGTAGATTATTATAGCAAATTTACCTACTTCCGTCAAGCGTTTGAAACGCCCGTATCGCTTTTTTTATCAAAAAAATATTTATGTGCAAGTTCTTTGCCGCCTTGCTCTTTTACCTTCCCGTCCGCGATGAGTATTGCTCTATCGCACAAGGCTTCGGCGCAGCGCATATCGTGGGTAACGGTTATCATTGTGTTGCCGCTTCTACGCGAAAGCATATCAAGAATCTTTACAAGTTCGCACAAGCCTTTGTAGTCCTGCCCTACCGTCGGCTCGTCGAGAAGCAACACTTTCGGGTTGGTTGCCGCAACCGCCGCTATGGACACTCTGCGTTTTTGCCCCTCGCTTAAAGATTGCGGATGCCGCCCCCGTAAATGTTCCAAGCCGAACAAAGCGATCATTTCGTTAGCGTATTCTTTGCTTACCGCTCCGAAAGCTATTTCCTTTTCGACCGTCGGCATAAACAACTGATAGTTGGGATTCTGATACACCACGCCGACTGCTTTGAACCATTTCTTCCCCCTATATCGCTTGCCGAGCTTCGGATCGAGCCTTTGCTCTATCTCGCCTTTCGTCGGTTTATACAGCCTTGCGAGTAGCCGCATAAGCGTAGTCTTGCCTGAGCCGTTTTCGCCGAGCAGCAACAGCCGTTCGCCCTCGTAAACTTCAAAACTTACGTCCTTTAATATCTCTTTTTTCTTTATCGAAAACGCTACATTCTTAACGTCGAAAATCTTTGCGCCTCTTGCGTGTACGCCTGCGTTATCTTCGATAGCCACCGTCTGCGACAGCAAATATTCCTGCTTATTCTCTATCTTCGTAACAACGCCGGCGCGAATGTTCCAAACGCTGTCAACAAACGGCAACACCATATCGAGCCTATGCTCCACTACCAAAACGGCGTACCCTACTTTTGCAAGTTGCCGCAAGGTATCCATGAAAAGATTTGCACTTTCCGTATCAAGGTTTGCAAGCGGTTCGTCAAGTATTAAAATGCGTTGCCCTGTCGCAAGTGTTGACGCGGTGATAAGCCGTTGCTTTTGACCGCCCGAAAGCGTTCGTGACCCTGCCGTTTTGTCGAGTTCGACTATCGTGCATACTCTTTCTATTTGCTCTTCGATCTTATCTGATGCAAGTGCGAAATTTTCGCACCCAAACGCAATTTCATCGTCTACTGTTTTATGTATTATCTGACTGTCGGCATTTTGTAAAACCACGCCTACTTTACGGCACGTTTGCGCCAACTTTTGCCCTATAATCGTTTTACCGTCAACAAGAACTTCGCCCGTTATCTCGCCTTTTACGATATTCGGTATGATACCCGACACAATCGAAAGTAACGTGCTTTTCCCCTCGCCAGACAATCCGGACAACAGCGCAACTTCGCCGTAGAGGGCATAAAAGTCCACGTCCGCTAAAACCTTATCGGTAAAACCGCTATACGAAAAACGAACGTTTTTTAATTCGATTGCTTTCATAACACCACCGCAAAAGCCACGCCTGCAATCAGACCGAGCAAATATAAAATATCGAACACGTTAATAACTTCCTTTTTATAGACCGTGTACTTCGACTTACCGAGCGTAAAGCCGCGCGTTTCGATAGACAGCGCAAGGGTATCGGATATATCGACAAGCCGTGTTACAAGCGGAATCAAGAACGCACGGTAAAAGATTTTCGGATTGAAAATACTGCCTGCGCCGCGCGTTTTCATCGCTTCGCGTACGCGTTTAATTTCCGCTCGTAGTACGGGAATGAACGACATTGTGATAAGCATACCGAGCGTTATTCCTCGCGGCGTATGTAACTGCGATAAATTTCTCGTCATAGCGACCGCTTGTATGCTCATGCCCGGCATTACCGCCAAAAACACCGCGCCGAAACGGTTAGTCATAGCTAACGCGCTGTCAAAATTTTTTTCACTTGAAAAGTATGCTATAAGCGTAAATACGCCGCCGAACAGGATAAAAAGCGGCAACGCCTTTAATGCCTGTTTATAGCAACCGAACAGGATTACCCACGCAAGTGCGCCGAGCAAAAAATACGAACATGCAACCGTCCGCGCCATAACAAGACCGAACACCATAATGAGCAATGCCGACGCAATCGCTATCAACGGATATAAATTTCTTTTGTGTCTGAAAAACGCCATTACTTCAACTTTCCTGCTTTCTTTAATTCTCGTGCAATGACCATACCGATGACCGAACCGACAAAACAAACGGCTATTACGGCGAACGATATTCCTACGGTCAATCCTACGTTACCGCCGCCGATAAACATAGACACTGCCGCCTTTTCTTCTCCGCTTACCGTGTAGAACACGTTATAGTACATATACAACAGCGGCAGAGTGAGCGGCATATACAGCGTTCCTGCAAACACGCACGCCCAATCGCTATGATACCCTCTGAATATCAAAAGCGTAAGTAGTTCCGCCACAAGGGCGCACGCAATCAAAAGCACCATAGGCGGGAACATAAACATAAGGAATATCGAAATAAACATCGATTGCAACAACAATGCGAACGGCTTTTTTACTTTCATCATTCCTATAACGGGGAACAACGAAAACTGAATCCCAAGTCCCAACTGTATGATACCGAACAGCGGCACGTTTACCAAGAGCGGCATGACCGCACCCGTAATAAGCGTACAGCACGTTATGATTGCAAGGAACACAATGTCCTTGATCATATACTTTTGAAAGATTTTTCGCTTTGCTTTTCCGCTCTCTCCGTGCCTTTCGGCTTCTACGGCTATGCGCTGCTCTTCTTCCGAAAACCGCACAAGTTCGAGGATTGCTTTTTCTCTCGGCGTCATATCGTTACCTCTAGCATTTTTCCGTCAGACACACGGTAGATACGGTCGGCAATCGCCATCGTACTTTCCCTATGCGACACCAGAATAATACTCTTTTTACTCTTTTGTTCTTTGAGCGCTTTTAAGATAATGCCCTCGTTGATACTGTCCACGTTGCTCGTCGGCTCGTCCAAAAGGATCAGTTCGCTACCTTTCAAAAACGCTCTCGCAAGACCTATACGCTGTTTTTCGCCCGCAGAAAGATTGTCGCCGAGCGCGCCTACCTGCGTTTTATAGCCGTTCGGCAACGTCATAATAAAGTCGTGAACGGAAGCAAGACGGCACGCCGCTTCGAGTTCTTCTCCGCTTGCGTCAGGTTTTGCGATGCGCAAGTTGTCCTCTATGGTTTCATCGAACAGGTACGTCGTTTGACTTACCATTGTTACATTGTCTAAAAGATTTTCCGAGTTCACGTTGTCAATATCGATTCCGTTGTAAGCAATCTCGCCGCCGTTCTTTTGCCAAAAGCGAAGCAACAGTTTTAAGAACGTAGATTTACCGCAACCGCTCTCGCCGACAATACCGATTATCTCGCCCTTTTCGGCGTGCATTTTAATATCGCGCAATACTTCCGTCTGTCCGTCGTAACGAAACGATAAGTCGGACACGTTTAAGTTTTGGTATTCGATATTCTCGCCGCTTGTTACTTCCGTTACGGCAGGTTTTTCCGCAAGCAAATTCAACACTCTGTCGCCGCTTGCGAACGTCTGCGTAAGATTGCCCGGCAATGCCGATATTGCAATGACGGGACCGAACGAGCCGAACACCGCCACTACGCCGATTATCATTTTGCCGATAGAGAGCATATCGAAATGCACTAGCACGATGCCGACGATAAGCGTCGCTATGATGAACAGCGATACCGTAAGTTCGGTTGCCGCCGCCGCACGGGTAGAGTTGTGCTTCATTTTCTTTGTTTCTTTCAAGAGCAGTTCGGAACGCTTATTTACTTCTTTTTCACGTTCCGTGCCTGCGTTGTTCAATACGATGTCTTTAATGCCCTTGATGCTGTCAAGAAAGTACGCATTGAAAGACGCAAATTCGGCACGGTATTTAACGCCGCTTTCTTTAAGCCTTGACGAAGAAATCATAGGCACTACAATTCCTATCACCAGATATGCAACCACCGCCGCAAGCGCAAGATACCAAGACGACACAAACCCGACAAACAAGAATACCGCCGTAGATACCAATACTGCTATTGCAATCGGCGAAATCGTATGCGCATAGAACACTTCGAGCGTTTCTATGTCGCTCGTTATCATAGCGATGATACTGCCTTTCTGCTTGCTTTCGAGTTTGGCAGGGGCAAGCGTGCGAAGCGCACCGAATATCTTATCGCGCAAAACCGCCAAAAGTTTGAACGCTATAAAGTGATTGCTGTACTGCTCGAAGTAGCGCAAGACGCCGCGCAGAACGCCGCAGCCTACGGCAATTCCTATTATTAAACCGTAGGATAGCGCAATCGCTTCGCCAAGTGCTTTTGCAACGCCCACCGCGCCGAACACGGTAACGCCCATAGCACAGATAAAACCGATACTGCCGTTTATAACGGCTAAAATCATTATGTAAGCGAGAGAGCCGAGCAAAAGTATAAGGCTTGCCATTATGTTTGCGCCGCTTCTGCGTAACTTTTTCTTACTCATAATGCGTAGCCCTCCTCTAACTGTTTTTGCGTGGTAAACAACTTTTCATAGCCGTGTTTATCGCTCATCAGAACGGTATGTTCGCCGCTTTCTTTCACTTCGCCGTTTTCCATAAAGTAGATATTGTCGGCGGGTACTACGTTCGCCAAGCGGTGTGAAATTACGATTACGCTCTTATTCTTCGATAGTGTCTTTATGTTACGCATAATGATTGCTTCGCTTTCCACGTCGATATTGCTCGTCGCTTCGTCGAAAACGTAAATATCTTTGTCCGCAACGAGATTGACCGCTAAGGCAAGCCGCTGTTTCTGACCGCCCGATATATTGTTCGCATCCTCCGTTATCACTTTGTCGAGTCCGCCGTTCTCGCGGATAAACTCCGCAAGATTGACCGCTTCGAGCGCGGAATAAATTTGTTCGTCTGTCGCCGATCCGTTTGCAAGCAAAAAGTTTTCACGCACCGTTTCGTTAAAAATATAGGTATTGTAACTGACTGCCGCAAGATGCGAATAGTAACTCTCGCGCGCCAGGCTTTCAAGCGGAACGTCGCCAACTGTTATGCTGCCGCTTTTCGGTCTGAACGCGCCGACAAGCATATTGACTACGGTTGATTTACCGCAACCGCTCTCGCCGACGATTGCCGTCATTCCCTTTTCGGGGAACGTCATAGACACGTTTTTAAGCACGTCGCGCTCTCCGTCGTAAGAGAACGTAACGCCTTTGAGTTCAATCGTTTTTCCGCACACTTCTTCCGCGCCCCATTCGGGATCGGGCGTATGCAATAGCGATATAATTTTCTTTCCTGCGCTTGCGCCGTTCATCGCAACGTGGAACGCCGAGCCGAACGCCCGAAGCGGTAAAAAGAACTCGACCGCTACAAGACACAAGAACAACGCATATATGGGATTGAGTCCCCAAAACGCCGCACCGCATACTGCAAGCGCGATTCCTGCGCCAGCGCCGCCGTATGCAACCAAGTCCATTATCGTCGTGCTTGCAAGTTGCATTACAAGTACTTTCATGGTGATTTTCCGAAACTCCTCCGCGCTTTCGTTCATCTTGCCGTGCTGGGCTTCGTCCGCTTTGAAAATCTTTAATTCCTTTAAGCCTTGCACGCTGTCAAGGAATTTATCGCCCATAGACGTGTACTTACCCCAATACTTTGCGAATATCTTTTTTGCGTACTTCGAAACCGCGATAATGGACACGGGAATAAGCGGCACGCAAGCAAGCAACACAAGTGCGGTGCGCCAATCTATCCACACGCAAATAGCGAAAAGTATTATCGGCGCAAGCATAGCGAAAAAGAACTGCGGCAAGTAACTCGAATAATACAAATCGAGTTGCTCCACGCCTTCCATACTCACTTGCGTAAGTCCTGCCATACTCATACCGTCCGTCGAACGAACGCCGAGTTTTACTATCTTATTGTAGGTACGTTCGCGCAGATCCTTTTTTACACGCCTACCCAATACGTCTTTCATATCGCCCGTAAGCCTTGTCATTGTATAACGAACCGCTATACCCACTACGGCGCAAATCGCGGGATACAAATACATAATCGGTTCGGCTTTCGTTATTGCAAGATAAATCGCGAGGCAAATGCTTGCCGTGATGCCTACGTTTGCGATAAGCCCCAACACCTGCAAGGCAACGGCAATAAATATGTACTTCTTATTCTTTCCTATCAGTTTGAATAACTCTTTATCTATCATTGTCTTTTTCCTCCGCTTTCAAACGTTTTTTGTATTTAATCATTTGCATAACGTGTGAGATTGCAAATATCGGATGCGTAAAGAGCATACGCGGTCCGGAATATTTCATTACCGCTTTTATCTTTTCGCGCATTTCGGGTTTGTAACAGTGTATTTTGCAAAACGAGCAAAACTTTTTGTTTGCCTTATACGGACACTTTGAAAGCCTGAACAACGCATATTCGGTAAGTTCCTTGCATTCTTCACACACACCGCCGCGCGGAACATTCTGCACTTTTCTTGCCGTCTTGTGCTCCCCCTTGCAATACTTTTTTATCATTACGGGAATAAGTTTCTTTTCCTTATTCCACGCTTTCATATCGCCTTTCATACTTTATTCGCCCTCGCAAACAACCGTTCGACGGCATTGCACACGCTCACTTTCGACACGTTGAGTTTTTGCGCCATTGCCGCCTTCGTTTAATTCGTTTGCCGTAATCAAATATTTTAGTTCCGATACCGTCATATTCTTTTCCTGCTTTCCTTTCAATAGTTAGCACAGGCTAACCATATAGTAAAAAAATATATTGTGTATTTGCTTTGTTGGTAAGTCATTGCTAACTCAGCGACAAAAAATTGCGGAGCCGTTTCCCGCACTCCGCAATATATTATAAACCAAAGTTTATTTTTATGTCAAGCAAAAGTTAGCTGTTGCTAACCATTTTTTACGAACTTTTTCAATACCTCGAACAGTTCGGGCGTTACGACGTGTTCAATTCGGCAAGCGTTTTCTTCTGCCATTTCGTGATCCGCACCCGTTATTTCAAGCAATTTTGTTATGACGGTATGACGTTCGTATATGCCTTCCGCTTTTGCCTTGCCTTCTTCGGTTAAATGAAGCACACCGTCCTCTATCGTAAGATACCCTTTGCCTACAAGGGATTTTAACGCATATGATACTGACGGCTTGGAATAACCGAGTTCTTCCGCCACATTTATCGCGTGAACGTTGGCGCTTTTTTGTTTAAGTAACAGTATTGTTTCGAGATACATTTCTTCGGATTCTTGATATTTAACCATAACTACCCCTTGCGTTAGCCTATGCTTACTTTTATTATATATGATTTGCTTGCGTTTGTAAAGCCTGCGCATAGGCATTCGGCAAAGTTTTTATATTATTCCGCGCCTTTTAAGGCTTCCACCATATTTATTTTTTTGTTCTTACGGGCAACGAATAAACCGACCGCGAGCGACACGCCGAAAGTTAACAAAATACTAACGCAATATGTGAGAGCGCCGAGCATTATTTTCAGTTCGTATTCGCTTCCAAGCAAAGTCAACAACAGCCCCAAAACGCCCACGCCGCAAGGCAAGCCTATTATAATTCCCAAAACCGTCAACCAAATATTTTGGCTGATAAGAATAAGTCCTATGTGCTTGTTTTTGAAGCCTACCACCTTTAACGTGGCGAGTTCGCGGTAACGTTCCACATAACTCATCACACCTAAATTATACAGCACCACCACGCCCAAAATCACTGCGGCAAGTACGAATATCCAAACCATAGTGTTCAATACCGTCATAAAGCTGTTGTACGATTCCATAATGGACGCTTTTGTTTGCGTTCCGGTTATGTAATCGACCGATTCTATTTGATCGGGCGCAACGTTTACAAACGCCGCAGAAATTGTGTACGGCAGGTCTATGCTTTCCGCAAAATCGGTTGTCATAACAATACTTTCTGTCGTGTACGAACGCAACAGTCCCGCAATTTTTACTTCGTATCCCTTATTGCTTCCATAAGGCGAAAGCATAAGCGTATCCCCTACCGCATATCCCTTATTGGCAACGCGCAAACTGATATACGCTCCGTCGCTATTTACGGTTACGGTCTTGTTGTCTTTGTTTATAAACCGAACGGTATCGTGCTTTATATTATAAATTTCGAGCGCAATCGGTTCTCCGCTTAACTGCACGCTCGAAGATGCCACATAATCCCCGCCGTATTTATCCGCAAACGATACCGCTTGTTCGTTCGTTACGTTTTCGGCAAAGTTTATGCACGTTTCGTAATTCATTATCGTTTTATCGAGCGTACTCAAAAACCCTGTCATAGTGTCACGCATACCCAACCCGCCGACGAGCAGAAGCATACAGCCGATAACACCTAAAAGCGTCATAAGCGACCGAGTTTTGTGTCTGAATACGTCGCGCAGATTCCACTTTGTAGCAAAACTCATTTTGTTCCAAACTTTCGCCTTTTCTATCGCAAGCGGTTTTACTTTTTTTGGAACGTAAGGACGAAGCGCGTCTGCCGCCGTGCCTTTTAACATCTTTTTGACGGAAAGATAACTTATTAATGTTAAAAACGCAATCATGCCGACAAGCAAAAGCCAAGTCCACCACGGCGCGTACAAGCCCCAATGCGGCATATCAAAATAAGTACCTTGCATGCCGTTGGGATTTACTACAAGCGCACAGATTCCATATCCCAATGCAACACCCAAAACGGCGCCTACAATGCCGATAAACAGTCCGTATGAGGTATAATGGCGCAAAATTTTGCCGTTCTTAAAACCGAGCGCTTTGAGCGTGCCTATCTGCGTTTTTTCGTTCGCCGTTAGCCTATGCATCGTCGTTATCATCGTCAATACACCGATTAAAAGAAACAGCACGGGCAGAACGGATACCATTGTTTGCCCTTCCTCTATTTCACTCAGCGCGGCGGCGTAAGAAGTATTCTCTTCTTTACCGAGTATGAGCGTTGTTTTGCCGAGCGCGGTTTTAACGGCTTGCTCTATCTGCGTTTTTTCCAAATTGGACAGCACATTGATCTGCGGATAGAAAATAATACCGCCGAGCGCACTCTTTATTTTTTCGGGCGAAGCGTATGCAAAGCCGAACGAAGTAAAGTCGGGCATAAGCTGGGCGTTTCCGGAAACGCATATCATAAATTCACCGCTTTTTACAAGCCCCACAACTTCGCCGCTAATCGCTATATTTCGGTAAGTTACGGTAAGCGTATCGCCGATATGTACGCCGTTCTTCGCCGCATATTTATCCGAAAGCCAAAAGCCTTCCGAACTTTTGTCATAGTCTTTACCGCTTACGACGTGCATAGTAGATACGGTATATTCTTCAAGTACGAACAGCGCAAGCGATTTGTTTCGGTCTTTTACGTCCACGTTGACGTTCAGAACGCGCGTAGCCGCCGTTACCCCGTCAATATCCTTTATGTGAGCAATATCATCTTCCGAGAAGCCTTGCTCGTTAATAAGCCTGTAATCGGCATAATTCGTTTCGGTTAAGAATGCGCCCGTGTCTTTTTCGAGCGAGTACCACTCCATATTGAAACCGACGAAAATACCAACGCCGATTGCTACCATTATTATCATTGAAATGAACTGCGCTTTATACTTCCACGCTGTTCTGAAAAGTTTGCGTAAAAGCATATTACCACTCCACCTCCTCTGCACTCATAGGATTGCTTTGTTCTTCGCACGATTTGATTTTACCGTTCTTCACGCGAATAACGATGTCCGCCATTTTTGCGATGTTCTGATTGTGCGTAACGATCACTATCGTTTTGCCGTAGTTTCGCGCCATTGACAGTAACAATTTGAGAACAAGTACGCCCGTTTCGCTGTCAAGCGCACCCGTCGGCTCGTCGCACAAAAGTATTTTCGGATTTTTTGCAAGCGCACGGGCGATAGAAACTCTCTGCTGCTCGCCGCCGCTAAGCTCAGCCGGAAAGTTTTTGATATGGTCGGCAAGCCCCACTTCCTCAAGCATTTGCTTCGGATCGAGCGCATCGGGCGCAATCTCTTTTACAAGCGCAACGTTCTCGTATACGGTCAGCGTAGGCACAAGATTATAGAACTGAAAAACAAATCCGACCTTTGCGGCGCGGTACTGAGCAAGTTCGTTATCCGACAGCGTGGATATATCTTTACCGTCTACCCTTATCGTGCCGCTTGTGGGACTGTCCAAACCGCCGAGCAAATTTAATAGCGTACTCTTTCCGGCGCCGCTCGGTCCGAGTATGACTATAAACTTCCCTTCGTCAAGCGACAAATTAACGCCGTCCAACGCCTTTAACGCGTGGTCGCCGCTTTTGTACACTCTCGATACGTTTTCAAATGTTACGATTGCCATAATACCCTCTCTTTTTGGTTAATCATTACTAACTTAAACTTAGAAATAAAACAACGGTTAGTCGTTGCTAACTATATGATAATATAAAATTGCCGTTCTTGTCAATCGAATTTGGCATGCACAACAAAAAAAACGGATAAATTTCTCTACCCGTTTCTTCAATGACAATACAATGCTTATGCGCCCATACTTTGTAATTCGAGCATTTTCGCGTATATACCGCCCTTTTCTTTGAGTTCCTGCGGCGTGCCTTGTTCGGCAACTTTGCCGCCTTGCAATACAACGATTTTTTCCGCTCCGTCAACCGTTCTCATACGATGCGCTATGATAAGCACGGTTTTATTTTGTATGAGCGCGGACAACGCACGCTGCACTTCCGTTTCGTTTTCGGCATCGAGCGACGCGGTGGCTTCGTCCATTATGACAATCGGCGCGTCTTTTAACATAGCACGCGCTATGGATATTCTCTGCCGTTCGCCGCCCGACAGCATAGAGCCGTTCTCGCCTATTACAGTATCATAGCCGTTCGGCAACTTCTCCACAAATTCATCGCATTGCGCTTCTCTTGCGACACGCAAAACTTCTTCGTCCGTCGCACCGTTTTTGCCGATGCGGATATTTTCCATTACGGTATTATTGAACAGCGTTACGTCTTGGAACACTATCGAGTAGGCTTTTAACAGTTCTTCGGGATCGACCGTTTTCACGTCCACGCCGCCGACTGTTACCATACCTTTGTTCACGTCCCAAAACCTTGCCGCAAGTTTAGCCGCAGTAGATTTACCGCCGCCGCTTGCGCCGATAAGCGCGGTCACTTCGCCTTGCTTTGCCGTAAACGATACGCTGTCCAAAACCGTTTCGCCCGAGTTATACGCAAATCCCACGTTCCTGAACTCAATGTCGTACCCGTTCGGCTCAAACTTGTTGATGCCGCCGAGCTCGGGAGTGTTTTCCATGTCGTTAATGCGGTCGATATTGACCTGCAAACTGTTCATCGCCGCCAGATTTTGCAAAGTTCCCGTAAGCGGCTCGTAAATACGCGATACGACAAGCAGGAACATAAAGAACGTTATGAGCGACAGAGTTCCGTTCATTAAAAGCGTGCCGCCCACAAGCGCAACTGTAACAATACCGAATTTAAGTATCATCGAACAGGGAACGACGAACATAGCTGAGCCGAGCTCACTTTTTATATGTTTGCCTTCCAGACGCTCTATTTTTTTATTCAGACCCTGCAAATATTTCTTTTCGGCGTTATTCGATTTCAAGTCGCGCACGGTATCCAGACATTCTTGTATTCCGTCCTGCACCGCTACGCTCGCTTCCGTCTGTTTGCGGGTAAAATACGTTTGTACTCTCTTCGACAACGCCACTATAATAAGCGTTACGGGCAGTACCCACAGAGCCGCCAAAGCCATACGCCAATCGAAAGCAAACATACTTATTGCAATCAGGCAGGTTGAAATGAGCGAGCCCCAGAACTGCGGAACATAATGCGACATCATCTGTTCGGTGGTAGCGCAATCGCCCAAGACCGTATTCGTCAAGTCAGCCAAATCTTTTTTACCGAAGAACGACAGCGGCAACTTTCTTAACTTTTCGGCAAGGGATACGCGCTTTACGCCCGATTCGCGGTACGTCGTGAAATACGTCGCGTTGTATTTCCAGAACGCCGTGAAAAATATCAGAAGCAATGCCCCCAAACAGCCGAAGCCGTAAAGATAATAATGCGAAGTCGGTATAGGATTTCCGCTGATAAAATCGTTTACGAGATAGTAAAGCAAGCTCACGGGAAACATAAATGCAAGGTCTTGCGCGACGCAAGCGACAACGGCCCATATAAAGCCCTTTGCCCCGTCGCGAGAAAGAGCAAATTTTTTCATCAGATGTTTAATCATTTCGCACCTCTTACTTTCCATCCGATAGAAGTCTGATAATCCTTCCACATCTTTGCATACAGCGAACCGCTCTTTACAAGTTCGTCGTGCGTACCTGCGTCCTCGATTTGCCCGTCTTTGAGAACAAATATCTTTTCCGCGTTTCTCACGGTAGTCAGTCTATGCGCGATCATGATGACCGTTTTATCTTTGGACAGTTCCGCAAACGCCTTTTGCACCAACGCTTCGTTTTCGGGATCGGCGAACGCCGTCGCTTCGTCGAGTACGATAATGGGCGCGTTTTTCAGCATTACTCTCGCTATTGCTATTCTCTGCTGTTCACCGCCCGACAAATACACGCCTTTTGTACCTATGACGGTATGAATGCCGTCGGGTAGTTTAGCGATTATATCGTCGCACTGCGCTTTATGCAAGGCGTTCAAAACTTCCGCCTCGCTTGCGTGCGGCTTGGATAAGCGCACGTTTTCCAATATAGACGTTTTCAATAATTTGCTGTCTTGGAACACATACGACACGTTGTTCATCAATACTTCGTGCTTTATATTCTTTACATTCACGCCGCCGATTTTAACCGAGCCTTCGCGCACGTCCCAAAACCGCGAAATAAGTCCTGCGACAGTTGTTTTTCCTCCGCCGCTCGGTCCGACGAACGCCACCGTCTGCCCCGCGTTTACTTTGAACGACACATTTTTCAGCGCGTCCGTTTCTGCATTAGAGTAACGGAACGAAACCCCCTCGAACTGCACCGAATTGTCTTGCGGCGTTTCGTCGGTTTGCGCTTCGGGCAACGGTTTTAAGTCGAGTATGAAATGTACCCTTTCGAGCGCGTCCGCAACAATCATTCCGTTTTCGCTCATATACATTACTTTTGTAAGCGCAGTCGTAATTACGGGCGTAAAGATAACGTAGAAAATGAAGTTGAGCAGTAGACCCTGCGTAATCGCCTGACCGCCTGCAAGAATAAGCGCAAGTGCGATTATGAACGCAAACGCACTGTTTATGAGCATCGTAAACCACAGCATAGGACTGCGGCATTTTTTACAGTAGGCAACGCAATAATTATGATAGTTGTCTATCGAGCCTTGAAACTTCTTGAACGAATGCACCGTCTGACCGAACGTCTTGACTACGGGTATGCCGCGCACATACTCGACTGCTTGATTGTTCATATCTTCAAGCGCGCCGTTGTACTTCTTCATATCCTCCGCCATTTTCGGGCCTGCCATTTTGAACATACACAAAAAGCCCAGAACTACGGAAACAAGACTGATAAGACCGAATCGCCAATCGAACAAAAACAGCATTATAATCATTCCGACAGGCGTCGCTACCGCGCCCGCCATATCGGGAAGTTGGTGCGCAAGGAAGGTTTCCGTCGCCGCACTGCTGTCGTTTACGATACGGCGCACCTTTCCGCTGCCCGCTTCGCCGATAAAGCCGAGCGGCAATTCCGATATATGTTGCATCGTCCTTTTACGCATATTGCCTGCAATTCGGAACGCCGACAAGTGCGAACACATAAGCGCGCCGAAATAGACGATTATGGAAGCGACGGCAAATACTACCGCCAGCCAACCGTTTAACACGATATGACTTGCCTGCGAAAAATCTGGTGCAACTTCTATCACTTCCTTGATGATCAAGAAAATGTAGACGAACGGCACAAGCGCAAGCGCCGCGCTGATAACCGACAACATCCAAGACGAATAAGTAAGATACTTATGTTTCCCTGCATATTGCATCAGTTCGGCAAGATTACCTTTCTTCTTTTTCATTGATTACTACCTCCTGTTAGGATTTTCATTTTTTATAAAACCTCCTTGAATTTATTTGACTGTTTTATTTAGTTAGTTAAGGCTAACTCATGCCCGTTAAAAAAGAGATTTTGATAATCTCTAATCTAACTTATTTAAGCGACTTTTGCCAGTCCGTAGGCAAGCCGAGTAATTTGTCCCACCCTGCGCTGAAAAAGTCCTGCACTTGCTTTATATACCCTCTCGCTTCTTCTCGCGGCAAATCGTGGGCGACCACCTCGAACATTCCGTTAAACATCGCGCTCGATAACATATGACTCAAATCCGCACGGACTTCGTTCATTTTAATTCCTGCATCGTTTAACTGTTTGATAAAGCGCACGGTGTTCGCCGTTTCAACGTCTATCATCTTGTCAATGTAGTATTCGTAGCCGCTTCCTGCGCTCTTACATACTATAAGTTTGAAAGCGTCGAAATTGTCGTATATAATATCGATCATTACGTCTACTTTTGAATCGACGTAACTGTGCATCTCGTTGTACTGCCTTTCGGGCGGAAATGTTGCGAACTCATCTTCCGTACCGGAAAAGTAAACGAATAGTTTATCCGCCGCTTCGCCTACAAGTTCTTTGAACAGTTGGCTCTTGTCTGCAAAACGTCCGTACAACATTCCCGTCGTATATCCTGCACGTTCTGCAATCGAACGCATAGACGCACCCTCGAAGCCTTTTTCCATAAATTCCTCTTTGGCGCATTCCAATATTTTATCTACGGCAAGTTCGTTTTTTGTACGCACGGTTATACCCCCTTATTTAATAACGATGTTATTATAACACTGTTATTTTATTTAGTCAAGCGTTTTAATGCCATAAAAATAAAAAATCTAAAACAAAGTCGAATGGCCGTTCAGGACACAATTACGACCAAATCATAACCGTATCAAAACCCTATATCGGTAACAAAAAACAAGCGCCGAACTTGGCGCTTGTTTGGAACTTATGCGTTTATTTCTTCTTTTTCGGTTCTGCGGACGTTTCCGCTTTCTTTTGCGTCGATTTCTTTTGCTCCGCCTGCCCTTTTGGTTTGCTCTTTTCGGCTTTTTCGGGCTGTTCGGTTTGTTTGGCGGTTTTCTTTTCGGTTTCCGCTTTCGGCGCTTTCTCTTTCTTCACGGTTTTTTCCGTTTTTTCCGTCGCGGTTGGTTTATCCGCCACGGGCTGCTCTGCCTGTTTCTCTTGCTGCGAAACGGCAGATTTTTCGGAAGGCTTTTGCTTTTTCTTAGCGGTTACGGACTTTTTCTCGCGGCTGTCGAGCTTCTGAATGACCTTCGAGCCGAAAATCTTTTCACGAAATCTCTTTACGAACACAAGGACGGCAAGCACCGCAACAACCGCAACAAACAAGACGATAAAGACGGCGAGCGAAATTGCAAGACCCCGTTCCAAATATATGTTCGGCGCATTGACGAGGTTTGCCGAATAAGGTATTCCCAAAACGTTCATCATGACTTTTCCCGAATTTTGCGTAATGATTTCCACTGTATGCTCCTTATTGCCTAAATTTTCGGCATAAAATACAAGTTTGCGCGCTTCCCTGTCGCCGTTTCCGCTGTCAAGTACAACCGTTCCCGCCCGTTTTCCGTCAACGTAAACCTTTGCCGTGCCGTAGCCTTCGCCCGTCGCCGCATACAGCGCAATGCTTTGACCGTGGAATTTTACGACCATTTTTTCGTTTTTCTTTTGCGCGATCATGTAACCGTTGGGTTCGCTCGCAATATCACGCGTGTTTTTCCAGCCCTTCGTCGTATACAGTTTCGTGCTGGAAGAGGAAATAACCTGCTGCGTTTGCGATTCGATGCCCGCGTCGATCTCCGCAAGTACCGAGAACGTGCCGCCCGTGGTCGATTTTACCAACAGGCGCAAATATCTGCCGTTTACGTTGCTAAATTTTTTCAGGATCGTCAAGCCTTTGTAATCGTTCCTGTCGCCTTCGGCAACCGTTTTCCAATTCCCGATCCCCGTTTCGGCGTCGTACGTCGTTGCAATTTGCATTTCGTACGAAGTGATATAAGAATTCACGTTATTGCGCGTGGTTACGCTGAAAAAGTTAATCGACTGTTCGCGCTGTAAATCGATTACGAATTCATGGGGATTTTCCGCCGTTATGGTCGGAATGCCCCCGCCGTATTCGGTATGTAATACGCTTCCCGTTAAACCGTCGATCAAATACGACCAGGTATCTATCGTCAATTCGCTCGTTTCTCCCGTTTCGGGATCGACAACCATCGTCTGTTTTACGTATCTTCCGCCGTGGATTTTTTCGGGCGCTTTTAACACTTGCCATTGGCTCTTATCCGTACCCGTCGTAGAAAGTTTTACGTTGTCTTTTTTCGATACGATGAACTGCGGTTCGAAAACATAATCTTCCGGAACGGGTGTGCCGAGGGGATAATCGGTATGGAAGATCTGGTCGGACGGAATGGCGGAATATTTACCGTTTTCGTCGGCAATGCCTACGGTTGCACTGCCACCGCCGCCGCGGTTGGTGTTGAATACGCGAACGGCATAAAATTTACCCTCTTCGACCGTAACTTCATAAGGGTGATTGTATCTTGCGCCTGCCGTATAAATCAAACCCGTGCGGGTAAGGTTATCAAAGTCCTCGCCGAAATACAAGCAAAGCCCGTTGCTCCCGCTGATAGAAAGCGATACCGTGCCGCTGACGGGTGCTTTCCAATAAAAGTCGGCAATCCGCACTTCCCATTCCTTACTGTTATAGGAAGGCACGCCTGCAAACGTCGAATTGGAATACACGGGCGTTTTTCCTGCGATTTGCCCTTCGAGCGCGTCGATCATCGCCGCAGCGGTTGCGTTCGGATTTTCGAGACCCGTATAGGTACTGATGCGCGCGCCGTTGTAACTGATGCGCAAAGTGATCGTTAAATCGTGAATCACACCGTCGGACATCTTCACGCGGAACGAAAATTCGTCGAACGTGCCCGTGTAATTTTTATCGAAGGTGTAAACGCATTTACCGTCGCCTAAAAATTTGGTTTTACCGTGTTTCGGTTTGCCGACCGAAATGACCTCGAACCCCTTTTCTTCGTCCGTATCGAGGGTAGAAATCGTCGTATTTTGCAAATCGAACGTGATCGGGCTACCGAACGAAACGCAGTAATCGCCGCCCGTTTTTACTCCGTCGATTCCGCCCGCATAATAGTTGGCGACGGGCTGGTAGTCGGGAAGAGAATTGATAAACGCAAGCTGTTCTTCGCTGAACATATCGTCGGTAATGCCCGCCCGATACGCGCCGTTAAAATATTTTACGAAATTCATGCCGTAAATCAAAGAACAGCGGTAGGCGAATTCCGAGCGGCGGTTGCCGTTCGTTCCCTCGACGATATAGGAGTTGGAAAGCTTATACGAATACAGTAACTCGTAATACTTTTCCGCGCCGAACGAGTGCATGATATTGGTATACATATCCAATATCTCGAAATAGCCGAGTTGCGAAAAGTCGGTATGTGTTTTTTTATTGATTGCAAGATTGCTTTGAAGCGAAGTATAAGGATTTGCGGCAAACCCGTGTTCGACATCCCCGCCGTGGCGCATCGTCGTACCCGTATCGCAGAACATGATATAGCCGAGCACCGTAAGCGCGTTGTTATGTACTTCGCTCTCCTTTCCGTCGCCGAAGCCCCAGAACGTGCCGTAACTGCTGGCGTGATTGTGCCCGATCTCGTGCAGCGTGCCCCAAGTGCCGCCGCGCAACAAAGATCTGTAATTCGTTGCCGTTTTGAACCAATCGGTCGGACAGGCGTATACATATCCGCCGAGCGCCACCGCCGCGCCTGCGGGAACGTGCCAATCGAATTGCACGCGGTTGGGGCGGTTATACGTTCCGCCCGTAAAGGATTCGTTTACCGAGAAAAACGAATGCCAAAGCATGGCGAGTTTATCGGCTTCGTCGGTTTTGATCGCGCGCATATAATTTTTCGTGCCCGTTTCGCCTGTCGGGCCGATCAGCTGTCCGTTTTCCGTGTCGATCGCTCCGACGACGCCGGGTGCGTCGCGAAGGTATTCGTCGAAATATTCGGGCGTCGTAACGCCTAAAATATAATGCGGCGTTTCCACCGCGCCCGTAAATGTCGTTTTAACGGGCGAATAGCAGTTGCGCGGATTGATATGCATAATGCCGCCGAACGGCGTGCCGATTTCATATTCGCCGTTCTGTTCGAACATAAATTCCGCCGTGACCCACGGAGCGCGCCAGTGTTGGCGTCTCCATTGACTTTGTAAAAATGCATCGTTGCCGTATTCGTAAAAATTTCCCGTTGCGGTAACAATGTCCGCCTTTTTGAAGAACATATCCGAGCCGGCGTCGTCGAAATGAACGAGATCGATGCCGCCCGTTTCGTCGGCAATCACTTGTTCCGCCGCTTTGCTTATCTGCCCGCGCCAGGCAAGGGAATTTTGCAAACCGACAAATACGGAAATTTTTTCACCTTGTTTCAGCCCCTCTACTTTGACGGTTGCCACCTCGCCTGCAGGCAGATAAAGCCCCGTGGTATGATAGGTACGGTATAACGCGTCGAGCGTGATTTCCTTTTTCACGGCGTTGTTTTCGCCTTTCACCGCGCCGTATTGCCGGTCTGCCGAAGGGTGTTTTTTAAGCCAACCGCTCAGCGATTCCTCGCCGCGTTCGCTTGTATCGCCTATCGCACGGAACGACGCCGTAGAGCGCCGCTGCGATTCGAGCGCGAGATGCTGCCCTTGCGTCATGAGCATGTATTTGAAATATCGGAAATAATCCTCCGACGATATGCCCGCCGCGGCGGCAACCTCGTCGTAAGCGGTCGTAATGTTTTGCACGCTCGGATAGGTATATTCCGAAAAATGTATGGTAGCGACTTTTTCCTGCGCAGTGTTTTCCCTGTGTTCGTAGACGGCGCTCAGTCTTTTTTCGCCCGTATGATACACAAGCGAAAAATCATCGCTGAGAATTTCGGGCGTTTGCCGCGCAAGGTTGCGTTCCACTACGTTTAACGTATCGGCGCGAAGCGTCGTCTGTACGTCGCCGAGATTATCGTAATCGTACTTTGTTAAGGCAAACTTCTCTTCAGTGGGAAGTTTGTTTTCGGGGATCTTAAAAGAAGGATCTTTTTTGCATAATACGACGGGGAGCACGATCGAAAGCGTCAAAACGACTGCAAGCGCCACGGAGCCGATTGCAACCAGTTTTTTGCTCGGTTTCTTTTTTACAGCCGCCTGTTCGGTTCTCGAATAATTTTCTTTTTTCGGTTTCAAATGCACGTTCTTTCTCCTTTTTACATTCCGAATAAATCATTTTTCCCGAAGGATTCCCTTCGGGACTTTCTGTTACGACACGTAACAGAAAAAAATTATAAATGCCGTTAAAATTAAAACTTTTTCGTTACTATTATAATACAATGCCAACGGCTTTTCGTCAAGTACTTTTTCATAGAAAAAAAGTAACGAATCAACGTTACTTTCGGAAAAAGTTTCCAGTTTGAAAGAAGACCGATTGCGTTTATTCGCCGCATTCTTCCGAAAAGAAGGCTACGCCGATGCCGCCCGGACCGATATGCGTGCCGATCGTGCTTCCGATCGGGTACGAAGGTACGCTGTCCGTTTGATAGCGCCAAAGATGTTCGCTGTCTTTGAGATATTTCAACAGCATGGAATCGTCCAGCCCCGACCAGATCACGCCGTAAGGCATAGTAAAGTCGATTCCCTGTTCCCGCACTAGCGTGTTCAGAAGATTGTTCCCTTTTTTAGAACCGATTGCCTTGCCGATGAGTTTCACCGCGCCGTCTATGATGCCGATTACGGGCTTAATGGAAAGCATTTCGCCCGCAAACGCCGTCAGGGCACCGATCCTTCCCCCCTTTTTTAGATATTTCAGCGTATCGAGCACGGCAATGAGATTGATTTTCTTTTTCGCCTCGTTGAGCAGACTCACGATCTCCTGCGCCGATTTTCCATCCTCAATCAAACGCAGGGCATATTGACAGAGCAGTCTTTCGCCGATGCTTGCGTTCAGACTGTCGACCGCCGTCACCTGATTACCGAATTTCTTTGCCGCCGTCTGTGCGTTGCGGAAGGTTCCCGAAAGTTTCGACGATATGGTGATCGCGATCACCTCGTGCCCCTCTTCAACGAGCGGCGCAAACTTTTCTTCAAACGTGTAAGGATTGATTTGACTTGTTTTGGGCAGTTCCGCGCTTTCGATGAGCTTTTCGAAAAATTGCTCATGGGTCAGGTTCACCCCGTCTTCGTATTTTTCGTCCCCAAATTGAATTTCCATAGGTATGAGCGTAACGCCCAACGCTTCGGCCTCTTTTAAGTCGATATCGGACGCCGAATCGATCACGATTTTAATTGCCATATTTCACTCCGAATGTTTCTTAATTTGCTCTATCATAGCATGTCGAAGGGAAATTGTCAATAATAATTCACTTAGTGAACTAAATTTTTTCTTTCGGTAATTTCGGGACTTTGATTTTCTTGAAGAAACAAGCGAGTCCTTTGAAGAAATGTCCGTTTCCGAAGTGCATGAACGCCTGCGCATAATGATAAGGCATATGCGTGCTTGCCGCCATGGTCATGGAACAGAGCGTACTGTTTTCCAAAATCAGCCGCATAAAGAGCGCGCCCTTTTGCGCGTTGTCGCGTTCTGCCCCCTCTTTTTTCCGTTTGGAGCGGCGCGCTTGGATACGCGGCGCGAGCAAGACGAGCGAATAGAGTATTTTTCCGAGTAACGACTGACGGATATCCTGAAAACGGCTTTCGATCGTAACGGGCTTTCTCGGCGGCAAGACGGGAATGCGCAACCCGCTCATTTCTTCGAACAGGTCGTTCGTAACCGTACAAAGCGCCGCACCCGCGTAAGCCGTTGTTACCCGATCGGAATACGGCGAAGGAAGGTCTTCCCCCGCCAACGCAACCGATTGGGCAAGAACGACGTGTTCGCAATCGCTGCAAAGCTGTATCTCATAGTTGCCGCTTTCTACGACAAATGCTTTTCGTTCAAGGTTCCAGTACGAAAAATCTTTTCGGTCGAACGAAAGCGTAACGCGCTTTTTCTCGCCAGGTTTCAGATATACTTTTTCAAACGCACGCAATTCGCGCACGGGGCGGAATACCCTGCTTTCGAGGGCGGACAGATAAAGCTGTACAACGTCGGATCCGCCGTACGCGCCCGTATTTTCGACTTCGCAAGTCACTTCAAACGTGCCGTTGCGTTCTCTCACCTGCATATCGCGCCAGGCAAACGACGTGTATGACAGACCGAACCCGAACGGAAAACGCACTTCTTTTTGCGCCGTGGTGTAATAACGATAGCCGACAAACACGCTTTCTTTGTAAATTTCACGCGATTCTATGGAAAATTCGTCGCCGAACGGAACGTCGTTGTAAGATTTCACCCAGGTTTCGGCAAGTTTTCCGCTCGGACACACGTTGCCGAAAAGCAGATCGGCGCAAGCCGTACCGCCGTTTTGTCCGGGCAGATACATCGCGAGAAGTGCGGAAAGGCGATCGGCAAACGGTAGTTCGACGCTTGCGCCACCGAATAACACCAACGTAATTTTTTTACCCGATGCAAGCAGCGCGTCAATAAGAGCAAGCTGATTTGCGGGCAACTTCATATTTTTTCGGTCGGCTCCCTCGCTTTCCGATTCATCCGTCAATCCCGCGAACAGCAAAATACTCTCATACGGTTGGCAGACGGCAAGCGCCTTTTCCATCGTTTTTTTTCGAAAAACACCGTTGCGATTGTACCCTCGCGCAAAAACGTAACGAATGCCCCTTTCGTCAAATGCATTTTGCGGCGAGGTCAAACGGGCTGGATTTACCATCGAACTGCCTGCGCCCTGATAACGCATATGCGCGAACAGATCGCCGATGACGCAAAGCTCTTTTTCGGGAGCGAGCGGAAGGGCGCCCTCGTTTTTCAGAAGAACGGCGCAGTCGGCGGCAAGTTCCCCGCTTAACCGATGATGTTCCGAAAAATCGACTTCGGCTTGTTTTTCGCCCGAACAGCGCTCAACGAGCCGTAACACGTTTTCCGCGGCGGCATTCAGGTCGGTTTCCGCAAGCGTGCCCGCTTTCAAACCGTCTAAGATCCATTTGCGGCAGATGGCGGCGTCACCCGGCATTTCGAGATCAAGACCCGCCTGCAAAGCGGCAACGCGGTCGTGTATGCCGCCCCAGTCGGTCATAACGGCGCCGTCGTACCCCCATTCTTCGCGCAGTACGTCGTGCAACAGCCAACGGTAGGTTTCGGCATTGTTGAACGCAAAATGCTTTAAGCACGCTCCGACGCCGTTTTGTTGCACGACGCGTATTTGTGCGGCGGCAAGTTCGCCCGAAAGGAAAGGATCTTCGGAAAAATATTCGAAATTACGCCCGCAAAGCGGATTGCGTTTGATGTTGACGCCCGGTCCGAGCAGCAAATCCACACCGTAATGCAGGCATTCGCGTGCGATCGCCTGCCCCGCTTTTTGCAGATTTTCTAAGTTCCAGCCGTTGGCAACGGTTGCCGCCGTAGGAAACACCGTTGCCACGCGGCTGCCCGTTACGCCGTTGTCCCCTTTTTCTTGCACGCGAAGCCCGTGCGGACCGTCAGACATGCGTACGGACGGAATATGCAGGCGTGGAACGGGGTTCGTATACATAAAGTCGGTTCCCGATACCAAAGCTGTTTTTTCTTCTGCCGTCAATTGTACCGTTTGCTTATCCATATCCGATTCTTTCCCTCATCGTGTGTTATTGCATGATATTTTATGAAAAAACCCGTTCGAAAGCAACGCCTTCAAACGGGTTCCACATGAGAGCGGGTTTATTCCGCGGATTTTTTTCCGCGTTTGGGTTTCGCCGCCGCGACTTCTTCCTGTGCTTGCGCAGCCTGTGCTTTTTCTGCTTTTTTCGCAAGCCGTTCCGCCTTTTTTGCCTCGGCTTCCGCGGCAGCTTTCGCTTCCGCCTCTGCTTCGATCTTCTGCAATACGTTTTCGGGAACTTCGCCCAACACATAAATTTTCAGTTTGTCGTTTTCGAACAGCTCGGCGTCGGACAAATTCTCGAAATTGATTTCGGCCTTTTCGGGATTTTCGTTCATGACGAGCGTGTGTGCGTCAGCGAGCTGAACGAGCAGATATTTCGCATATTCGATCTTACGCGAAGAAGTCAGCTTGAACACCATGGGCGTTGCTTTGAAACGCTTTTTCTCGGACATATCGATGCCGCGGTATTTTGTATCTTTGTAATCGGCGGGATTCAACGCCAACGCAATGCAGAGCGTGCGCCCGCGGAACATGATGAGCCCGAGTGTTTTGCGCCCTTTGTAGATGCGCTGCTGTTTGCTGCTGCTTGCGATTTTTACGCCGCGGTAGAGCGCCAATTCGTTCAAAAGTGCAACATAGCGTTCCTGCACCTTTTCGTCCGCGCGGTTGAGTTTCGCCTCGAAAGAATACGCAAAGCGCACAAAATAGCTCTTTTCGTCGTATTCGCTGCCGACGAGCGAGAATTTCTCGCGCATCGCGGGCGACATTTCCGCCGCTTTCATAATGCGAACTCTGCGGTCGAATTCGCTTGCCTCATCGGCGGAAGCCACGGCCTCCGCAAGGCTTTCTTCGTCGTCCGCCGAGATGACGCCCATTTCAAGGTCGTCGTCATCTTCGTCGTCCTCATACATTTCTTCTTCGGTGAGGTCGTCCTCTTTTTCTTCCTCGTCGGCTACCGCAAACGCGCCGCCGTTTTTCATGGTTTCGAGCATGCCTAAAAGTTCTTCACGACGCTGTTGCAACTGTTTGGTGCACAGCTTGCGTTCCGCATGCTTTTTGTAGAAATGTACAAGCACGATATTTCCGATGATGAGGACAATCGCGACGAGCAGGATCGACCCTATGATAATCAGATCGGGTACCGAGAAGAGCCTTAAAAGATCGAAGTCCAAAAGATTAATGTTCGCCATGATTACACCCCTTCCTCTGCGTTCGTGCCGTCACGGTTTTCCATTTCGGCAGCTTCGCGCTTTTTCTTTTTGTTGTGTACGCCGATCTGAGCGAAGAGTGCAACCGCCGCAATCACGACGACGCCCGCAAGCCCGCCGACGATTCCGATAAAGATATTGCTGACGCCTTCAACCGTCCATTCAAACGTGAGCGAATCCGTCGAACCGTCCGCCCAGGTGTAGTTCGCCGTATCTTTGAGCTTAACGGTAACGGTGAATTTACCGCTGTGTCCGATCTGGTTGTTCTCGATATCCATGATCGAAGAATCGAACCCTTCGGGCAGATACTCGAGGATCGAACCGTCGACGATGAATTTATCGGTGTTCGCCGTGGGATTGGTTTCGATCTTGCGGGGCGTAACCGTCCACAGCAGCGTGACAACGCCGTCGTCGTCATCGTCGCTACGCGCCCAGGCATAGTTGACGGCATCGTTAAGTTTGATCGTAATACGGTAGGTGCCTGCGTTAAACGCGCTGAGCGTAACGTTGTTGCCACTCACGCTCGACGCGTCGCTGTAAGAAAGCAGCATCGTTTCCGCGTCGTAACCGAGTACATTGGCAAGCAAAGTCGAACCCGTGAACATATCGTTGCGGTTTTCGCCTTCCGTAATTATTTCGAGCGATGGAACGGTAAGCGTCTTTTTGTAAATTTCGAAACGCTGTTCAAGACTCGTGTAAGCGTTGTAGTTTGCCGATTCCGCAACCGAAGCGCGCACGGAATAGCTGCCCGCATTGGTGGGAACGACCGTCGTCCAGGCGCCGTCGACGTAATATTCGAATACGATCTGCGCGCCGTCGTTGTGCGAGAGTTCGGCCTTGGGCTTATTCGCCGCTTCGCCGTACGTCCAGTTCTCGATCGTAATGTTCGAAACACCGTTCGTGCCCTTCGAAATCACAACTTGCAAAGCATATTCGCTTTCGCGCGTCGACCACTGCATGTTGGCGGCATCGCACACGGTAAGCGTGAGGTAATAAATGCCCGCCTGCGTGAAGGTCTGGTTACGGTTGTATTCGTAGAGCTGTGCGCCGCCGACGTTGTAATCGTTGTCGATAATCGTCACTCTGTGCGCGTTGCCGTTGTAAACAATGTTTTCGGCGCTCAGTTTGGTGACGTCGAGCGACATTCTTTCAACCGCGAACACCGCAGATGCGTTGCCGATAAGCGTGAAGTTGCCCGTTTTTTCGGGATCGATTTCCGCCGTTACGGTGTAGGAACCGGCGAGCGTGGGAACGGTGTAACCGTCGTAATCGACGCCCGAGAAACTCGTGCCCGTGTAACGGAACACAATGTAGCCTTCGATATCCCTGCGTGTGAGGTCAGGGCTTTCCGAACTCGAAACGCGCGCCAGATTTGCCGCGTCGATTTTACCGTTGTAGACGCCGCCACCCGCATTGAGCGTGACTGCGACGGCGATCGGAGTGATCGTATAAACGCCGCTGTTGAAGTTGACAAGGTAGTTGCCGTTGTTCGCCGTTGCGGTAAGAACATAGTTGCCCGCATTGCTCTGCGAATCGGCATTGAGCGAGAACCGGACCTCGAGCAAATCTCTGAGCGATTCATAAGGCTCGAAGATATTGTTACCCGTGGTGAGCGCGACATTCCGCACGTTGATGGGCGAACCGAAAGGCGAACTTGCGTTGCCGATGTTCACCGTAATTTCGTAACGGTTGACGGTATACGAGCTGTCCGCTTTGTTAAAGACGTAATTGTAGTCGTCCTGCGTGCCGACCGCGTTAAACCCGATCAGGTTGCCGTCGGCCGTTTCAAGATTGAGGATACCGACGTATTTGCCCGCATTCAGGAAGCCGTTCGAATAATTCTCTTCGCCGATCGTGCCGATGGTATAGCTCAGCGCGTCGTAATCGACGGCGAGAACGTCCCAAGGGTTGTTTACGTTTGCGGTAAAACCGTCGAAACGGAACGAGTCGCGGTTGAACGTTACGATATCGCTACCGAAGGTGCCGAATGCGTCGACCGTTACAAGAACATCTTTCTTGTTCACGATAAGCGTGCCGTTTTCATATTTCGTGTTGTAATTCGTGGTACCGGGGATGTGCACGCTATAATGATATTTGCCTGCGCGCAACGCATTGGCACCAAGATCGGGCACGCCCGCATAGTTGCCGTCTGCTCTCCATGCGAAGTAAGCCACGGTAATGTTGTTCAAGTCGACAAAGGACTGCACACCTCTTGCGTGAAGGCTGTTTTTCACGGCGTCGAGGTATTCGCCGCCATAGACAGAGCTCGCCTGATTTGCCTCGGTTTCGGTTTCGAGGTTGATGTAGTGCAGCGTGATCGAGAAAGAAATTGTCACGTCGCCGTTTTCGTTCACGGCAATACCGTCGCCCACGCCGCCTTCGATATCGGGATTCGAATCCTCGCTGTCCTTCTTCCATTCATAGTTATCGTTGCCGAGGTGGAAAGTAACGGTGTAGTTGCCCGTATATTTTGCGGTGACCGTAAGCACCGTTCCCGTTTCGTTGAGTTCCCAAACAATTGCGTCGGTCACAGCAACTTCGGGCACCGAACCGTCGGAATAATCTCTCGCGATACCCGTAACGGTGATCCAGTTCGGATTCTTCAAAAACGCATCGATCGCAGCAGGATCGCTGATCGTGATGGTAAATTCTTTCACGGTATCGTCGTACACGGCGGAAGTCGTATCGCCGATCACGGGCGCCGTTTCGATCACCCACGGCGTGATTTGGTACACAACGTATACGTCGGCACCTTCCGCACCCGTAGGAAGATCGCGGAAATATACAACGTGGAACACATAATAACCTGCGTCGGAAGGCGCAACCGTCATATTGAAGACAACGCCGTTCTGCGTCATGTCGGCAGAGTTGAGCTTACGTTCGATCGCGTTCAGTTTGCCTGCCGTTTCCGCGTCGATTTTCGCGTACGACTTAGTGAGATAATTTGCAAGATCGTCGCCCTCGAACACCGTTCCTTCGACGGAAACCGTTTCAACGGGCGCTTTGCCGTCGTAAACTTTGTTGTTTACCGCAACGTTCATCTCGACCGTGTTGGAATAAGCCGAGAATTCGATTATGATCTGGGTTTCGCCGTCCTTAAACTGATAGTTGGCGCTGTTGCCCTCTTTCAGCGTAAGCGTGAGCTTGTATTTGCCGATGCCGACAAGCATACGACCGTAATTATCGCTGCTTACGATCGAAAAAGCAAGAGTATCCGTTTTCGATTCGCCTTTCTGCACCGTGCCGTCGGTCGAGGTGGAATAGACCGTATAAGTACGGGTCAGTATGGAATCGACCAAACCGTTCACCGCGTCACTGTAACCGATAAGGCGGTTATAGTTTTCGTTACCCGTAGCGGACGAATCGTAGCGCATGGAATCATTTTCCCATTCAACGTCGATAAGTTTTTTCAAAACGGTGAATTCAATTTCAAGCGAATCTTTTCCGCCTTCGAACATGTAATGTTTTGATTCGTTTCCGCTGATGTTGCTAAGAACAACCGTATAGGTTCCGGCATCAATGATATACGTTATCGAATCGCCCGCAGCGTCAAGATAATTGAGCTGAACGGAAAGCGATTCACTGCCTGCAAGATTGCCGTATGTAAACTTCGGATTGATTGCCGAACCCGTATATTCGGCTTCCACGGCACCCGTCACGGTGACGACGCGCTTTTCAATGACGTATTTCGTAAGATAGCCGTTTTCTGCAACGGTGTAGTTCATGAACGAGAACCCTGCCGTGCCGACGCGGTTGATCGTATATTCCTGACCGGGGGTCGTTTTCTTCGTCCAGGTGAGCGTGTATTCGGGCGCACCGCCGACGTAAACGACGTTGGTCGTAAGAGCCTGCTGTTCAAGCAGATACTGATACGTTTCTTCCCCGATACCCGCGACGAAGTTTCCTTTGCTATCGAGCGTACCGATTTCATACGAAATGCTTGACGGGGTTTCTTCGCCGTAAAGGACGCTAAGCGTCGTCTGAACATAGATTTCGGCGGGCGTGATCTTAAATTGCGCCGTGTTGCTCATGAACGTGACGATATAATTACCGTCGTTCACAGCACTTGCCACTACGCCATAGGTGCCGACGTTGCGCGCCGTACCCACGACCGCGAGCGTGATCCCGAGCGTCGTAGCGTTCGTTTTATCGCCGTTCGAGGGCATATTCGTAACCGTGTAAGCGGTGCTGTTGCCGTCTTCGTCGACCGCATCCAACCCCAAAGAGCTTTGATCGTATGCCGCGCCTTTATAAGGTTTTTCGAAGTTGTTCAGCGTGACCGTAACCTGACGGCGATTGATCGTGAGCGAACCGTACGAAACGAGTACTTTGTAGTTGGTCAGCGCAATCTCGGCAAGCGTAAGCGCATAGGTGCCCGCGCCGAGTTTATTAGCGTCCTCTGCCAAAACCACCGTACCGCCGTTCAGAACGGAATAGGATGTCTTTTTTCCGTCGAGTTCGTCTTTATCCGCTTGCGTATAAAGCTGATTGGTATCTTTCAGCGAGTATTTGCCTGCGGGCAGATTGTCGCCGTACGTCATGGTGAGGTTATCGACCTGCAATTCGAGCGTCGCCTTTTCAATCACGATGATGATGTACGCACCGCCCGTCGTATAGTTTGTATCAGCCATTGCAGCGTAGATTACATACGAACCGGCATTCGTCGGCAGACCGGCGGTAGCATGAGCAATCGAGTTGTTGATATCGAGATCCTTCGTATAAGCAATGTAAGAAAGCGAAAGTTCTCTGGGCGAAGGGAACTCACCGACCGAGCCGTCCGATTGGGAATAGCTCGTTGCATAAGCCTCCAAACTGATTGCCCTTCCGTTATAGACAAACGCCTGCGACGCGCCGTTCCACGTCGTGTTGACGAACAGCGTGTTGATGGTGTACGTGCCGAAATATTTACCGCCTTCGATATAATCGGCATGGTTGTTTTCGGCATTATATTCGCAGTCGAAGAAATCGACAACATAGTTGACTGCCGCCGTGCCTTTTGCCTGCGGATAGATGTAATATGTGCCGACGGGCTGCAACCATTCGTTTGCGGCGGAAAGATTTTCAAAGTTCAATCTCGGCGTGACAAGCGTAATCACGTCTTCAAGTTTAACGTCGTCGGGCAACGTGCCGCGCACAAGCAGTGCAGAAGGACGAGGAATATTATTCGTTCTGTAATCAACGGTTTCGGAATTGATCTTGATCGTGATCGGGCGCGCCGTAACGGTGAGCGTTCCATCTGCCGTTTCAACCGTGTAGTTTGCAAGCGATTCGAAATCACCGCCGTCTTTGCGGGAAACGCTCAGCGTGATCGCATAGCCGCCTTCCCGAACATTGCCGTTATCAGCATCGCCCGCTTTATAATCGCAGTTGTAATTCACTTCGAAATCGTTGCCGAGCACGCTCTCTTTCGTGTCGCCCGCGGCAGTATTCAGACCCGTTACGACGTAGTCGAACTTCGCCGCGTCGCCGTACGTTACATTCGTATCCGCAGCCTTGAAGGTGAGCGCTGCTTTGCCGACCTTAAAGAAATATGCTTTGCTTGCCGACTCGTAGTTGCCCGCGTCCGAAGTGGAAACGACGAGTTTATAAACGGCGCATTCCATTCTGTTCGCGTGAAGCTGCAACAGCGTAGTAAGGTCGGTGCCCGTTGCAAACGCTTCGGTTGCGTCGCCCTTGTAGAGCGTATATGTGACCGTGCCGCCGAAGTCCGCCTCGGGAACGGTGAGCAGCGCAGCGTCATATTTGCCGTACTTCCATGCGTCTGTTTCGCCGATGTTTTCCGCGCTGTCTGCCACGGCGTTGTTTACGTTGAAGTCGGTCTTGATCGTGTTTTCGCCCTTTGCAATGACAACGGAAAGCGTATTGTTGATTTCTACCTTGCCGTAGCCCGCAATGTCGATATAATACGAAACGGTGTAAGTATTCGCATTGGTTTCTCTTGCCGCCGTCGACCAGTGTTTCTCGGTCGTCGTGTCGGTGGAATAGTAAACGGTGTAACCGCCTTCCGCCACGGGATCCGCCCCATTGACCTGTGCAATCGCAACCGACTTGATGAGGTTGAGCGAGCTGCCCGTATATTTAAGATTTTCTTCCGCGGTTACGTTGAGCCATGCCGTATCAAATGCAACGGTATATTCGCCGTTCGTGTAGCCTGCGACTTCAAAATGATCGTTATCCGCAATCGCCGCCGTGATCGGGTATTTGCCGACCTGCGCCGTGCCGTTTGCGCCGACGAATGCGTCGGTCGAAAGCGTTAAATAAGTTTTGAGTTCCGTAGTCAGCGCGGCAACGTCGACCGAAACGCCTTGCGTTGCGACTTCGATCGTGACGGGCACTGCGTTCAGATCGGCACGCGTGCCGAAATTTGCCGTAGCGTTGCCGATTTTTACATTGACGGCAAGTTTGTTGAACGTTACCTTGCAATCACTGTTCTTTGCAACAAAGTTGTAATTTTTGCTGCTCAGAGTCGAAACGTTAAGCGTAACGTCATAATCTTCGCCGTTCTTTGTAACCGTATAAGAAACCGTGCCGCTTGCGCCGACGTTTTCTTTGTCGTAAACAAATTTAGCGGCATCGGAAACGGCGTTCAGCGTGCCGCCTGCGGGCGTTTCGCCGTAGAAATATTCGAGATTCAGCGATACGTTTGCCGTGCCCCTAACCACCGTGAGGGCGCTCGCGCCGTCGAACGTAACCTCGTAGTTGGCAAGCGTGTTGTCGAGCTTTGCCCATGCGTAATCGGAATAAGCGTACGAGCCGTCTTTCACGTCAAGGTAGGTATCGAGCGCGTAAGCGAACGCAGGATTTACGCCGTCGTTGAAATTCAGACTGCCCGCCGCATAGGTAAACGTAGCATTGCTCAGTTCGGCGCCGTAAGCAAGCGTGCCGTTCAGAATAATCGTAACGGGACGGGGCGAAACGGTGAGCGCAACATAGAAAGTCATGGGCGCATAGGTCGTATCCGCGCCGAACGTAAGTGAAACCGTTACGGCATACGTTCCCGCATTAAGCGTTTTAATGCTATCTGCGGTGATCGAATTGACGTTCCCTTCGCCGTCGAGGTAAGAATACGAAACGGTCGTTCCGCTCGGAATGGAAGCCGAACCCTTCGGTACAAATACTTGATTGAGGTCGGTAAGCACTGCGCCGCCGACATAACCGCCGTAAACAACGCTTGCCTTGTTATCGTAAGAAATATCGAGCTTGGTCGTCACAACCGCATAGTTCAAAGTAGCGGTTAAGCCGTTCACCACGCCGTAACCCCTGTCGCCGAGGTAAGCAAGCCCTTCGTAGTCGTCGGCATTGCGCACCCAAACAAAGTTGTGTTTGATGTCGTCCGCGCTATCCTTCGTAATGCTCGTAACGGTATATTTCACCGTTTTAGCGGTCGTATCGGTCGTGATATCATAGTTTACGGTGTAACCGTCGATCGTAGCCGAACCGGTAGCGCCGTAGTTCACCGTTTCGCCCTGTTCCCAAACGCGTTTCGTGACGGGAACGGAAAGTTCCTTGCAGGCAATTTCGGCAACGCGCGCCGCATCGGTCTTGGTCTGCGTTTCGGCACCGCCCTTCCAGTAATAATTGGGCGAGGTCAGCTCGAATACAATGTAGTAAATGCCCGCGTCGGTATAAGTGAGCTTGCCGACGGTAAGCCCTTCCTCTTCGACGATTTCAAACGTAGCGGTAGTACACGCAACGGTATCGGCTTTGATCGTGAAATCGGTCGTGCCGATATCGAAACGGTAAACGGTTGCAGTGACGATGCCTTTGAGCGCGCCCCAGTAAGCGGACGTGCCGCCCACTTTCACGGAATTGCTCGCGCCCGTATAAGTGCCCGTTGCAACAACGAGTTCGGGAACGTCGATTGCCGCTTTGCCGACGGTGAGATTGACGCTGACGGCTTCGCCGCCCACCCATGCAAAGTTGGGGTTCGCATCGATCGTAACAACGTAATTGCCTGCGGGAAGCGTGCCGTTGGCAAGATCTTCCGCGGTGAACGAAGTGCGCGCGGCTGCCGTTACCGTAACGACGTAATTGCCCGCATCGGTTGCGTTCGTGAAGTACGAGAGAATATTCACGCCGGTGCCGTAATTCGCAACGAGCTTAAGGGCGCCGTTTTCGTCTTTCAGTTCGTCTTTGGCGACCAGTGCGGGAAGCGAGCCCTGCGCAATTTTCAGCGTGAGTGCCGTTTCGGGAAGTTCGTAGTTTACGCCATAAGTGAAAGTCGCCTGATAGCGCCCGTCGACCGATTTCACATAGTCGCCCGAAATGCCCGTAACCTTAACATAATAGGTTCCGTCCACTTGCATATCCGCCGCAGCGATCTCGGTCGTGCACCCCTCGTCGGAATAAATTTTATAATTAGAAATGTACAGCCCTTCGCTCGCGTTAACGCCGTTGACGGTGACGTCGGAAGGAAGCGCGAAGGAAGAGGAAATCTGCACCGAGGTTTCCGTTTTGCTCAGAGCTGCCGCTACTTTGCTTACGGTAAGCGTGTAAGAAGACGTTGCCTCGGGAAGCGTTACGTTGTCCGATTCGTCGGTAAGCGTAACCGTATAAGTCCCTGCGGTGTAGAGCGAAAGTTTGAATTCGCCGTCGGTGGTAAGCGAATAGAAGTTTGCGGGAATTTCCGTGGTGCCGTCGGGAAGCATACCCTTAACGGATACCGATACGTTCTTTTCGGCAGCCGCGTTCCAACCGGTGATGGCGAACACTAATTCACTTCCGGTATAGTTCGCTTTATAGCCGTTTTCGGAAGTAAACGCCGAAGAAGAACCGTCTACACTGAACGTAAGGTTAAGCGCCGTAATGTTAAAGGTCACGCTGAAAGCAGGCAAATTATAATCGCCCTCTGCGTCGTTCGCGCCAAGTTGCGTATTGAATTGCGCCGTCCATGCGCCGACGGAAAGATCGCGCACGTCGGAAGTCGTGTTGCCCGCCGCGTCGGTAAAGACGATCGAATTTGTATTCAGCGTATAATAATGCGCGCTGTTATATGCTTTGTTGACCGCGTCTTTCAAACGCGCGATCAAATCGGTAAACTTCAGTTCGCCGTCGTATTCCGCGTCGCCGCTGACGTTCGTTTTTACGTCGTTATAGAACACAGGCGAAACGACGAGCGGCACGGTTTTCTCGTTCGCGCCCGATTTACGGGTAAACGTGATCGTATAGGCGTTGTTTACGTGAAGGACTTCCGCCGCCGCGTCGGTCAAAGGCGCGCCGTCTTTCGAGATCGTAACGTCATATTCGCCGCCGAAGTTCTCCGTCCATTCATCGATCACCTTTTTCGCGGTCTGCGTGCGGTCGTACTGCACGTTCACGCTCGTGATCGTATCGACGTTGGGAATGACGACGAAAAGAGTAACGGGGGTCGTGCCCGTATTAACGGGCTTATAATAATCGTTACCCGAAGTTTCGGTGTGTATGTAGAACTCTTCGCGTGGATGGTCGTATGCGGCAAGCTCGCTCAGTGCGGTAAGTTCGTCCGCCGTCAGTTCCTCTCTCGCGCCGTTCGTATAACGAAGAAGAACGCGTTTTGCGTTGACGGGTTCGTTTGCGCGGCGCACATACACGGCGTAGGTTTGCGGTGCGTTCGCGCCGCTTACGATGTTACCGCCCGTGCTGAACAGCACACCGATTTTTTGCAACGAGGAAAGGAGCGTTCCCTGCGCAACGGCAAGTCCGTTTTCCGTAAGCGTAAGGTTGGTATAGCTGACGGTAAGGTCGCCCTTTTCAATTTCGATTTCGTATTCCGCACGGTTCGAGGTCGTGCCGTAAAAGTAGTTGGGCGTAGCGCCTACCTGCACATCGGGCAGAATGATCGCAACGCTGAATCTGCCGGGCTTCGTGAAGGAGAAACGGCTGTCTTTGCCTTCCTGCGTATATGCGGCGCCCACCGTGCCGGGTTGGTTTGCCGCATCGCCGAGCATGGTAACGGTATCGCCCGAAACCGTGTAGGTAAAGCCGAGTTTTGTGTTGTCGGCAAGGTTCGTGATTTCCACGCGCGTGCCGTTTGCAACCGCTTGGGGATCGGAGAAATCCACGCCGAGCACGGGTTTCGTCAAACCTTCGCGGTAGGTTACGATGTCTTCGTTGATGATCGGGCGGGTATAATAGTTTGCAGTGACCGAAGGACCGTCATTCTTTTCCACTTCCAACTCAAAAGAATTCGTCGTGAAATTAGGATTACGCGACCAGTTCGTAAAATAGGTTCCGCCGCTTGACGGTCTCGAAGCACCCGTCGAGAAATAGAACATCTGTCCTTTGTATGTAAAAGTCAGTTCGGTCGGAATTGTAGTTCCGTTGCCCGAAATCGTCGGTACGACGGAATCTTTTGCCGCCTGCGCCGCGCCGCCGTTATATTTTACGGTAAGATAATCAATCAAATCGGTTAAGGGAACCATAATCGTCGTCGACTGATCAATTACCGTACCGCCAACGATATTATTTGTTCCGACATAAACCATGGTATCGTGATATACTTCGACATAAGATATTGCAACCGAAAGTCCGCTTAAATCGAGCGGTGCGCCCTCTTTCTGCAAAGCAGGAACGCCGACAATGCCGATGATCTGATTGGGGTGGGCAAGCGTGATGCCACCAATATTCAACGTCGTGCTGATCCCGCCGCTTGTAATCGTTACCTCTTTGGCATAGTTAGCGGTAGAAAGATTCGTCGGAACACCTAATATATCTCTATCGTCCCCACCTGCGCTTGTTGTGAAATCCGTGTTTTTTTCCGGGTCGGGAATGTTGCTCAAAGCAGGAACCAACGAAGAGTTTGTGGTGTATTCGCGTTCCGAAAGTACACGCGAGGTGCCGTCGTTATATTTAGCGGTAACGGTAACGCTGGAAATAACGTCGGAATACGAGTACAACACGCCTCCCTTTTGCGTCGCTTCCAAAGAAATGATCTGCACATCCTCGAAAAGCGCGTCGAGCGAGCCGTTTAATCTGTTTCCGTTTTCGTCGTATTCCACCGAAACGGTGATCGTACGGCTGCCCGCCGTAAACGACTTTTGGTTGATACGGTACGAATAGACCTGCCCGATTTTTTGGGGAATCAGTTCGCCTTCTTCGTTATATTCCACTTTGCTGATGGGAAGCGTTACGTTCTGATAGCGCAATTCGATTTTAAGGAAATCGAGAATGCTTTGCTTCCCGTCGGTGAACTGCACGGGACGTTTTCCCGTATCGGTCAAAAATACACTTTCGTCCGTAGGACGACCGTGTTGCAATACCTTATAGATACCGTCTTCATTGCGTTCTGCTTTTTCGGGATCGACCGAAACGGATACGCTTTGCAAAACGGGGGCGACTGCGCTATCAACGGCAACTTCCGCCGTAACGCGACCGCTTACGCCTGCCGCGGAAACGGTGATCTTTGCGCCGCTCCCTTCATAGGAAACGCTGTCAACGGTGTAATCGTCGGAAGGAACCGTTGCGCCGTCTGCCGTAACCGTTAAATATTTTTTAAGCTGATCGAGCACGGCTTGCTTGTTGGTTTCATTCAACCCGTCAAGCCCCGTTTCGATTTGGGTTAAGCTCGTTGTAACGGCTAAATTTTCATATGTAGCCGCCTGCACCGTCGTACCGGCAAAATGCGGATACGCAACGCTGAGCGTTCCCGTTACGAGCGCAAGCACTGCGCAAACGGCGATGGCAATTCTTCTGCCGATTGATAAAACACGCAATTTCATCGTTAATTCCTCGCTGACCTTTTATTTTCTACTATGATTTTTCCGTTTTGTTTCCCCGTTCGGGGAATTGCTTATTATGTAAATTTCGTCTTAATTCTATGAGATTTTTCCACGCGCTGCACTTGGTCAAAATGACGGTAACCAAACGCTCGGTCAAAATGACGATAACCAAACACTTGGTCAAAATGACGATAACTTTATGTTGGTTAAATATCGTTAACCATGTCATTTTTCAACACAACATTCCATATCATGTCATTTTGAGCGAAGTCGAAAAATCGAACCGCCGCGCCAGAAGTATATTACAAACTTTCGAGTTCTTCTCTCAATTTGCGCAGATTTTCGCGCTCCAAATCGATAAGCTGCGTGTAAACCTTATAATACTCTTTGTCCGATTCGTTGGGTTCCGAACCGGCAAGCATATTGCTGAGCAAGGACGACTGGCTGCGCAGACGCTTTTTCTCAAGGCTTTCGATTTCCTCTTCGCTTGCTTTGATTGCCTTTTTCAGATCAGATTTCTTCGACATGGTGCTTTCTCCTTATTTTTTAGAATAACGAACCAAAAACCTGTTTCCGACATACGGGCACAGGTTACACTAATATTACACTTTATATGATACCGCGCGGAAGAATATTTGTCAAGTATTCTGTCACAAAAAATTCACAATCTTTTGAGTTTATTCAACCTTTTTTTCGAATTTTCGCAAGAAAAAAACCTTCGTAATTCACGCTCGGTTTTACGCAGACCGCCCCGTCGGTGCGCGGAAAAACGGGAATATCCGCGGGCATTTCGAGAGGAATCACTTCCGCGTCGGGTTCGGTTAAGACATGCCGCAATGCACCCGCATTCTCTTTTTCGAAAATCGAGCAGGTAGAATATACGAGTTCGCCGCCCCTCTTCAACAGCCGCCACGCCTTTTTTAAGAGCGCGGACTGCGTTTGCATGCACCCAAGCAGCGTTTTTTCGGTTATTTTCACGCTTTCGCCCGCTTGCAGGGTTCCGCTGCCGCTGCAAGGCGCGTCGAGCAGAATTTTATCGAATCGAAAAAAGTCGTCGAGGCGGGCGGCGTCGCAATGCAATAAAGTCACGCGGGACGCGCCCTGTTTCTCCACGTTATACCGAAGGCGCGAAAATCTGCCGCCGTCCTTCTCGCAAGCGGTGATTAGCGCACCGCCCTGCGTCAGCGCCGAAATCTGCGTGGTTTTCCCGCCGGGGGCCGCCGTCATGTCGAGCACGCTTTCCCCCGCCGCCGCGCCCAGCGCAAGGGGCGGCAACATGGAAGAAAGACTTTGCAGATAGATCGCACCCATACGGTAGACGCGGGTGTTTGCGATCGTCCGTTCGTCGGCGCCCGAAACGAAGGCATCGGCATACCAAGCGACGCAAGAAAAATCGATCCCCTCTTCTTCGAGCGAACGCAACGTTTGTTCCCGTTCGCCGCGCAGGGGATTGACACGAAAAGATACGGGACGCTTTGCCCCGTATCCTCGCACGATTTCTTCTATCTCTTGCGGCGTATACTGCGCCGCAAGTTCCTTTTCGAAAAATTCGGGAAAGATCATTCGTCCTCTTCCTCGAAACCGTCCTCCGCGACCGACGCGACCCAGTTATTGATCTCGCCCGCCGAGGTAAGCTGATTGCCCTCTTCGTCGAATTCCACGCCGAGCATCGGACAGAGCATGCCGCCGCGCACCGCCTTTTTCAGATCGGATACGATATGCCCCGTTTTCCCTTCGTGCGTGACAAAGGGATAAAGGTTTTTCCCCTTCCAGTCGACGCTTTTGAGGAAGGTTTTCACGGCGGGCGCAAACGTACGCCACCAAACGGGCATGCCCAGAACGACGGCGTCGTACTGCGAAAAATCGACTTTCGTGGGCGCGATCTGCGGCATAACGCCGATTTCGGTCTGCATTTTTGCAAGACTCTGCAACACGTCGACGTCGTCGGGATATGCTTTGAGCGTTTTGATCTCGACGGCTTTTATTTTCAGTTTCGACGCGATTTTCTTCGCCACGGCGCGCGTGTTGCCGCCGAGCGAGTAATAAACGAGAATTTTTTTCATACAAACCCCTCAATCGGATAAAACGATTCGGAACATTTTATTTTATTATATCACGCAAAAAAGCGTTTGTAAATATTTTTTCGGGAAAAAATTCAATAAAACGTGGCAAGTTCTTCTTCGGGCGGGTCGGTAAAATCTAAACTCAGCGCTTTCAGAACGGGGCCTTTTCCGCCGTAAATTTTATGATATTCCACGGAAACCTTCGCCTTGACGCTCACCCAGTCGCGCGTGCGGAACGGCAGATTGACGGTGTGCAACAGCACCAGCCCGCTAAATGCAATGTCCGCCTCGCAACAGGTCATGATATGCCTGCCGACGACGATCGTACCCGCCTTCATTTTTTTATCGGTTGCAACAAGCGCCTTGAACGCAACGGTTTTACCCTGATATTTTTGTGCATCTTCCACCAGATCGCGGTAGAAAAAGGCATAATCCCTGTCGGCAATTTCCACGACGGGAGCGTCGAGATCGAAGGGCAACGGATCGACGATTTCATCGTAGACCGCCTTGCCGCCGACGTATTCATACACGATTTCGGTGCGGCGCGATACGGCGCGCACGATTTTATGGAACTCTTCCTGCGACTGCGCCTCGGTAAAGCGGTTGAACACGACCATATCGGTATACTGTATCTTATCGAACACAAGCTGGCGCATGTTCTTATTGTAGGAAAGAAAGGTCGCGGCTTCGAAAAAGGTCATGACCTGCGCAATCTGCCATTGTTCGGGCATGATATCGAAAAACGCCCCTAACTCGCGCATGCCGTTGTATTCCACCACGACGCGCTCGGCGCGGTGCTTTGCGGTAAGCGAAGATAATGCGCTTTCGGTCAGCTTTTCGGCGTCGGCATATTCGACGGCATAATCCTTCACCGCAAAGCGCGTTTCGTCGTATTCCTCTTCGCCCTCTTCGAGCACGAGCAAAAGCGTGCGCTCGCCCGAATCGAACCGCGGATCTTCGAAAGTTTCCTGTATGAATTTGGTCTTTCCCGCGTCGAGAAACCCAAGAAAGAAAAATACCGGTATTTCTTTCATATTACAATCCGAACAGCGCGGCAAGTTTTTCTTCGTTCAGACCGCAGCCGATGACGCACAGTCTGCCCGTGATGGCGGGCGCGCCCGTACGCAGATCGGGCTCACCCGGAACATAGTCGAAATAGATCCACTCGTTGCCGCCGTTTACGATGCCCTTTGCGCGCAGAATATCGCCGTAGTCCCCCTTCGCAAGCGCGGCGAGCGCGGAAGAAACCTCTTCTTTCGTGAAAGTCTTTGCCGTCTCTTTGCCCCAACTTTGGAAAACCTCGTCGGCATGATGGTGATGAGGTTCATGTCCGTGCTCATGGCAGCAGTGTTCGCCGTGTTCGTGCTCGTGGTCGTGATGACAGTGCTCTTCGTGATCATGTTCATGATCGTGAGAATGGCAGCAATGTCCTTCATGATCATGATCGTGATGGCAGTGCTCTTCGTGATCGTGCGCAAGTTTTTCAAGCTGCGCGCCGAGCGTATCCGATCCTTCCATTGCGGCAAGCAGATCTTTTCCCGCCAGGTCGTTCCAGTCGGTCGTGACGATCGAAGCCTTCGTGTGTTCGCGCAGCAACGCGGCGGCGTGTTCGGTTTTCTCGCGGTCGGAAGTGTGCGAGAGGATAATACAGCCCGCATGCTCGACCTGATCAAGGAAAAATTCACCGAAGTTTTTAAGGTAAGTCTTGCATTTTTTCGCATCGACTACGGTGCAGAACGCATTGAGATGCGCGTGCGCAAGATCAGCGTTTTGCACGGCGCGGATTACGTCGGAAAGTTTCCCCACGCCCGAAGGCTCGATCACGATACGGTCGGGTGAAAACTTGCCTTCGACCTCTTTGAGCGCTTTGGAAAAATCGCCCACGAGCGAACAGCAGATGCAACCCGAATTCATTTCCGTGATCTCGATGCCTGCGTCTTTCAAAAAACCGCCGTCGACGCCGATCTCACCGAATTCGTTTTCGATGAGCACGACCTTCTCGCCCCGATATGCTTCCGCGACGAGCTTTTTGATTAAAGTCGTTTTGCCCGCGCCTAAAAATCCCGAAATAATATCAATTTTCATACTGTGCCTCCGCAGTGTTTATAACCCGAAACCGGCCTCTTAAAACGCCCAGTTGCCGTTTTTGAAGATTTCGACGCGGCGGCCGTCTTTCGTCACGCCCGTAATGCTCATGTCTTTCGTGCCGATCATGAAATCGACGTGGATAAGGCTGTCGTTGACGCCCTTTTCACGAAGCGTTTCGATGCTCATATCTTCGAAGCCGCGCACGCATTCGTTGAACCCCATACCGAGCGCCAGGTGGCAGCTTGCGTTCTCGTCGAACAGCGTGTTATAAAAGAGAATGCCCGTATTGTTGATGGGCGAATCATAAGCGATGAGCGCACATTCGCCGAGCATTTTAGCACCGTCGTCGGTATCAACGAGTTTTTGCAACAGATCCTGATTTTTCTTTGCTTTGACTTCGACGACCTTGCCGCCCTCGAAACGGATCGAAAAATCCTCAATGAGTTCGCCCTGATAAGAAAGCGGTTTCGAAGAATAGACGATTCCTTCCGCCTCGCCCGCTTTGGGCGTCGTGAAGATCTCTTCCGAAGGAATGTTCGGATTATAGTAATTGCCGCCGAGCGTCGTTTCGCCACCGCCCTTAAACTCGCTTTCGGGCATCAGACCGACGCGGAAATCGGTGCCGTTCGAAGCCTTATATTCGAACGAAACGAGGTTGAGGCGGTTAAGACGGTCGCAACGCGCCGCCAGATTGTCGTTATGGCGCGCCCATTCGCGCACAGGATCGGCGCCGTCGGCATGCGATGCCGTTAAAATCGCGTCCCACAGCTTTTCGACCGCCGTGTTGACCATCAGATTCGGGAACACCTTTTTCGCCCATGCTTTGGAAGGCACGGCGGCGATGCACCACTGATATTTATTGTCCATGCGGTCACGGTAAGGCTTTGCGACCTTTCTGCGCGCCGAGGACGCCGCAGTGTATTTTTCCTGATCGATACCCTTCAATCCGTCGGGGTCGGCGGATTCAAGATAAAGCATGGCGGGAAGTTCCTTTTCTTTGAGTTCCAGTTTTTCGATTTCCCACTTTGCCGTTTCGGAAAGTTTATCGAGTTTCTGATACTTAAAGTGCAGTTGCGTCAAGGGCTGGTGCGCAAATTCCACACTGACCTTGCCCGCGCCCGCGCGGTACAGTTCTTCCACGACCATTTCCACGAATTCGGGCTGATCGAGTTGAGCCTGCACGATGACCCACTGCCCTCTTTTTACGTTAATACCCGTTTTCGCGAGCAGCTTTGCATAACGGCGCATTTGTAATTTGTTCATAATCTTCTCCCTTCTTTATTGCAGATATAAAACGGTTTTGCCCGTTTTTAAGGTCTTTTTTAAGTCGATCACGCGCTGGTTGGACGACCCGCGGAATTTCAGACGGATGTCTTTTTTTTCTTCCTCGAATAATCCGTCGACGAGCACGTCGATATAAGACAGCAATTCCTGCGTCGCTTCGCAGTTTTTTTCTTCTTCCTTAAATTTCCCGCCAGCGAGCGTATTGCCGGTATAGCACCAGATATTTTTATCGGGCAGCTCGCGTTTGACTCGTTTGACAAACGGAAGCAACGCGCGTTGGTTTTCGGGTTCCATCGGTTCCCCGCCGAGTAGCGACAGCCCCGCAATATAGGCAGGCGCGAGCGCGGCAATCAGCTCGTCCTCGGTCTGTTTCGTGAACGGTTTTCCGTAATGAAAATCCCAGGCAACGGCGTTGAAACAGTTCTTGCAGCGGTGCGTGCACCCCGAAACGAAGAGCGATACCCGAACGCCCTCGCCGTTCGCAATGTCGGTCTTTTTGATTTCTGCGTAGTTCATAGCGGTTAAAGGTGCAACACGCGGTCTTTGATTTCCTGCGTTCTGCCCTGATTCCAGAACTGCGTACCGATATAACCGCACGTTCTGCGCGCGACGTTCATCTTCGACTGTTCGCGGTTATGGCAGTGCGGGCATTCCCACAGCAGTTTGCCGTCCTCTTCCACGATGCCGATTTCCCCGTCGTATCCGCAAACTTGACAGAAATCGCTCTTCGTGTTGAGCTCGGCATACATAATATTGTCGTAAATATACTGCATGACGGCAAGCACGGCGGGCAGGTTATCCTGCATGTTGGGCACTTCGACGTACGAGATCGCGCCGCCCGGCGAAAGCTGCTGGAATTCGCTTTCGAATTTGAGTTTCGTGAACGCGTCAATCGGTTCGGATACATGCACATGATAGCTGTTTGTGATATAGTTTTTATCGGTGACGCCTTCGATCACGCCGAAACGCTGTTGCAGGCATCTCGCAAATTTATACGTCGTGCTCTCGAGCGGCGTGCCGTAAAGCGAGAAGTCGATGTTTTCCTTCGTTTTCCACTCTTTGCATTTGTCGTTCATGTGCTGCATGACGGCAAGCGCGAATGGTTTCGCTTCGTCGTCGGTGTGCGATTTCCCCGTCATGTAGCGCGTGCATTCGTAAAGCCCCGCGTAGCCGAGGGAAATGGTCGAATATCCGCCGAAGAGCAGTTTGTCGATGGGTTCGCCCTTTTTCAGGCGGGCAAGCGCGCCGTACTGCCACAGAATAGGCGCGGCGTCCGAAAGCGTGCCTTTGAGCCGTTCATGGCGGATTTTGAGCGCGCGGTAGCAAAGTTCCAAACGTTCGTCGAAAATCTTCCAGAATTTATCGCGGTCGCCGCCCGAAGAGAGCGCGACGTCGACAAGGTTGATCGTCACGACGCCCTGATTGAATCTGCCGTAATATTTGGGTTTGCCGTTCTCGTCGACGTAAGGCGTTAAGAAGCTTCTGCAACCCATGCAGGTGTAGCAATGTCCTTCGCCGTTCTTGTCGATCTTATATTCGAGCATTTTCTTTTCGGAAATATAGTCGGGCACCATGCGCTTTGCAGTGCATTTCGCGGCAAGTTCGGTGAGATACCAGTATTTGCTGCCCTCTCTCACATTGTCCTCTTCGAGCACATAAATGAGTTTGGGGAAGGCAGGCGTTACCCATACGCCCGATTCGTTTTTCACGCCCTGAATGCGCTGCGTGAGCGTTTCTTCGATGATGAGCGCAAGGTCGTTGCGTTCCTGCTCGCTCTGCGCTTCGCCCAGATACATGAACACCGTGACGAAAGGCGCCTGTCCGTTCGTGGTGAGCAAGGTGACGACCTGATACTGAATGGTCTGGATCCCCTTCTTGATCTCGGCGCGCAGACGTTTTTCGGCGATTTGCGCAATGCACTTTTCGTCGCGGATGCCCGCGCTCGCCAACTCTTCGCGCACGTCGGCGCAGATTTTTTTACGGCTGATATCGACGAACGGCGCAAGATGCGTCAGCGATATGCTCTGCCCGCCGTACTGATTCGAGGCGACCTGCGCGATGATCTGCGTGGCGATATTGCACGCCGTGGAAAAGGAATGCGGCTTTTCGATATAGGTACCCGAAATCACCGTTCCGTTCTGCAACATGTCTTCAAGGTTGACAAGATCGCAGTTGTGCATATGCTGCGCGAAATAATCGGCGTCGTGAAAATGAATGAGACCTTCGTCGTGCGCTTCCACGATGTCGAGGGGCAGAAGAATACGGCGCGTGATGTCTTTGGAAACTTCGCCCGCCATATAATCGCGCTGCACGGAATTGACCGTGGGATTTTTGTTGGAATTTTCCTGTTTGACCTCTTCGTTGTTGCATTCGATAAGTGTGAGGATCTGCGCGTCGGTCGTGTTGGATTTACGCACGAGCGCACGGGAATAACGGTAGGTAATATATTTGCGCGCGACGGCGAACGCCTTTTCGCTCATGATCTGATTTTCGACGAAGTCCTGAATTTCTTCGACGCTGACGGCGCGGTTCAAATCGCCCGCGAGCGCTTTCACGCGGGAAACGATGTGTTCGATCTGCTCTTCGCTCAGACGGTTGTCCTCGCTGACCTCTTTATTTGCCTTGCGGATCGCATTGTAGATCTTTGCAATATCGAACTGCACCTCCGCCCCGTTTCTTTTGATAATTTTCATAATTCACCTCACCTTATTTTTTGCTTGTCCTATGTAAAAAACGTGTTCCGCAAAAAAGGGAACGCGCCTATTATACTCTGTCCGCGCGGCTTTGTCAAGAGTTTGAGCACAATATTTTGATAAAAAAATTTACCGCAACCACAATATCTTGTAGATGCGGTAAAATCAGGCGTGAAACACGATACGCATGAAACATACAGGTTCAGAGCAGCGCGACGCCGTTTATAACAAGCGAAAATTTGCAACCCAGAAACTCGGCGGCACGGCGGCAGAGCTGCATTCTGCCGAAATAAATTTCGAAATAATCCATGACCGAGCAGATCTGCGTATCGATTTCGATATTAAGCGCGATCGAAGAATGTTCCCGATCGACCGAAATATACGAGCGTTCGGCGGCGAGATTGACGCGGTCGTGAATGTTAGCGGTGAACACGTTGTCGATGGGTTTTTTGACGCGCGATTTATGCACGTCCGCCTTATCGGCAAGAATGAGCGCCGACGAGATATCCGAAACGGGCTGCCCGTATTTTTCGTCGTGGTTGCCGATCGCCATCATGATTTCGGCGCACGATTCCAGATCGCACCCCAACCTTTTTAAGATATTGTAAGCGAGGATCGCGCCGCTCTGGGCGTGGTCGGCACGGTTGATGCAGTTGCCGATATCGTGCAGATATCCCGCAATTTCCGCAAGGCGCACCCGATCTTCGCCCGCGCCGAGGGAACGCAGGATTTCCCCCGACCATTTGCTGACAATGCCCGCATGGCGGCGGGAATGCTCGGTAAAGCCGATCGCCTCGATCTGCTTTTCCGACATCATCATGATGGTTTCGACCTCTTTATCCGCGCGTATGGATGAAAGCGTAGGCAACAAGGTTAAAACTCCGAAACCGAGAGCCCCGCAAGGATCTCTTCGTATTTGTTTTTCGTGAACGAAATCGTGCCGAAGGTCGTAACCGTGGCCGTTCCCGCGGCGACGCCTGCGCGCAGAATATCTTTAAGCGACGCGCCTTGCTTTAACGCCATGGCAGCGGCGGCAACCATGCCGTCGCCCGCGCCCACCGTGGAATTGACGGCGACGTTGATGCTCTTGCAGTAATAATTATTCTTGCCGTCGGTGATGACTGCGCCGTCTTTTCCGAGCGATAGGAACACGATCTTCGCGCCGCGTTCCAACAGCTCGCGGCAACCCGCCAGCATATCGTCTTTATCTTTGATCTGCCTGCCGAGGGTGAATTCCAGCTCTTCGAGGTTGGGTTTTACCAGATCGATCCCCGCCTCTAACGCGGCGAAAAGCCGTGCGCCCTCGGCGTCGGCAATGCGCAGCGAACGCGGATCGACCGCACGGAAGAGTTCGCGGTAATAAGAAGGATCGACGCCGCGTGGCAAACTACCCGAAATGACCGTCACTTCGGCGCGCGACGAAAGGTTGCGGATCGCCTGCAACAATTCATAAAGTTTATCGTTGCTTACCTGTTCGCCGACGTCGTTGATCTCGGTGAGCAGGGAATGTTTGTCGATACATTTATAATTTTCGCGTACGCGGCCGCTGTTCCAAACGAAAGAGAACGGCACGCCCTCTTTGTCGAGCGCGCGCTCGAACATCATGCCGTTGTCGTTATACATAAAGCCCGTGGCATACGCCTCGCCGCCCAGACGGGCGACGCCGATCGCTACGTTGAGCGCTTTGCCCGTGAACGACAGCGTTTTGCTCTTTACGACGTTTACTTTCCCCGCATTGAGCGAATCCAGCTCGATCGTGACGTCCACGCTCGGACTCAAGCATACCGTTAAAATCATTTCGTTCCCCCCTATCGCCGCGGATGGCAACCTCTTACTACATTATAATACCGTTTTTGCAAAATTTCAATACTTTATTCGAAATTCACATAGAAATCATTTGCAAGGTTTCGTAAAGCTCGTAATCGAACTGCTTTTTCATCGAAACGGCTTCGAGGATATCCATATCGATAATATGATTATCGTGAATGCCAACAACACGGTTTCCGATTCCGTCTTTGAGAAGGCGCACGGCTTTGTTGCCGAACTGCGCCGCCAGCATTCTGTCCGCCATGGAAGGCGAACCGCCGCGCTGAATGTGCCCGATGTTGGTCGCGCGCACGGAATACGACGTGACTTCCTGCAACTGTTTGGTGAACGCCTCGGCACTCATGACGCCTTCCGCCACCACAACGATGTTGGAATGCTTGCCGTTCTCGCGGGAACGGTTGATCCGCATGACGATGTCTTCCATATCGTAAGGCACTTCGGGAACGATGATGATTTCGGCGCCCGAAGTGATGCCCGTGTAGAGCGCGATGTCGCCGCAGTGTCTGCCCATGACCTCGACGACCGAAATGCGCTCGTGCGAAGTCATCGTATCGCGCAGTTTATTGACCATTTCAAGGCAGGTATTCACCGCCGTATCGAAACCGAGCGTATAATCGGTGTACTGCAGATCGTTGTCGATCGTGCCGGGAATACCGATCGTGGCAATGCCGTAATTTTCCGTCAGGCATTTCGCGCCGCGGAACGAACCGTCGCCGCCGATGACGACAAGCCCTTCGATCCCGTGCTTTTCAAGCGTGGAAACGGCTTGTTTCTGCCCTTCTTCGGTGAGCATTTCAAGGCAGCGCGCCGTTCTGAGAATCGTGCCGCCGCGCTGAACAATGTTGGATACCGAGCGCATTTCCATAGGCGACATACGGTCTTCGATCAATCCCGAATAACCGCGCTCGATGCCGTATACCTCTATGCCGTAATAGATTGCGGTACGCACCACCGCGCGGATCGCCGCATTCATGCCGGGCGCATCGCCGCCACTCGTTAAAAGTCCGATTCGTTTCATACAATACCTCCGTATACTTGAATCCTCTCCCCAAAGCCCGCCATTTATTATTATAGCAGATTTTTCCGAAAAATGGAAGATGATTTCAAACATTTTTTCTCTTTTTTGTAAAATTTACGTTTCTACCAGTTTGATCTGCTCGGCGGAAAGGAAGGTCCGCAATTCCGCCGTAAAGGCTTTCGAAAGATTGACCGAATATTCGTAGCGTTTTCCTTCGTATAAAATCTTGGTTTTCACGTTGCCCGCATAGCCTTCCATCATCTCGATGAGCTCGTCGAAATCGGCTTTTTCAAGCGAACGCGCGTCGAGCCAAAGCACCTTTTGCGTTTGAACGGCGACCTCTTCCGCCTTTTTATTCTCGGGCGGAACAAATTCTTTGAGCGTTTCCAGACGGATCACGGGCAGTTTCTCGGGCTGGATATCGATCTTGCCCGTCACCGTGACGACGGTATCGGGGCGAATGAGCGCTTTGATCTTATCGTACACGCGTGGGAACGCGATACAGTCGATACTGCCGTAAAGATCTTCCACCGTGATAAACGCCATGACCGAGCCGCCCTTCGTGTTGTGTTTGCGCACAACGGAAACGATGCCGCCCATCGTGACGGGCTGCCCGTCGGAAAGCGACGCATACGCTCTGTCGCCCGTTTCCTCGTCCTCTTCAAAATCGAGCATCATACCCGTATTGAACGAACAATCGGTAAAATGGTGCGCGTACGCGCCGAACGGGTGCCCGCTGACGTAGACGCCGATGACCGATTTTTCGCGCGAGAGCTTATCCGACGTATCCCATTCGGGCAGATCGGGATAATCGACCTCAGGCGCATGTTCCTCGATGACGTCGCCGAAGAGCGACATCTGGGCGCTGTCGCGCTGTTTGTCGATGCCCGCAATGCGGCGCATGAGTTCTTCGTAAACGGCGTAATACTGCGAACGGTGCTTGCCGAACCCGTCGAACGCGCCGCCTAAAATCAAACTTTCCACCATACGCTTGTTGATGAACTTTGTACAGCGCATAAGAAAGTCGGTGAAATCGAGAAACTTGCCGTTCTTTTCGCGCTCTTCGATAACGCTTTCCATCGCGGCGATGCCCACGCCGCGCAGCGCGCAAAGCCCGAAGCGCACGCCGTCGTTCTGCACCGAGAAATACGCCTTCGAGGCATTGACGTCGGGCGGATAAACGGGAATGTTCTTCTCTTTCATATACGCGACGTATTTGGCGATTTCTTCGATCTTCGTAATACGGTTGTTGAGCACGCCCGCCAAAAACTCTTTGGGGTAGTAGGCTTTTAAGTAAGCCGTCTGGTAGGTGACGACGGCGTAAGCTGCGGCGTGCGATTTGTTGAAGGCATACGAGGCGAAACTTTCCATTTCCTTGAAGAGTTCCGCGCTGACCTCGGGCGGAATGCCGTGCGCCTGACAGCCCGTGATGTTCCCCCCTTTGTCGATATCGCCGTAAATGAATTTATCTTTCTGCGCCATGAGTTCGGCACGTTTCTTTTTCGCCATGGCGCGGCGGACAAGGTCTGCCTGTCCCAGCGAGTAGCCTGCAAGATTCTGGAAGATCTGCATGACCTGTTCCTGATAGATGATAACGCCGTACGAATTTTCGAGTATGGGTTTGAGAAGCGGCGTCAGATAGGTGATCGCCTCGGGGTTGCCCTTGTTTTTGAGATAGGTGGGAATGAAATCCATCGGTCCCGGGCGGTAGAGCGAAATGCCCGCGATCAGATCTTCAAGACAGCTCGGCTGCAACTGTTTCATAAAGCGTTTCATGCCGCCTTGTTCGAGTTGGAACACCGCGTCGGTATCGCCGTCGGAAATAAGCCTGTATGCCTCTTTATCGTCGCATTCCTGCCCGAATTCGATCTTTTTGCCCGTATCCTCGTAGATATAATCGAGGGTTTTTTTGATATCGGTGAGCGTCGTGAGCGCGAGGAAGTCCATTTTGAGCATGCCGATCGACTCGACTTCCTTCATGTCGTATTGCGTCGTGATATCCTCGCCGTTGCGCGAAAGCGGCACGTTATCGGCAATTTTCTTGGCGCAGATGACGACGCCCGCGGCGTGCATACCCGTTTGGCGCGGCATGCCTTCGAGTTTGAGCCCCATGTCGATGACGCGTTTGAGCGTTTCGTCGCTCTCGTATATTTCGATAAATTCGGAATTGCGTTTGGCAACCTGATCGTTGTACTTTTTCTGCGCCTCTTCGTTCTTGTCGGGATCGTCTTTGGTTTTTTCGATCTCGGCGCGGCACGATTCGATATTCAGCCCCAACAGCTCGCGGATCGTCGATTTGCCGTCCATGAGTTTGGTGATACGGTCGGTTTCGGCATACGGAACGCGCATAACGCGCCCCACGTCTTTGATGACGGCGCGCGAAGCGAGCGTGCCGAACGTGACGATCTGCGCCACGTTTTCGGGGTGGTAGCGGCGGCGGACGTATTCGATCGTTTCCACGCGCCGTTCGGTACAGAAGTCGACGTCGAAGTCGGGCATGGAAACGCGGTCGGGATTGAGAAAGCGTTCGAACAGCAGATCGTAACGCAGCGGATCGACGTTGGTGATGCCGATCGCATAAGCGACGATGCTGCCGACGCCCGAGCCTCTGCCCGGTCCGACGGGAATATCGTTCAGACGCGACCAGTTGATATAGTCCCACACGATGAGGAAATAGTCGGCGAACCCCATCTTGATGATAATGCCCAGCTCGTATTCGGCGCGGGCTTTGATCTCGTCGGTGACGACGCTGTAACGCTTGGGCAGTCCGTCTTCGGTCAGACGGCGCAAAAACTCGGGCGACGGCGTGCCGTCGTCCGCCGTATAGAGCGGGATCAGTGTTTTATCGTATATCGGCGTGCCGTCGTCTTTAAGATTGAACGGCGTATCGGTATCGGAAACCTTATCGGCGATCACGCGTGTGTTCGAGATCGCCTCGGGCAAATTCGGGAAGATCGCCGCCATTTCGTCGCCCGACTTCATGTAAAATTCGTGCGTCTGCATCTTCATGCGGTCGGGATCGTCGAGCGTGCGCTTGGTCTGAATACACATGAGCACGTCCTGCATTTCCCAGTCTTCCTTATTGAGATAATGCACGTCGTTCGTGGCAACGAGCGGAATGCCCGTTTCGTGCGAAATTTTCACGATGAGCGGCAAGATCTGCCGCTGTTCGGGAATGCCGTGATCCTGAATTTCGAGATAAAAATCGTCGCCGTAGATCTCGCGCATCGAAAGTGCGAATTCCTTGGCTTTTTCGTATTCCCCCGCCATGAGAAGGCGCGGAAGCCGCCCCGCAAGACAGGCAGAAAGACAGATCACGCCCTCGCTGTGTTCTTTGAGCACGCTGTAATCGATGCGCGGGCGGTAATAAAATCCGTCGACAAACGCCATAGAATCGAGCTGCGTAAGATTGATATATCCCGCCCTGTTCTTGGCAAGCAACACCAAATGGTCGGCACGCTGCTCGGTTTTCACCGTTAAATCGTCGGTAAGATAAAATTCGCACCCGACAATGGCTTTGATCTTGTTCTTTCTGCACTTTTCGGCAAAGCGCAAGGAACAATACATATTTCCGTGATCGGTCACGGCGACGGCGTCGATATTGTTCTTTTTGCAATGCTTAATAAGCTCGTCGACCTTCACCGCGCCGTCGAGCAGACTGTATTCGGTATGCAGATGTAAATGTACGAAATCGGTCATGCGTTCTCTTCCGTTCGGGCGCTCAGCAGCACCAGTTTTCTCATTCTGTGATTCAAGCAGCTCTTGCCCACGCCGAGCACGGCGGCAAGTTCGCTCAAGGAAAGCGTCGGATAGTTCACCCTGCCTTCCGCCGCACGGCGCAACGGTTCGGGAAGGGTTTGCAGAATGCCCTTTTCTTCGAGTCGCCGCACGGCGACCACCTGTTCCGCGCTTGCGATCGCCGTTTTATCGGTGTTGCCGATAAAGCAGTTGTTCACGCGGTTGTCGCGATTGCTCTGCTCGCGCGCCTCGAACACGCTCTCGAATTTTCTGAGCGCGCCGCGCGCGCCGATCTTATAGAGAAAATCGCCGAGCATTTCGCGGTTCTTGCAGTAAACAATATGCTTTTCCCCCCGCGCGATGGTATTACCGAACAGCAACTGCCCTTCGAGCAGAGCGCAAAAGTCGTTCGCGTCGGACTCTTTGCGGAACACGAATTCGAGGTGATAGCCCGTTTTCGCCCCGCCGCGCGGCAGAGTACAGCTTCCTCCGCCGAGAAACGCGCCGCATAAATACGCCCGCACGCAACATTCGCGTTCCGCGATGCGGGCGGCGGCATAGCGTTTGATTTCCCCGGCGATCACCGCGGCGTGTTCGCCCGAATAAGTAAAGGTAAGTTTGTTGCGCCCGTATTTGGGATCGCGCACCGCCTCGGTCACGTTCATGGAAATGCCGAACAGCTCTTCCGCCAAAGCAAGGAAATATTCCGCGATCTCTTCTTTTTCGCTCGTGAACGAAATCGCACCGCCCGCCTGTTCGGGGCGGACAAAATTGCCCCGCGTATCAAGAAACGCCGCAAACATTGCCAGACGGCAACAGCGTTTTTCGGGAAATGCGCGCAGAAGATCGTGCTTTATTTCCTCCGTAAAATTCATGAAAACCTCGAAAAAATGCCGTGTTCTTTCTTATACTGCGCAAAACGGAAGGCGGGAAGCTTGCCGTCGATGTTGTCGATGCGGTCGAGCGGCACGCCCACGCGCGCGATCTGCTCGGCGGCAAGCGCGCAATCGCCGATCCGCTCGATCGAGTGCGCGTCGGAATTGACGACGAACCGCACGCCCGTCTGCACGACGGCGTCGAGCTCTTCGTCGGTCAAATGCGGTTTTTTTGCGCTGATTTCGAGATAAGTTCCGTAATCGCGGCAGCACTTCGCCACTTCGACCGCGTCGGCAAAGCATTGAAAGTTCAGATGGGTGACGACGTCGAGCGGATTTTTCTTAACCGCGTTGATAAACGCCCTCGTCGTATACTTCACAAGACTCTGCGAAGGCTTGATTTTTAGATTGCCGCGCAGATAACTGCCCCAGCCGATTTTCCAGTCTTTTAATTTATCGTAATGAATGACGACGTGGATCCCTGCAAGATAGACGTCGAAGTCGGAATAGTCGCTCTCTTTCAGGTCGCATAAACCCGATGCGCCGCGGATATTGCTTTCGATCCCGATGAGAGCCGGAATCCCTTCGCGCTCTTCCGCCGCGCGCGCCTCCGCGATATAGGCAGGCATGTCCTTGCGGCGAATGCCGAACCAGACGTGCGAAAAACCGTGCTCGGTCAATGCGACTGCCTTCAAGCCGCACTCTTTCGCACGGGCTACGTTCTGCGCAACGGTGTTGTCGCCGTCGGAGTAATGGGTATGCGTATGAAAATCAACTGTCAACTTCATCTGCGTCTCTTCTTCGGGCAATTTGCCCTATGTAATCGGGTACGGCGCGATCCTGCGGATCTCTTCGCGCAGCAATACGCCTTTTTCCTTATATACGATTTCCTTTATCGTTCCGATGAGTTCCGCCACGTCGGCGGCACTCCGCCCTTCGTTGATGATAAAATTCGCATGGCGTTCCGAAACGAACGCGTCGCCTATGCGCCGCCCCTTCAAGCCGCACGCCTCGATCAAGGCGCCCGCCGAAATTCCGCCCTCGGGATTGACGAACGTGCAACCCATACTGCGCCCTTTGGGAAGGTGCGCCCGTTTCAGTCTGTAAAAACAGCTTTCGCGTTCGATGTTCTGCGCCGTCGAGGGCGACAGGCGCAACACCGCGCGCAGAACGGCGATATTGTTCTGAAACACGCTCTGTTTTTCGGAAAAACCGCATTCTTGCGCACGCAGAACGATGGTTTCCCCTTCGCAAACGGCAAGCACTTCTTCGACAAGGTCGGAAAAATGCCGCACGGCGATGCCCGCATTCATGGCGATCCCGCCGCCGACCGTCATGGGAATGCCCGTAAACGGTTCGCAGCCCCCAAGACGCGCGGCGCGCGCACTGCGCAAAAGACTGCCGCCCGTACTCCCCGCGCCGACAATCAAGCGATTACCCTCGCGCCCGATCTGCCGTAATGCGCGAAAACGCACCACGACGCCTTCGAAAAATTCGTCCGGGGGCAAGACGTTGGCACCGGCACCTAAAATATAATAAGGTATAGCGCCGCGGTTCAGATAACGCAAAACCGCCGCAGCGCTCTCTTCGTCGGCAGGCTCGATACTCAAAGCGGCATAACCGCCGCAACCGATCGTCGTATGTCGCGCAAACGAAAAATTTTCCGTGAGCGTCGCCTGAGGAAAGCGCTTTTCCAGATCCGCACGCAGACCGCACAATTTACCGTTTATCATTCTATCACACTTTCCCGTATATTTCAAATACTTTTTAAGAATTTATCAATATTTTTCGCGTCAGATTTTGCGCGAACCGCCTCGGTGAGCGAAACGAGCGCGTCATCCGAGGAAAAAACGCTCACCGTTTTGCGCGCTTCGGTTTGCGACAGTGAAAACATACCGATTTCCGAAAGCCTGCCCTGCACCTCTTTCCCGAGCAAAACGTCGATAAATTTCTTGCAATCTGCGGATTTTTTGGCGTTCAGACAGGCGATATACTGATACAGATCGCAATATTCGTTGAGCTCTTTGCGGTAAACGTTGACGCCGCGCGTAACAAATCGGCATTCGTCGCGTTGCGTTCCCAAAAGATAACGGTATTTTTTATTGAGAAACCCGACGTAAGCCGCGCCGCTTTCGATGCGCTCGCCCTCGACGTTATTGAGATACGCCGCTACTTCGCACAAATTGCTGCCGCCCGCCGAAATCGCCACCGTGCCGCTGTCCTCGAAATTTTCATCGAGCGAAAAGAGCGAATAACGCCCCGCACACCAGGGATAGGCAAGGCAGTCGCCGCCCGTTTCGCCGCCCGCGAACTTGCGGGCAAGCGGCAAAGCCTGTTCCATAAAATCCCCCAGCCCTACGCCGAACGAAAGCATATCGGGCAAATCGCCTTCCTGCGCCGCCGCGCGAGCCCCCTCCGCCGTATAAGACGAAATCAGATAATAGACGTTCTTATCTTTCTTTTCGAGAATACGCGCCGCATCGCGCAGGAACGACGCGCGCGAGCCCTTGCCGCCCTCGAAGGTATCGATATGCCACACGCGCACGATGCGTTTGTCTTGCGAGGGCGCCTCGTTCTTGCCGTCCGGAAAAAAGAGAACGGTTAAAAATGCCGCCGCAAGCAAGGCGAACGGGAAAGCGCGTAAAAAAACGTGCGCCAGTTTTGAAAATATTTTCCGCATACGTTACTCTATGCGCAAACATTTTATAACATGCGCGGAATAAGAAAGGACGCCGAAGCGTCCTCCCGATATATGTGAAACGGCTGCGTTGCCGTGCTACTTTCAGTATGGCGCCGTAACCGTATTTTATGCAAAAAAGAGAGGTAAACCTCTCTTTTTTCCCGAACGTGCTACAATGCCCCATTGCGTTACTTTCTTGCCTGAAAGCTGTCGCAGCAGGTGCAGTGTTCGCAGTCGCAAGTGTTGCCGACGTGGATCTTGTCGAGTTCGCAGTGCATGCCGTCGGTATTGTAACGGCATTCGCTTACGCCGCAAGATACGCCGCAGTTGATTTTACGTTCCATGATCGCCCCTCCTTTCCTTATTTTGATCTCTTCTGATATTTTGCACGTTTTTACAAAAATTATTCCCTACGGATTGACAAACGGCACTTTGTTTAGTAGAATATTGTAAAAGGAGTGTAAAAGCAAATGAAAGTGATTCTTAAAGCAGACGTAAAAGGCAGCGGAAAAAAAGGCGATATTCTGGAAGTGAGCGACGGCTATGCAAAAAACTTTCTCATTAAAAAGGGTTTGGCGGAACAAGCTACGGCAAGCGGCGTAAACGCGGTTACGCAGCAACGCACGGCGCAGGCGTTCCACAAAGCCGAAAACGAACGGCAATTAAAAGAACTTGCCGCAAAACTCAACGGAACGGAAATCTCCGTCCCCATTCGCGCGGGCGAAAACGGCAAAACCTTCGGTTCGGTGACGACGGCACAGATCAGTTCCGCTCTTGCCGAAGTGGGCTACGATGTCGACAAGAAAAAGATCATTCTTAAAGATCAGGTCAAACAGTTGGGCATTTACGACGTGGAAATCCGTTTTATGGAAAAAGTAACGACGAAAATCAAGGTGAAAGTCGTCGCACTGTAAAAAACGAGCGTTTATGTCACGCATAATACTATGTATTTCAGCAAAAAATAAAAAACCCCTGCTTATGCAGGGGTTTTATTTAGTATTTTTAAGGAAGATGAATATCGTAAAGATCTTTATCGGGCAAGGCGTTCGTCGAACCGTCGACGAATTTTTTGACTTCCGCCGCAGCCTTTGCCACGGGAATATTCACACCCGCGCCGGCAACGCAGCCGCCGGGGCACCCCATCCCCTCAATCAGGCAGCCGTTCATCTTGCCCGCCTTTGCAAGCAAAAGCATCTTCTTGCACTCGGTAAGTCCTTCCGCATGCTCGATTTTTACTTCTATGCCGGGATAATATTCCTTGACGCATGCGCTAACCGCTTTGGATACGCCGCCCGCGACCGCATAGCCTCTGCCCGCGCCGCTCGCATCGTGAATGGGTTCGGATTTATCGAAGGTTTCGAAATCGATCCCCTTGGCCTCGAAAATCGCGGCAAGCTCTTCGAACGTGATGACAAAGTCGACGTCGCTGCGCACGGTTTTACGCATCGCCTCGAGTTTTTTCGCCGCGCACGGCCCGATAAACACCACGCGCGAAGAAGGCATTTTCTGCTTGATCGAACGAGCGGTCGCCACCATCGGCGTGAGTGCGCTCGATACGCGATCGATCATTTCGGGGAACTGCGTTTTGGCAAGCATCGACCATGCGGGACAGCATGAAGTCAACAGGAACGGAACCTTCCCTTCCGCCACCTCGGTCGCGTAATGATGTGCCTCGGTCGCCGCGCCTACGTCGGCACCGTGCGCCACTTCGAACACTTCCTTAAATCCGATTTCTTTAAGAGCGGCTTTCACCGTCCAGAGCGATACGCCGTCGCCGAACTGCCCGATGATCGAGGGCGCCACCTCGGCGACAACGTTGTCGCCGCTGCGGATCGCACGGATCAACTGATAAATCTGTGATTTGTCGGCGATTGCCCCGAACGGACAGCTCACCATGCATTGACCGCAACCCACGCACTTTTGCGGATCGATCTGCGCGCGCCCCAACGCATCGGAAGAAATGGCTTTTACACCGCAGGCGCGGGCGCACGGGCGCGCCGTATGCACGATCGCGTCGTAGGGACAAGCTTCTTTGCATTTACCGCATTTGATGCACTTTGCCTGATCGATGATCGATCTACCCGTTTTCGGGTCGATCGAAATAGCGCCGCGCGGACAGATATTCACGCAGTAACGCGAAACGCAGCCGCGGCACTGATCGCTCACACGATAAGCGTTTTCCTCGCATTTATCGCATGCGGAAGGAATCACCTGCATAAGCGGCGGTTCGTAATATTTATCCGAAATGTTGCTGTAAGAAAGCCCGTTCGTGATATGCGCGGGACGGTCCTGCGGGTTGAGCGACATACCCATCGCAAGCCGCACGCGCTCGGACGCGATTGCCCGCTCGCGATAAACGCTTTCCCGATACTGCGGCGTTTCGCTCGGAATAATTTTATAGGGAATCGCCTCAATGTCGTTATTGATGCGTTCCGATTCGAAAGCAACCTTCGCCACCTCGACGAACACCTGCCTTCTGAGTTTTGTAACCGAAGTTTCTAAACCTCTCATAGCACTCCTGTAAAATATCCCCTCCTGTTCGGAGGGGATACCGTCTTACTTACTTTCTGCCGTAATAGGCGTTGAGGTACATCTCCTTGATTTCGCTCATAAGCGGATATCTGGGGTTCGCGCCCGTGCACTGGTCGTCGAACGCGTCTTCCGTCATCGCGTCGAGGCGGGCGAGGAACTGCTCTTCCGTCACCTTGTCGCCGAGCGCTTCTTTGATCGTTGCGGGCTGACCGACCGCACTCTGCAATTCTTTAAGTTTTTTGATGAGCGATTCAACAAGCTCGTCGTCGTTCTTGCCCTTGCAACCGACGAACCGCGCCACGTCGGCATAACGAGCTTTGCACTGCGGATATGCGTACTGCGGAAACGTGCCCATTTTCGTAGGCTGTTCGCTGCTGTTGAAACGAATGACCTCTTCGAGCATCAAAGAGTTCGCCATGCCGTGTGGAATGTGCCAGTACGAACCGAGCTTGTGTGCCATCGAGTGGCAGACGCCGAGGAATGCGTTTGCAAACGCCATACCGGCAATGCACGAAGCGTTTGCCATGCGTTCACGCGCTTCCGCATCGTGCGCGCCTTTTTCGTATGCGCGGGGCAGATAATCGAAAATCAGCTTGATCGCCTCTTTCGCCATGCCGTTGGTGAAGTCGGTCGCCATGACCGAAGCAATCGCCTCTAACGCGTGGCTCATTGCGTCGATACCCGAGCAGGAAGTCAGTCCCTTGGGAATATTCATCATAAGGTCGGAATCGACGATCGCCACGTCGGGCAGTAATTCGTAATCGGCAAGCGGATACTTCGTTCCCGTCTTTTCGTCGGTGATAACGGCGAAAGGCGTCACTTCCGAACCCGTGCCCGCCGTGGTGGGTACGGCGACGAACAGCGCCTTATCGCCCATGTGCGGGAAGGTGTAAACGCGCTTGCGGATATCCATAAAGCGCATCGCCATATCCTGGAAATCGACTTCGGGGTGTTCATACATCACCCACATGATTTTCGCCGCGTCCATAGGCGAACCGCCGCCGACGGCGATGATGACGTCGGGCGCGAAGTCGCGCATCTGCTTGACGCCTTCGTTCGCGCAGGCAAGCGTCGGATCGGGCGTAACGTTGAAGAACGTCGCGTGCATGATGCCTTCCGCGTCGAGAATATCGGTGATCTTCTTCGTAAATCCGCTCTGATGAAGGAATCCGTCGGTGACGATGAACGCTTTTTTCTTATGATAGCACTGACTGCCGAGTTCTTTTAACGCAACGCCGAGGCAACCGCGTTTGAAATATACTTTTTCGGGCGCTCTGAACCACAACATATTTTCCTTCCTCTCTGCGATAGTTTTAATATTGATAAGATGCTTGATCCCCACGTTCTCGGAAACCGAGTTGCCGCCCCACGAGCCGCAGCCAAGCGTGAGCGAAGGCGGGAATTTGAAGTTGTACAGATCGCCGATACCGCCCTGCGAAGAAGGAGTATTGATGACGATGCGGCAGGTTTTCATGATCGAACGGAAATATTCGATTTTTTCCGTACCCGTTTCGACGTTGATATAGAGCGACGAGGTGTGTCCCAGACCGCCGTCCTTAACAAGGCGGTCGGCTTTGGCAACGGCGTCGTTGAAGTCTTCCGCTTTATACATTGCCAGAACGGGCGAAAGTTTTTCGTGTGCAAATTCTTCGCTGATTTCGACCGATTCCACTTCGCCGATCAGCACTTTGCTGCCCGCGGGCGCCGTGAAACCCGAAAGCTCGGCGATCTTGCAGGCGCTCTGTCCGACGATTTTCGCATTAAGCGCGCCGTTGATGATAATCGTCTTGCGCACTTTCTGCGTTTCTTCGGGCGTGAGGAAATAGGCGCCGCGCAGCGCTAATTCCTTTTTGAAGGCGTCGTAAACGTCTTTGACGACGATCGTCGACTGTTCGGACGCGCAGATCATGCCGTTATCGAAGGTCTTGGAATGAAGGATCGACGAGGCGGCAAGTTTAAGATCGGCGCTCGAATCGATGATTGCGGGCGTATTACCTGCGCCCACGCCCAAAGCGGGTTTTCCCGAAGAGTACGCCGCGCGCACCATGCCGGGGCCGCCCGTCGCAAGAATCATGTCCGACTCGCGCATGATCATGCCCGAAAGCGGAACGGAAGGCTCGTCGATCCAGCCGATGATATCTTCGGGCGCGCCCGCCGCAACGGCTGCTTCGAGCACGATTTTCGCCGCGGCGATCGTCGACTGTTTCGCGCGCGGGTGCGGCGAGATGATCAAGCCGTTTCTCGTCTTTAAGCAGATGAGGCATTTGAAAATCGCCGTCGAGGTCGGGTTCGTCGTGGGAATGACGGCGGCAAGCACGCCGATCGGCTCGGCAATGCGCGTGTAGCCGAAGCCCTCGTCGCGTTCGATCACGCCGCACGTTTTTGCGTCCTTATAAGCGTTGTAAATATATTCCGACGCGTAATGATTTTTGATCACCTTGTCTTCGACGATACCCATGCCCGTCTCTTCCACTGCGAGTTTCGCAAGGGGAATACGCATTTTGTTCGCCGCAAGCGCCGCGCGGTAGAAAATCTCGTCGACCTGCTCTTGCGTATAAGTCGAAAACTTCTCCTGCGCTGCCCGAACGCGGGCAAGCAGTTGTTCGAGCGTTTGCTCGTCGTTCACAATAAAGTCTTTCATTTTGCCTCCTGATAACGTTTTTATTTAATTTCGTCGGCTTTCCCGCCGCAGAGTGCCGCGAGCGAAACCGCTAAATCCTCGTATTTTACCGTAACCCCTTCGGGTACGTTCAGATAGACGGGCGTAAAACTCAGTATGGCGCTGATCCCCGCCTCGATCATCTTATCGCAAGCCTCTTGCGCCGCCTGCCGCGGCACCGCCAGAACCCCCACTTTTACGCCGTGGCGCACGGCGATTTCTTGAAGCCGTCCCATGGGATAAACAGGTTTGCCCGTTACCGCGCCGATTTTTTCGGGCGCGACGTCGAACCCCGCGATAATGTGAATGCCGTAATTTTCGAACCCGTCGTAGGCAAGAATCGCCTTCCCCAGCCCGCCTGCGCCGACGACAACGGCGTCCGTCCAACCGTGGTAACCTAAAAATTTTTCGATATCGGAAATAAGCGTGGAAATTTCGAACCCGATGCGCGGCTTACCCTGCACCGAAGAGACGATCGCAAGGTCTTTGCGGATCCCCACCGCCGAGAAGCCCAGCGCCGACGCCATCGACGCCGAAGAAATGAGCGTTACGCCCTTTGCCGCCTCGCCTTTAAGATAGCGCAGATAGACGGGCATGCGGGACACGGTCGCCGCCGATATGTTGTCGTTTGCCATCTTCCCGCCCTCTTTCGATATTCGATAAATTTTTATCGATTTGATTATAGCAGACAACAACGCTTTTGTCAAACGTTTGAAGATAAATTTTTGCCCCGATTTCATAAAAAATACCCGTCGGGCAGACGGGTACTCTTTTTACAGTTCTTTAAGCTGTTTTTCGATCTTTTTCTTCATGTCGAGGCACTTTTCTTTTTTGGCGCGCTCGTTCTCAACGAGTTTTTTGGGCGCCTTGGCAATGAAGTTGTTGTTCATGAGCATGCTATCGGCACGGGCGATCTCGCTGATGACGTGATCCAACTCTTTTTGCAGACGGGCGCGCTCTTCCTCAATATTCACGAGTTCGCCGAGCGGCACGAAAAGATGCCCCAACGCGCAGACTTTGGAAACGGTTTTCTCTCCTGCCGCCGAGCCCGACTCGACAAATTCGACCGCGCTCGCGCCCGCAAGGCGCAAAATAGCGTTTTTATTGACCGAAATCAGCCTTCTGCTCTCGGTTACGATATAGAGCGGAACTTTTTTCGAAGGCGGGCAATTGACGTCTACCTTCATGGCGCGCACCGATTTAATGAGATCGATAATTCCCTCAAACGCCTTTGCCTCGTTCTTATAAGCCATTTTTGTATTATAACGGGGATATTCCGCCGTGATAAGCGCCCCTTCGGCATGCGGCAGATAGCTGTAGATCTCTTCGGTCACGAAGGGAATAAAGGGATGAAGCAGGCGCAGGGCATTATCGAGCACGAACAAAAGCACCGCAAGCGCGCCGCGTTTCTTTTCCGCGTCGCCGCCGTAAAGCGCGGGTTTGGAAAGTTCGATGTACCAGTCGCAGAAATCATTCCAAACAAAATCGGTGAGCTTGTCCGCCGCAATCCCCAAATCATATTTTTGCATCGAAAGCGTCGTTTCGCGGATCGTCGCCTGCAGGCGGGAAATGATCCAGCGATCGGCAGGTTGCAATTTTACTTCGCCGATCGACGGAATCGCCATATCCTTCGCGTTCATCAGAACGAAACGCGAGGCGTTCCATACCTTATTGATAAAGTTGCGCGCCGCTTCGACTTTGGTTTCGGTAAAACGCGTATCGTTTCCGGGCGCGACGCCCGTCAGAAGCGACAGACGCAGCGAGTCCGCGCCGTATTTTGCGATGACTTCCAACGGATCGATGCCGTTGCCGAGCGACTTCGACATCTTTCTGCCCTGTTCGTCGCGCACCAACCCGTGAATGAGCACGTCGCGGAACGGAACTTTTTCGGTATACTCGATTCCCGAAAACATCATGCGCATGACCCAGAAGGGAATAATATCGTAGCCCGTCACGAGCAGATCGGTGGGATAGAAATATTTCAGCTCTTCGGTTTCGTCGGGCCAGCCGAGCGTTGAGAACGGCCAGAGCGCCGAAGAGAACCAGGTATCGAGCACGTCCTCGTCCTGCTTGAGATGTTTTCCGCCGCATTTCGGGCAGACTTCGGGCGTTTCGCGCGCGCAGACGGTTTCGCCGCAGTCGCCGCAATACCACACCGGCACGCGGTGCCCCCACCAAATCTGACGGGAAATGCACCAATCGCGGATATTTTCCAACCAGTTATAATAAATCTTTGCAAAGCGTTCGGGCACGAATTTGGTTTTGTTCTTCATGACCGCCGTGATTGCGGGTTTGGCGAGCGGCGACATCTTGACGAACCATTGTTTCGAAACAATCGGTTCGACGGTGGAATGGCAACGGTAGCAATGCCCCACGTTATGAGTGTGCGGCTCGATTTTTACGAGCAAGCCCTGTTTATCCATTTCCGCAACGATCGCCTTGCGCGCCTCGTAACGGTCAAGCCCTTCGTATTTTCCTGCAAGCGCGTTCATCGTGCCGTCGTCGTTCATGACGCGGATCACGGGCAGATCGTGCCGCAAGCCCACTTCAAAGTCGTTGGGATCGTGCGCGGGCGTGATCTTCACCGCGCCCGTTCCGAATTCGGGTTCGACGTATTCGTCCGCCACGACGGGGATCTTGCGGTCGGTCAGAGGCAACAGCAACGTTTTCCCGACGAACGCTTTATAGCGCGCGTCCTTGGGATTAACGGCGACCGCCGTATCGCCGAGCATCGTCTCGGGGCGGGTGGTCGCGATCGTAATAAATTCCTCCGTCCCCTCTACGGGATAACGAAAATACCAAAAATGTCCGCTATCTTCCGAGTATTCCACTTCCACGTCGGAAAGCGCGGTTTTACACCCGGGGCACCAGTTGATGATGCGGCTGCCGCGGTAAATAAGTCCTTTTTGATATAAACGGAAAAACGCCTCGCGGACGGCTTTGGAACAGCGCTCGTCCATTGTGAACGCCAAGCGCGACCAGTCGCACGAAGAGCCCAGCTTTTTGAGCTGCGCGACGATACGGTTCCCGTACTTTTCTTTCCAGGCCCAGGCACGGCGCAAAAATTCTTCTCTGCCGAGTTCCTCTTTCGTGTGCCCTTCCGCCTTGATCTGTTCGACGATCTTGACCTCGGTCGCAATCGCGGAATGGTCGACGCCGGGAAGCCAGAGCGCGCAATAACCCTGCATGCGCTTAAAGCGAATGACGGTATCCTGCATCGTTTCGTCCATTGCGTGCCCCATGTGAAGCTGCCCCGTTACGTTAGGCGGCGGCATCATGATCGCAAAAGGTACTTTATTTGCGTCGATCTGAGCACGGAACGCCCCGCTTTCCGTCCAGTTCCTGTAAATTCGGTCCTCGAATTCCTGCGGATTATAAGTCGTTTGCATCTCTTTCATAAATCTCACCCGTAAATCTGTACCGATATATGATAACACTTTTTTTTTGCGTTGTCAATAAAAGCGCCCTCGACATACAATATATTATTCCAAAATATTACGGAGTTTTTATGAAAAAATTTTTAACGGTAGCGGGAGCCGCAATTCTCGCAATGCTACCCCTCTCCGCTTGCGGACAGCAGGACGGACTCAAAAAAGTAAAGGTAAACGAAGTTACGCACTCGATTTTCTATGCCCCGATGTATCTTGCCGATTCGCTCGGTTATTTCAAGGAAGAAGGATTGAAAATCGAACTGACGAACGGCGGCGGCGCAAACAAAGTCATGACTGCGGTGCTCTCGGGCGACGCGCATATCGGCTTCTGCGGACCGGAAGCGGCGCTCTACGTCGAACACGGCGGCACGAAGGATACGCCCACCGTATTCGGCCAGCTCACCAAGCGCGACGGTTCCTTCCTCGTTTCGCGCAATCGGGAAGATAACTTTCAGTGGTCCGACCTCAAAGGAAAGGAAGTGCTCGCGGGCAGACGCGGCGGCGTTCCCGCTATGACCTTCGAATATGTTCTCAAAGAAAACGGATTTACGCAGGACGATATCAATATCAATTACGACGTGGAATTCAACCTCATGACGGGCGCGTTCGAAGCGGGTACGGCGGACTACTGCACGATGTTCGAGCCCACCGCATCGGATTATCAGGCGGCGGGCAAGGGTTATATCGTTGCGGCAGTCGGCGCGGCAAGCGGCGAAGTGCCCTATACCGCTTACATCGCAAAACGTTCGTGGCTCGATAAAAACGCCGATATCGCCGAAGGATTCCTGCGCGCCGTTCTCAAAGCCGTGAAATACCTCGACGAGAACACGCCCGAAACGGCGGCGCCCTTCCTCGTTTCGCACTTCCCTTCGACGAGCGAACAGTCGATCGCCACGAGTTTGAGAAGTTACAAAGAAATCGACGCCTGGCAGAGCGACATGGCGATGACCGAACAGAGTTTCAACCGCTTGCAGGACATCATCGAAAGCGCAGGCGAGCTACCCGAACGCGCCGATTTCAACGCGCTCGTCGACAATACCCTCGTCAAAAAAGTTTATGCGGCGTTAAAATAAAAGCGCGGCGCTCGATTTGCGCCGCCAAAAACAAAAAGAAAAACGGACGGTACAGACGTGAAAAACAAAATCTTACAGTTTACGGACGTTAAACTAATCTATCACACCAAACGGGGCGAAACGACGGCGGCGGAACATCTCGATTTTTCGGTGCATGAAGGCGAATTCGTTGCCATTATCGGGCCTTCGGGTTGCGGTAAAACAACGCTTTTATCGCTTGCCGCGGGACTTCTGAAACCTTCCGAGGGCAGCGTGACAAGTCAAGGCAGTTTCGGTTACATGCTGCAAAAAGACGAACTCTTCCCGTGGCGCACGATCGAAAAAAACGTCTTTCTTCCGCTCGAAGTCAAAAAAATCAACACCGAGGAACACCGCAAGCGCGTACGTAATTTAGCGGAAAAATACGGCTTAGGCGATTTTTTAAGCAGCTACCCCGCCCAGCTTTCGGGCGGCATGCGCCAGCGCGCCGCGCTCATCCGCACGCTCGCGACCGATCCCGATATCCTGCTGCTCGACGAACCCTTTTCCGCGCTCGACTATCAAACGCGCCTCAATGTGTGCGACGACGTTTCCTCGATCATTCGCAGCGAAGGCAAAACCGCGCTGCTCGTCACGCACGATATTTCCGAGGCGATCTCGCTTTCCGACCGCATTCTTGTCCTTTCGCAACGGCCTGCAAAAATCGCCTACGAACACGAAATGAATTTTAACAGCAATATTCCGCTCAAACGGCGCGAATCGGAAAAATTTTCAGAGTGGTTCGAATTACTCTGGAAGGAGTTAAACGTATGAAGGAAAAAAAGATCTATTCCAAAGAGCATGAGCTGTATCTGAAAAAATGCCGAAAGCATGCGATCATCGTATGGGTCAGCCGGGTCGGCTTGCTCGCGCTTCTGTTGGGATTGTGGGAACTGGTTACCGCCTGCGGCTGGGTCGATCCCTTTATCATGAGCTCGCCCTCGCGGATCGCAAAAACCATCGGCTCGCTCTATCACGAAGGCACGCTCTTTTACCACATCGGCGTCACGTTGGGCGAAACGATCGCGGGATTTCTGATCGCCGTTGTATTAGGCGTGTCAATCGCCTTAGCGCTCTGGTGGAGCGAAACGCTGCGCAAGGTGCTCGAACCCTACATAGTGGTGCTGAACGCGCTTCCGAAAATCGCGCTCGGCCCGCTTATTATAATATGGTTTGGCACGGGCAGCAAGGCGATCATCTTTATGACTGTGCTCGTCGGGCTGATCGTCGCCATCATGCACATGCTCGCCGCTTTCTGCGCTACCGACAAAAACAAACTTTTACTCATGCGGTCGATGGGCGCGAGCAAGTGGCAGATCCTGCAAAAACTCGTCATTCCTTCCGCCCTTCCCGCGTTTACTTCGATGCTAAAGGTCGCGGTCGGCATGGCGTGGATCGGCTCGATCATGGGCGAATACATCGTTTCAAAGGCGGGGCTTGGTTATCTTATCGTCTACGGCGGGCAGGTGTTTAAGCTCGACCTTGTGATGAGCGCGACGTTTTTGCTTTGTCTTCTTGCGGCAGGCATGTATTTCCTCGTCGTGCTCCTCGAAAAGATACTCGTGAAAAACACAGAAAACTGAGAAAAACAAACCTATAATTCCTAATATCGGATAAAAATACACAACGATTCCCGCCAAACCCAAACGGGAAAAGGCAAAAGCCGCAAGCAGCACCAACGATCTTGCGGCATATTTTGCCGCTTTTTTCTTTTCAGCAAGTCGTTCGCACAGCGAAAACAAGGGATAAAGCGATGAACAGAGCGACGTTGCGATCGCAAGCGCGGCGGCAACATAGAACAGGACGTTGCCCCGCATGACGAAGAGAAAAGGCATTTCGCTCTCGATCGCGCCTTGTCCTTCGCGTGCCACCGCACCGAGCACGAAGAGCGCGCAGGCGCCGATGAAACAGGCGGCAAGCGCCGCGGAAAAACACGGTCGTTTCATTTCCCTGCCGGCGTCCATCAAAACGGGCAAGGCGAGAAAGGCGTTCATGCCCGCATAGACGACGCCGCCCCAGAACCCGGCCGCCGATACGGGCATAAGAGCGCGGAACGCCACTGCGCAATCGCCGAAGGCAAATAAAAAGGCGATGAGCGCGGGCACGAGAACGGCGTTCAAAATCCCCACCCCCTTCATTCCCCGCCCGACAAAGAGCGACACCGACAAAAGACCGACGATCGATAACAGCGGTTTGTAGTTCGGCAACAAAGCATCGAATCCCGCAATAAATCCGGCGCAGGGTATAAACGAAAAGAGCGCGATCAGGATCCGAACGGCGGGCGCAAAGCGCTTGAAAAGCGTGTTTGTAGCGCTCTCGTAACCGCCGTATTTTTTACCGAGCAACAACGCAAACACAAGCAAAAAATAAAATGCGAGCGAAGAAACGATTACGGGCAAGAAAAACCCGCCTGCGCCGAAAAAACGAACGAGTTCCGCTCCCGAAACAAAGCCCGCCCCGATACATGTTCCCACTATAAACAAGGTTGCCCGAATGATCCCCATTTTTCTTAAATATGCTAAAAAACAGGGAAATATGCCGAAATTTATGAGATTATGTCTGACATAGTACTTTGTACCACTTGACAAAATCCGACAAATAAGCTATAATATCCGCAAAGGAGGAAGAATATGGACGAAGAGCTCGAAAGATCGGAAAACGAAGAAAATACCGAAAGCGAAGAAACAGCCCGTTCGGTCAGTTCCGACCTTATTCGCGGACATATCAATACAATCATCCTGCGCGCCCTTTATGAAGGGGACAAGTACGGTTACGAAATCATTGCAGACATCGAAAGCAAGAGCCACGGACAGTACAGCTTAAAACAACCCTCTCTTTACAGCGCGCTGAAACGTTTGGAAAAGGACGGCTGCGTCACCTCGTACTGGGGCGGCTCGGTCAGCGGCGGACGGCGCAAATATTTTTCTTTGACCGATCTCGGAAAGGAAATTGCCGAGCGCAATCAATCGGAATGGGAGTATTCCCGTACGATCATCGATTCGCTTATTTCGGATAAAGATTTCGACTTCAACAACCCCGCCCCGAACAGCGTGGACATGCGTCTTTTGCGCGATACCACTTCCCGCGTGCCGCGCGACAGCGGCGAAGAAGAGGAAGAAAGCATGGTGCGCTTCGGCAATCTGACGCAATCGGCGGAATCGGAAGAGCGCAAAGCCGAGCTGGAAAAAGCCGAACAGGCATTATCCGAACGGATCGCCCTTTTACAGCGCGAACAGACGTGGCGCGAGGAAGAGCTGGCACGGCGCGAAGAGGCGATTGCCCGTGAACAGGAAAAGCTGCACGAAGAGATCGCGCGCGGCGGAAAGACCGAAGAGTTGGAACGCTCGCTTGACGACAAGAACGCCGAAACCGCCCTTCTGCGCCAAATCAACGAAACGCTTCGGCAGGAACTGCAAGAACATTTAGAAGAATCCGAAACGCTGAAACTGCGCATCATCGAAGAAGAACGCGCCCGTTCGCAAGATCTTATCGACGAAGAACGGCGCCGTTGCGAAACCGATTTGGAAAGCGAACGCACCCGCATCAGCGAAGAAGAACGGCGGCGCGCCGACGAATATATCGCTGCGGAAGTCGAGCGGATCAAGCGCGAACAGGAAGAAATTTATTCCGCACGCGAACACGAAATCCGCATGCAGAACTACCGCGAGCTTTTAATGGCAGAACACCCCGCAACGACTCCGCCCGTTCGGGAAGAACAACAAGCGGAAGATGAACAGCCGCAACCGCCTGTGCCCCCCCAACCCGAGCCGGTTGTCGCGCAGGAACGTCCGGAACCTCCCGTTATCGACGACGCGCTTCCCCCCGCTAACAAAGGCGGCATCGATTTTAACGAACTCGAAGAACGCGCGCGCATCGACGGCATTCGTATTGAAACGACGGGACAAAAAACCAAACCGAACATCCTTGCCGATCAGTCGGTTTCCCTCGTACATAAGGGCAAATGCCTGTTTTTAAGTTCGATTGTCGCCTGCGTATTCTGCATTATTCTCGGCAGTATTCTGCTCGGAATCCGAAAAAGTGTGGCGATCCCCGTCTTTTTCCCGTATGTGATCTGGTGCATCGGCATTGCCGTTCTGCTCGCAATGGGTCTAGCTTACGCCAACCATTACGGCGAACGTGCAATCAGACGGAACGCCTCGATCGTCCTCATCAATTCCGCCGTGATTTATGCGCTTTGCGTGATCTTCACGCTGATCATCGCCTTATCCGCCAAGATCGATTTTGCAAGCACCGTCGCGGTCGCGTCGTTTATCTACGTTCCCGTTGTGTTTGAGTTGGTCATTCCTCTCTTCGGCGTGGTGTATTATTTCTTAGTACGCAGCAAAAAAGATTAATAAATGAAAAAGCACGGTTTGAAACCGTGCTTTTTGTATTGAAGTTACATATTTTTATAAACGCGCAGCCACTCGGGCAGACGGGAAACAAATTCGGCGTTGTCCTGCGTGCGGCGCATCATATCGATGATCCCAGCCGGATTTTCGGTAAATCCCCTTTCCCGCATTTTATACACGGCGGCAAGCTCTTCGGACGAGAGCAACAGCTCTTCCCGACGCGTTCCCGAGCGCCGTATCTCGATCGCAGGAAAGATCCTGCGTTCCGCCAGATCGCGCGAAAGAAAAATATCGGCGTTGCCCGTGCCTTTGAACTCTTCATAAATAACGTCGTCCATGCGGCTTCCCGTATCCACGAGCGCCGTAGCAAGAACGGTAAGGCTGCCCGCCTCGACGGTATTACGCGCCGCGCCGAAAAACCGCTTCGGTTCCGCAAGCGCACCCGCTTCCAAACCGCCCGAGAGCGTTTTGCCCGAGCTATCGGTCAAGTTGTTGTAAGCGCGAGTGAGTTTTGTAAGCGAATCAAGCAGGATCACCACGTCCTCTCCCTGCTCCGCCATTCGTTTCGCATGCGCAATCGTGAGCGCCGCGGCGCGTACATGATGTTCGGGTAATTCGTCGAAGGTAGAATAGACGACCTCGGCGTTTTTCACGCTCGTGCGGATATCCGTCACTTCCTCGGGACGTTCGTCGATAAGTAAAATAATCAGTTTGATTTTTGTGTGATTTTCGCCGATACTGCTCGCAATTTCCTTCAAAAGCGTCGTTTTACCCGCTTTGGGCGGCGCGATAATGAGTGCACGCTGCCCCTTTCCGATGGGCGCAAACAAATCGAGGATACGCAGGGAAAGCGGCGATTTCTCATGCGAAAGCGTAATTTTTTCTTTGGCATACTGCGCCGTAAGCGAATCGAAAACGGGACGGTTCTCGTATGTTCCAACGGGAAGACCGTTCACGCTGATGAGTTTATCGATCGCAGGCGAGTTATTTTTTTGCTGGGGGTGTGCGGTACAAACAACACGGTCGCCTTCGCGCAGACGGTAGGAATGAATGAGCGGTGCGGAAAGAAACACGTCGCCGCCGTTGACCGTCGGCTGACAGTTGTTTGTGCGCACAAACCCAAACCCGTTTACGGTTATTTCGAGAATACCGCTGTAACGCGGGGAAGAAACGGGAACGCTTTCCGTTTCCCCTTGCGCCACCGAAAGCGGTTCTTCCTGTTCGGTTTCCGCCTGAATTTTGCGCAGTCCTTCAATATATTCACTCGGTACAATCTTATCCTTGACGGGCGCACCGCGTCCCGAAGGCTTGGCGGGCTTGAGCTTGCCCATACAGATATCGGTAATATTCCGAATGATCAAATCCTTATTTTGCGTCGAAGCGCTCGACACACCGACCTCTCGCCCGATCGCCCGCAAAGTCGAAATTGCAATTTTATCCAGATAGTCGAAGTACTTTTGTTCAACGGCTGACAACTGCATTATGTTTTAGAACGCTCCATTACGATGATTTTCGTCGTTTCTTCCGTGATATCGTCACGGAACAGTTCGATTTCGTCGCCCTCAATCACTTCGACCTCTTCTTCGTCGGCATCCGTATCGAATAAATCGATAAATTCGTCCACCTTATCGAGATCCATGTCGAGCCCCTTTTCTTTATAGTGCATGGGAATAACGATGGACGGCATGAGCCTGTCGACGTATTCCTTTGCCTGCTCGGCGTCGATCGTATAATTTCCTCCGACGGGGATGAGCAGAACGTGCACGGGCAGAATCGCCTCGATCAATGCGGAAGAGCATTCCTCGCCGATGTCGCCGAGGTGGCACACTTCCAACCCGTCCATACGGAATTTGAAAATGAGGTTTTCGCCCCGTTTCTTACCCTCTTCGTCGTCGTGAAAGCTCTTGACTGCCGTGATCCCAACGCCGCTCAGATCGTAATTTCCCTCTTTTCCGATCACGGTCGGATTGCCCTCGACCGCCGCAACGTTATTATGATCGTAATGCGCATGACTGACGGTTACAACGTCGGCAGAAACGTGCGGCATATCGAACCCGATATTCGCATACGGGTCTGTAACGATACTCGTATCCGTACTTTCCGTCAAACGAAAGCACGAATGACCAAGGTAACGTATTTTCATTCTTCCTCCGAAATAAAAATAATCAAAACGTTTTTACTTTTGAAACAATTTGAATGGTTTTTAGAAAAGTTCTCTGTTATTCATTATATAACACCCGCTTGAATTTGTAAACAAAAATCAGGGTAATTGCGCAAAAATAAATGAATCAGGCGATTTTTGTACAGAAATACCCGCCGAAACCGACGGGTATTTTCCTTCGTTAAAGCGTGTTGGGATCGCCTTCGATAACGGTGTATTTAATCAAACCGCGGGCGATAAGGTTTTCTTTCGTATCCAAAGGATATTTCTCGATCTTCTCGACGTTAACCGCCGAGCCCTTTTTCAGTTCTACGCGTTCCGCCAACAGATCGATGAGGTCCATGGCGCTCTTCAACGATTTGTTGGAAGTGATGCGCATCATGACGGGCGTCTTTTCGTACTTCTTTGTTTTAGCCTTTTCAACGTTGTATACTTCGCTTTCTTTGAACTCTTTATAATTGAGCGCAAAATATACGCAAAGCGTCTTCATTTCAACATTGAATTTGCAGAAAGGATCTTTGCCCTTGTTGAAACTGAGGTAGCCCCAACTGACGCGCCCCTTCAAACGGTAAGCAAGCACATGGTTGGCAATCTGGCAATAATAATTTTTCAGTTCGTCCGTACTCTCGATAAGGCGCGCCTGGAACGATTTACGGTATGCAACCTTAACGGGCTTATCGTCGACCATGATCACACCGTACTCGCGGTCGTCGTCCTCATCGTCGTCATCATCCACAACTACGGGCTTTTTCTTCGCGGCGGGCGCGGGTGCAGGCTCGGGTGCAGGTGCAGGCGCAGGAGTCGGCGCAGGCGCCGCAGCAGGTGCGGGTGCAGCGGTTGCCGCAGCTTCGGCATGTGCCGGTTCGTCGTCGTAGACGTGATGGATATAAATATGTTTATCCCTTACGACTTCTTCCTTCGTCGCCTTGCCTTCGCCGTTCTGACCGCCTCCGGCGGCACCCTCTTCCGACTTCTTGCCGAAGAGTTTCTGCATAAAAGGAATTTTGGTGAAAGTAAGTCCGAAAAACGTCCAGATAAGCACGGCAAAGATCGCCAAAACGACGACAGCCGCTATCTGACCTCCCGGTACGGTATTCAATAAAGTTACCATAACGATGACCCCGCTTTACGTAATTTTTTATATTCGTATAAATTATATCACAATGTTGCAGAAATTACAACTTTTTTAGTGGAAATTTTCGATACTTTTTAAAATTTTCACAATTTAAGCGGATATACGCATTATTTGTTTTCTTCAAACTGCGCGAACGCCCGCTTCCCTTCCGACAAGAGTCGTTTCGTCTGTTCTTCGTCGTCGTTCTCGAGCGCACTTTTATATTCTTCAAGGCGAGCGCAAAGCCTTTCGATTTCGGGAATCAGGCAGGCGCGGTTGATGTGAAAGAGTTCGGTCCAGACGTTCTCGTCAACTCCCGCGATCCGCGTCATGTCCTGAAAACTGCCGCCTGTAAAACCGCCGCACCCGCCCGTCAACGGCGATTTGACGTAGGCGTTTGAAACAACGTGCGCAAGCTGCGAGGTCAGCGCGATCATTCTGTCGTGTTCTGCCGCGCTGCACACGACGATGCGCGAAAACCCCATATCCCTGCCGAGCCTTTCCATCGTCACAAATGCTTCTTGGTCGGTTTCATTTGTTCGGATCATAACAAGGTTCTTTCCGTCGAACAGATCGGCACAGGCGGATTCGATCCCCGAAGTTTCTTTCCCTGCCATCGGGTGAATACCCACATAACGGTAACGGCGCGGCGCGGAAAATACGGTGCGTTCGAGTTCGGTCTTCACGCCGCAGATATCGCTGACAATGCAACAGGAAGGAAACGCACCCTCTTCGAGTACGCCTGCGCATATACGCGGCGGCAACGCCAGCACGACAACTTCCACGCCGTCGAAGGATTTTGCCTCGCCGTCGATATATCCGTGCTCCAACGCGTATTCGATCGGCCGTCGGCTGCGGTTCATACCGAGCACAAAATGCCCCGCTCTTTTGAGCGAGGCGCAGACCGACGCGCCGATTATTCCCAAGCCGTATACGGTGACCTTCACGCAATTATTCCCCTGAGATCCGCAAATTGCGGGTATTTCTGATAATTATATCATATTTTTATGCGTTTTACAAGAAAAAACACGCGTTCTGCCGCCGCGTTTGCGATTTCTTGACAAGCTCGCCCGAATACGTTATAATGACGGCATGAGCCTTACTCTTGAAAAATACACGCCGAACGGAACCTTGCAGACGGTGAGCGTGCCTGCATCGAAAAGTCTTTTGAACCGCGCGCTCGTGCTTGCCGCCTTTTCGGGCAAAAAAATATCGTTGCTCTGCGGCGATTTCAGCGAAGATACGCGCGCCATGCTCGCGTGCTTGCGCGCGCTCGGCGTACCGTGCACCCCGTTTGCCGACGGCGTAGTCGTCGATGGAAGTTTCGCGCCCGCCAAACAAGCCGAACTCGATGTGAATAACGCCGGCACGGCGGCGCGATTCCTCACCGTTGCGCTTGCCTTTTACGGCGGCGAATACCGCCTGCATTCCTCGGCGCAAATGGCGCGCCGCCCCATGGATATCCTGCGGCTTTTAGAAGAACACGGCGTTCGGTTCGAATGGCTCGACAAAGAATACGCATTTCCCTTTATTCTGCGTTCCGACGGCATGGAAGGCGCGGAAGAATTTATTGTAAACACCGATATCAGCACGCAATACGCCAGCGGTTTGTTGCTCGCGGCGCCGATCCGAACTTTGCCACTTTCGGTGAGCCTGACGGGCGGACGAACAAACGGAACGTATATCGACATGAGCTTGAAACTTTTACGCGATTTCGGAGGACGCTGCGAACGCAAAGGCGATACCGTTACCGTATTCCCCGCGCTCGATCCGCCGTCGCGGTATGAAATCGAGGCAGACGTTTCGGGGGCCTGTTACTTTTTCGCGCTTGCGTTGCTCTTTTCCTGCAAGATTCTCGTCAAAGGGATAAGAGCCGACAGCATGCAAAGCGACGTGCAGTTCCTCAGGCTGCTCGAAAGTAAGGGCGTGCAATTCACGCAGATGCAAACGGGATTGCTTGCCGACGCCTCGTCGGTAAAAAGTTTTACGGGATTTGACGCGGATATGAAGGATTTTTCCGACCAAACGCTCACCGCTGCCGCCCTCGCCCCCTTTGCAACCACGCCTTCCCTGTTGCGCGGCATAAGCCATATCCGCAAACAGGAATGCGACCGTGTCCATGCAATCGTATCAAATTTGAACGCGCTCGGCGTACCTGCCGAAACCGACGGCGAAAAAATCAAAATATATCCTGCACCCGTGCGCGGCGGCACGGCGGAATGTTTTAACGATCACCGCGTTGCCATGAGTTTTGCCCTGATTGCTCTGAAAACGGGTAAGGTGACGCTCGACGACCCTACCTGCTGTAAAAAAACGTTTGAAAACTATTTTGAAATTCTACAATCTCTTCAGTAAAGTAAAACGCGGCTTTCCGCCGCGTTTTTTATTTTCTGTCGTTGAAATATTTTTTGACGATCTCAAATAAATCGTCGGAAATCACATGTTCCACGCGGCAGGCGTTTTCCTCGGCGAGCGCTCTGTCCGCACCGAATTTCACAAACATTTCGGTAAAAACGCGGTGCTTTTCATACGTTTCTTCTGCTTTCCTGCGCCCTTCGGCAGTCAAAAAGATGTCGCCGTTGTCGTCGATTTCAATATAACCTTTGCTTTTGAGCAAATTGACGGCGCGCGAAACGCTCGACTTGGCGTAATCGAGCTGCCCGACAATGTCCACCGAACGAACTGCGCCGCGCTGCTTGGAAAGCAAAAGAATGGTTTCCAGATACATTTCTTCCGATTCGTGCGTTCTCACAATTTCCTCCCTTGTGCACCTTAAAAAATTTCACAGAAAAATTTTTCCGAAAATTACGACAAAATCGCAATCTTATTATATAATATGTATATGAAAGTATTTTCCGAAAGGCTGACAGAATTGAGAAAGGATCGCGGTCTGTCGCAGGCAACGGTCGCAAAAGCGCTCGGCGTATCGCTCGGGATCGTCTGTTACTGGGAAACCAACAAGAGCGACCCCACCGCAACCAACGTCGCAAAAATCGCGCGTTATTTCCGCGTTTCCGCCGATTATCTGCTCGGACTGGATGAATCATGACCGATTTGCCGCGCCGCTTAACCGCGGCGTTTTTTTATGCCTTAAATAACATGCGGTATGCGTTCGATCAGGCGAAAGCCCAAATCGCGCAAGCCTTTCCATGTTTCCCGTTCGGCGCGTTCGCACGCCGCGCCGATTTCGGTATGTCCGCACGCCGCGGCGGCAACCGCATAGGATAGACTGCCCTTAGCGCCCTTCGCCTTCTGAAAATACGTTTCGGCTTTCTCGTCGTCGGAAAGCAGAACGGAATAAGCGTATGCAAGATCGCAGGCAAGATCGGGATTTTCGGTATATTCGAAAATATCGTCGAGCCGGCGCAACTGCGCGATGGCTCCCTTTTCGTCGTTCTTGCTAAATAAATACTGCCAACGCAATTGCGTCAATGCAGAAAAAAGCGGATCGTCCTCGCGAATTACGGGCACGCCGAACAACCATTCGCGTTTTACGGCGGCAAATGTTCCCGTAACCAGCGCAGACTGCGCTTTGAGCACGCCGAGCATGACCTCGGCAAACGGTTGTTTTTTGACTAATCCGACGAACAAAGCGCCGTCGGTTGCGCCACTTTGCCGTTGTATCGGAAACAGTGCGGCAAGTCCTTCATACAAATTGATCGGGGCAAGCAATGCAAAAAAGAGCGTAGCGGGCGAAGGCAAACAAAACCAAAGCGGCAACGTAATAGCGACATAAAGAAAATTGAAGGCCATGCCGCCGATCGCGGCAGCAATCATTTTTTCGCGCAGATTTTTCCGGTTGCGCGCGAGCAACGCACTCATGCCGCTCACGTCGTTATTAAGAGAAAGGCGGACTCCCCCGCGGTAGATCGTGAAATATCCGATCTGCACGCACACGGGGCGCAGTCCTGCGATGAGTCCGAAAAACGTGTGACCCAACTCGTGCACAATGAGATTGAGCGGCAACAATACGGCAACCGCTACTGCCGCACCGACCGCGATCCACACCGGAACGGTGATCGGATCAAGCGGGCCGCCCTCGCGCACGCCAAACGCCAGTAACAGCGCCGTACCCGCAACGGCGCACAGAGCAAGCACAATACTGTAAACGGCGTAAAAAACTCTCTTCTGCCTTCCGCTCATTTCTTTTCGACCCCGATAATTTTCATTCGCAAATACCCTTCGAGGTTGTCCGCATCGGAAAAAACAACGGCGTCCAACCCCAACTTTTCCATAATTTTTGCAAGCAGATATGTCCCGCCTGCGATAATATCGGCACGTTTTTCTTCCATGCCGTTGATTTTTTTGCGTTCTTCCGCCGTCATATCCAGCATGTCCGACGCAATTTTGTGAACGTAGCCGACAGTCAGGCGCGTCCCGCTCATTTCAGAAGAATACTGTGCGCCCCGCTCGATGCAAGCAAGCGTGGACGCCGTTCCTCCGATCGCATACACCGTGCCGTTCGGCACGCATCCGTCGAGCGCAAACAACGCCTCGTCGATTTTTTCATCGAGCAAATTTATCTGATCGCGGCAACTATCGTAAAGTCGAACAGCGCCGACGTTCAGGCTGACCGAAAAATTCGTTTCACCCGCACTGCGGAACAGTACTTCCGTGCTCGCGCCGCCGATATCGATGATCCCGCCGTCGCTCCCCGCCAATGCGCCCGCAGCGCCGAGTGCGGCTTCGAGCATGCCCGAAACGACGTCTACCCGCAAACCGCAAGTTTCTTCGATCGTGCGGCACAGCGCCCCGCCGTTCGATGCCGTGCGCACTGCCGCTGTGGCAAACGCAAAAACTTCCGCCTCCGCCGCGCGCCCTTCCGCGCAAAACGAACACACCGCGCGGACGGTTGCCGCCATCGCCTCGTCGCTAAGACGGTTTGTCCTTTGCAGACTTGCGCCCAGACGCGTCGTTTCCAACCGCTTATATAAAGTTTTTCCGTCCGCCCACAACATGAGACGAACGGAATTTGATCCGATATCGATGATCGCGTAAGACATAGTACTATTTTTTAGAAGTCCAACCCTGCTGGATCGCAAGATGATATTTTCCGAGTTCGGAAGAGTAATAATCCAGATTTTTCTTATCTTCCTCTAAAATCCGGTTATATTCCTCGATCTCCCTATCGAGCCGCCGGCGTTCGGCGTTGGCGACGCCCATTTTTGCGAATTGAATGGTGAGAATGATGACGAGAAACAAGAGCAGCATCGTCCCCGCTGCCGCGAGTGCGACGGTGAGTCTTTTTCTGCGTTCCTGCAATTTTTCGGCGTTCTGCTCTTGCATACAACTTCCTTTTTACGACTTGACTGATACCATTATATACCCTTTCGGCAAAAAAAGCAACGATTTTATGGAAACTTTTCAAATATAATAACAAACCGACAAGGCACCCCGCAAACGTATAGAATCTGAGCGAGGGCAGCTCGAAAAGAACGCTCGAGAAAATATATACGAATGCAAAGACGACGCAAAAGAGCGCGTCGGATAAAATCCGCGCCCACAGGCTTTTGAAAGGCAGGCGCAGACAATAGAAAAAGTCGTACGCTATGCCGCTGCAAGCGCCTAAACAAACGCAAATCAAAAAATAATAAATCTGACTGCCCGCGCTCATTTCAAAAGCCTTTGCAGTCCCTTCCCTTTCGCGAACGAAAACTTCACGCCGTTCACTTGTCCCGTCGCCGCGAAATTGCCGCTGCCCTTTGCAAATGCCAGCACTTTAAGATGCGTGCCCGTGATCTGCACGCGCTTCCCGTTCACGGTAAGATTGATATTTGTTTCGGAAAACGAATCGACGCTTTCCACGCCCGTAAAGGTGATTTTTTCCTGCTGTTCGATCGTAAGAATGCTCGGAAGATTACCCATGCTTTATGGTATGCCTCAGGATTCTTCCGTATACCAAAAACCGCCCAAAAGAATTACGGGCGGTTTTTTCTCGGTTTTTATGCAATTATGCGTAACATAATACTATTCATATCATGAATTTTTGGCTTTTGCGCGCGCTTTAGCACGCAATTCGCCGTTGAGGATGCGTTTTCTGACGCGAACGTTTTGCGGCGTAATTTCGAGCAATTCGTCGTCGCCGATAAATTCGAGCGCCTCTTCGAGCGACATTTTCTTCGGCGTGATAAGGCGCAACGCGTCGTCCGACGAAGAAGAACGGGTATTCGTCAGATGTTTGGTCTTGCAGACGTTCACGTTGATATCCTCGTCTTTGGGCGAAAATCCGACGACCATTCCTTCGTATACGGGCGTGCCCGCGCCGATAAAGAGCGTACCTCTCCCCTGCGCGTTAAACAATCCGTAAGTCACCGCCTCGCCCGTTTCGAACGCAACAAGCGAACCTGTCTGACGGCGATTGATTTCCCCTTTATACGGCTGATACTCAAAGAACACCGAGCTCATGACCCCTTCGCCCTTTGTATCGGTCAAAAACTCGCTCTTATAGCCAAACAGTCCGCGCGAGGGAACCAAAAATTCAAGACGCATGCGCGATCCCATCGCGCCCATATGCACCAGCTCGCCCTTACGCTCGCCCATGCTTTGGAAGACAGGTCCCGTATTGTCGTCGGGCACGTCGACAATCAGGCGATCGACGGGTTCCCACAACTGCCCGTCAAATTCCTTAAAGAGAACTTTGGGCGAACAAACCTGAAATTCATACCCTTCGCGCCGCATGGTTTCGATCAGTATCGAAAGATGCATTTCCCCTCTGCCGCTCACGCGGTAAGAATCGGCGGAATCGGTATCCTCGACCCTGAGCGAAACGTCGCGCAGGAGTTCGCGGTAAAGCCTGTCGCGCAGGTGGCGCGTCGTAACAAATTTTCCTTCTTTTCCAGCAAAGGGGGAATCGTTCACAGAAAAGATCATTTCGACGGTCGGTTCGGAAATTTTGACGAACGGAACGGGTTCGACGCATTCCGTCGCGCAAACCGTATCGCCGATATTGATGCCTTCCAGTCCCGAAAAACAAACGATATCACCCGCGCGCGCTTGCTCGCACGCCACGCGTTCCAACCCCTCGATTTCGTAGAGATTGACGATTTTTCCGCGTTTGTTCACCTCTTTATGATTGTAGTTGCAGACGGTGACGTCGGCGTTCTGTTTCGCTACACCGCGCTCGACTCTGCCGATGCCGATCCGCCCGACGTACTCGTTATAGTCGATCGAGGATACAAGGATCTGCAATGCGCCCTCGTCGTTCGTTTCAGGCGCGGGAAAATGCGTTAAAATGGTGTCGAACAGCGGATCGAGATTTTCGCCCTTCGTCCCCTCTTCCAAAGACGCCGTGCCATCTCTTCCCGAGCAGAACAGGAACGGACTTTCGAGCTGATCGTCCGAGGCGTTCAGATCCATCAACAGTTCCAAAACCTCGTCGATAACCTCGTGAATACGCGCGTCGGGGCGGTCGATCTTATTGACGACGATGATGAGCCGCAAGCCCATTTCAAGCGCTTTCTGCGTAACGAAACGCGTCTGCGGCATCGGCCCTTCCGCCGCGTCGACAAGAATGAGCACACCCGAAACCATTTTCAGGGAACGTTCCACTTCCCCCGAAAAATCGGCGTGCCCCGGCGTATCGACGATATTGATCTTGACGCCGTTATAGCGCACCGAAGTATTTTTTGCAAGAATGGTGATGCCGCGCTCACGTTCGAGATCGCCGCTATCCATCACGCGTTCTTCCACGACCTGATTTTCGCGGAACGTGCCGCCCTGTTTCAGCATCTGATCGACCAGCGTTGTCTTGCCGTGATCGACGTGCGCAATAATCGCAATGTTTCTGATATCTTCTCTGATCATAAGTACCTCTTCTTAGTCCAACGCATATTTTAATACTTTTCGGAAAATTTCACAACAAAAAACAGCGGTATACGGAAAATTTTTCGAAAATGTTAACCGCTCACGAACATTGAAATCAAAAACAGGATCCCCATGTGCAACGGATAAAAAAGATAGAATACATATTTCAGATTGTATTTGCCCCGCTTCTCATTATAAAAGAACAGAATAATCAGCGAAAAGAGCGAATAATACGCCTGCGGCATGATCCGGACGAGATTCATACATAACAGAACCAGCCCGACCGCAAAGAGCGCAAAGCGCAGATAGAATTCGTATTTACACCCCCCCCCATTCCTTTTTTCCGTTCCCTTCGCATCGCACAGCGCGGCGAATACGGGCAACATACACCCCCAGAACCCGTAATCGAGGAAAAACTGCATTTTTCCGAACGAAGTGATTGTATTCAGCATATAAGTGAACACGACGAGCAACAGGAAAATCGCGCCGTTCACAACGCACAGCACAATCCCCTCACCGCAAAATATAATCTTCTTGAAATTCTGCAAGGCATATATTATCAGAATCGAAATCGTAAACGTTGTAAAGATACTCAAATAGATATAGCCATATACAAAATAATAAACGGCGGAATAGAACACGCCGAGCGCGGCGACCAGAATAAAATGACGGAACTTATCGCGCGTATATCGGCACCCCTCGGCAACAAGAAAGGCAAAAATCGGCATAGAAAGCCGCCCGATCGCGCGGAAAACCGCAATATTAGGAAAAAGCAGCAATCCCATGTGATCGATCAACATGGTGATTGCCGCAATGATTTTTAAGATATTACCGTTCAGAAATCGGAATTTCATTCGTAAATCCGCTCTTACAGCTTGTTATTGCGATAGGTACAGAAGGTAAGAAGGTGCCCGTTGTCCTCGACAGGTTCGCTCTTCGCAACAAGCTCGAAATCAGGATCGGCGTCGAGGTCGGGAACGAACGTATCCGCCCCGCCGTCCGCGTCGACCTTGGTCACGAGTACTTCGCTGCAATAGGGAATGAGCGTGCGATAAACGGTCGCCCCGCCGATCACAAACACGTCGTCAGGGGCATATTTTTTCAATTCCTCAAATAATTCGTCAAGATTGTGCACATGAACGAAATTCCCCGAAATCTCATCGGGACAGAGCACGATATTCGTGCGGTTTTTGAGCGGTTGCCCGTTCGGGAAGGAACACAGCGTATTCCACCCCATCACGACGACCTTGCCGAGCGTCGTCTCACGGAAAAATTTCATATCTTTGGGAATGGAAAACATCAGATCGTTGTTTCTTCCGATCCCCCAATTTTTGTCGGCATGAAAAATCGCTTTCATCTGATCACCTATATTGCCACGGGAATTTTCGCCGCGAGCGGACTGTATTCATAATTTTCGAGTGCAAAGCTGTCGACCGTGAACTCGTAGAAATTCTTCACCGACGGATCGACGACGAGTTTCGGCGCAGGCTTTATGGGATTGCCCAAAATCTCTTTTACAATGGGCAGATGCCTGTCGTAGAGGTGGGCGTCGGCGATCACATGCACCAGCTCGCCCGCCTTCAACCCGCTCACCTGCGCAAACATGACGAGCAACACGGCGTACTGCGCGACGTTCCAATTATTCGCCGTAAGCATATCATTGGAACGCTGGTTGAGAATGCCGTTGAGCGTATCGCCCGAAACGTTAAAGGTCATGGAATAGGCGCAGGGATAAAGGTTCATTTCGTGCAGATCGCGAAAGTTATACAAATTCGTCATGATCCTGCGCGACGCAGGATTGTGTTTCAGATCGTATAATACGCGGTCTACCTGATCGAATTCACCCTCTTTATAAACCGACTTCTGCGCAAGCTGATATCCATACGCCTTGCCGATCGAACCGCTCTCGTCTGCCCAGCTATCCCAGATGTGCGAATTGAGATCGCGCACGTTGTTGCTCTTTTTCTGCCAGATCCACAACAGCTCGTCCACGCAGGAACGGAACGCCGTGCGGCGGATCGTAAGAATGGGAAATTCTTCTTGCAGGTTATAACGGTTTACAATCCCGAATTTTTTCACGGTGTGCGCAGGCGCCCCGTCTTCCCAACGCGGGCGAACGGGCAAATCCGTATCCCACACGCCGTTTTCCATAATATCTTTGCAGTTTGCAATAAAAAGTTCGTCGGCCTTGCTCATATTATTCCTCAATAAAGTGCATTTATGTGTGACATAGTACTATGATATTTGCTCGGAAATGCGTTTTGCGGTCTCTTTTTTACCTAAAATCTGCATGATCGACCACAAATCGGGCGTATTCGCTTTTCCCGTGACGGCAATGCGCAAGACTTCGGCAACATCGGAAACGCTGCCCTTGAAGTTCTCGGGGCAGGCTTTGTAAGCCTTCATATCGCTCGCAAACCCCTCTTTCTCAGCAACGGCTTTTACTTTTTCGAACCAAAGTTGCGCGTCGTCCGCAGCCGAATAGCCTGCAAGAAAATCACGCAGGATCGCGTTCCGATCCTCTTGCGTTACGCGGTACGGCTCGTAAGAAACGGGGCGGGAAAAGAAATAGGAAAGCAGGTTCACCGCCTCTTTCGCCGTCGCAAAATCCTTTCTGCGTTTTTTGCCCGCCGTGCCCATGCAGAGGTTGAGCACCCTAAGCATATATTTCCGATCGGCAAAATATGTCTTTTGCTCTTCGTCCGCAAACTCCTGCGCCCAACCGCAGAGGAAGTCGTACGCCTCTTCGGCAGAAAGCCGCGCGAATTCGTTTTTGGCGACGTCGTTCAGCTTGTCCAGATCGAACAGCGTGCCGCTCTTACTCATCTTCGACGCCTTGAAAGGAAATTCTTCAAACGGTTTATCGGGGAATTTACGGTACCAGTCCTCAAAGTCGGAATTGAGCAGCGTTAAAATATACACTTTTACCGCGCGGGGATGATACCCTTCCTGACGGTAAAAGCCGAGGGAAAGCTCGGGGTCTTTGCGCTTACTGAGTTTGCGGCGCGTTTCGCCGTCCTGTTTCATCAGCGAGCAGTTGTGCCCGTAGCGCGGGCGGACAAATCCGAGCGCGTCGAACAGTTCGATATGCACGGGCAACGACGAGAGCCATTCCTCGCCGCGCAAAACGAGCGTCGTGCGCATAAAATGGTCGTCGATCGCATGGGCGAAATGATAGGTCGGAATGCCGTCGCTTTTGAGAATGACCACGTCCTGATCGTTTTCGGTCACCGTGATTTCGCCCTTGATTTCGTCGCGGAATTTGAGTTTATTTTCGGGATTTCCGAGCGACTTCAACCGCAGGACGTAAGGCTTGCCCGCATCGAGGTTTTGATAAATCTCTTCTTCCGTAAGATTGCGGCATTTGGCATATACGCCGTAATAGCCCGTGATCTTCTTTTCCGCCGTCTGCTTTTCACGCAAAGCGGTAAGCTCTTCTTCGGCACAAAAACAAGGATAGGCGCGCCCCTTTTCCACGAGCGATTTTGCAAACGCATGGTAAAGTTCGGCACGCTGACGCTGATAATACGGCGCGTATTCGTTCGCCGCCTCGATTTCGGCACCCTCGTCGAAATGAATATCGAAATAGCTCATTGCCTCGATCACGGCTTCCACCGCCCCGTCGACCTTGCGCTTTAAGTCGGTATCCTCGATCCGAAGATAGAGAACGCCGCCGCTGCGGTGCGCGATGCGCTCGTTCGCCACGGCAACGAAGAGGTTGCCCAGATGGATAAAGCCCGTGGGCGAAGGCGCAAGCCGCGTTACTTCCGCCCCTTTTTCGAGCGCACGCGGCGGGTAAATCTCTTCATAATAAGAAAGCGGTTTATACTCTTCGGGGAAGAGCCTGTTTGCAAGTTTTTTATAATCCATATTAAACCCTCACTTCTGTATTTCCTGCATGCCGTTCGATCTTAAAACTTAAATCCCGCGGCTTCTGCTATGTCCGCAACCGTTTCTTCAATCGTTTTTCCGCCGCAGTCGACGGTGCAATCGGCATACTTTTCATAAAGCGGCACGCGTTCCTCATAGAGCTCGTCGAGCGAAGAAACGTCGCCGCGCATGACGACGCCGCGTTTTTCGAACGAAGGAATGCGTTCTTTTACGGCGTCTATCCCCAGTTTCAGATAAACTACCTTTCCGATCGTTTTAAGATGTTCCATCGCCCGCGCACAATAAACGACGCTGCCGCCCGTAGCGATCACGCAACGGCTGGCATACAGTCCTGCATTGACGCGCTCTTCCACCTGTAAAAAACCATCCGCGCCGCGCTTTTCGATAATTTCACACAATAGCGCGCCCTCTTCGCCCTGAATGAGCAAATCGCAGTCGATAAAGCCGTAGCCGATCCTTTTGGCAAGCAGTACGCCGGCGGTCGATTTTCCCGATGAGGGCATACCGATCAAGATAAGATTATCCATACCGTTTTATTATAAACGCTGTGCGCTTTTTTGTCAATCAAACCGTCCGACAAATATTTCATAAAAATCTTTCGCTAAGCGCTTGACAATATACGGTTTGTATATTATAATAAAGAAAATTTTTTCAGGAGAAGATTTATGAAAAAGAAACTTGCAACTCTCATCACCTCTCTCACGCTCGTTGCGGTGCTGTTGTTCACGCTCTGCGGTTGCTCGACCTACGGCAAAGTGCAAAAAGCCTTCAAAAATGACGGCTGGACCGAACAGACCGAAGTATCCGACGCACAGAAAGACGCCGTGACCGCGATCTTCGGCGAAGATGCGGAAAGCAAACTCACCATTCACGTTTTCACGAAGGGTGTTCTCGGCGTTGCCACGGTAGTCGAATTCAAATCGGATAAAGAAATGACCGAAAGCCTCAAAACGCTTACCGAAGATCCCATTATCGGTTCTTATGTAAAAAACTTCATCGATAACATTCAGGATTGCCAGATCGTAAACGGAAACTGCGTTCTCGTCAGCGGATTTGTGGCGGGCGGACTCGAAACCTTCAAAAAATCCAAATAAGAGAGAATAACCGAAAATGGCAAAAAAGAAAAAATCAAAACTGAAACTTTCCCCGATTCTGGCGGCCGCATCCGCGCTGCTTGCGCTCGTGGCATTGCTTTTAATTTTTGCGCCTGCCATTGTAGGCAAGACCTTCGGTACCTCTTACACGGGTATCGAGACTGTTTTCGGAAAGACGAAAAACAATATTACCATCCTCAAATTCTCGTTCGGCAACCTCGTGCCCTATCTACTCCTTCTTGTCGGGATCGTGCTTGCCGTGCTTGCCACGCTCGGAAAAGGCGGCAACCTTGTTGCTTTTCTTACCGCAGCCGCATTCGTCGCCGCGGGCGTCCTGCTTTTCTGCGCCGTTCCCATGACGGCGTTCAATGCGGGCAGTCTGGCGGAAGAAACCGCGAAAAACTATACCCTTGCGGCGGGTACGATCACGGGCGGCGTCCTTTCTCTTCTTTCAGGACTGCTCATGCTCGCAAAGGTTTTCGTAAAAAAATAAACGCGAAAAAAAACCCTTCCCTCTGCGGAAGGGATTTTTTTGCAATCTTTGAAAAAAGCCCGTAAAAAAAGTTGTTTTTTCCGAACAGATATGTTATACTTTTTCTTGATTGAAACAATAAAAAAGGACGTATGGAATGAACGCAAACAATCTTTCTTCGATCATCGCACAATTACTCGCACCCGCGCACCCCGCTTACTTCCCCGTAAGCCTTACCCTCATCATTTTGATGGGTGTTGCCGCGCTTGCCGCGATTATTCTCGTCATGCTTCAGCCCGGCAACTCGCAGGGCATCGACGCGCTCGGCGGATCGAGCGAAACTTTTTACGGCAAAAATAAGGGTCGTTCTTTGGAATCCAAATTAAAAATGTGGACTTATATCTGTCTCGGCGTGTTAGCCGTTCTCGCAATCGTATTCTTTATTTTGCAGATCGACGCAATCTGGAATATCTGATTCGGAAACATATTGGTCGAAAACAAGGGGCGGCTGTTACGGCACGCCCCTTATTCTATCTATTAAGGAACAACACATTGAAAGCAAAACAATTTTTACTCGAAAAAATTAAGGACGGAACGTTCGCCCTGCTCACCGATACCGAAATCGCAAAACGGCTGCGCTTGAAAAAACAAGAGTCCTACGCTCTGCGCGACATGCTGCACGCTCTCGTCCGCGAAGGCGAACTTTTAAGCGATTCGCGCTACCGTTATGGCACGGCGGAACAGTTTCAGGCAAAAAAAGGCATTATTTCGGGCAACGAACGCGGCTTTGCATTTTTTGTGCCCGACGACAACTCGGGCGATTTGTTCCTGCCGCGGAACAGTCTGAACGGCGCCTTGCACGGCGATACCGTGCTTGCCGTGCCCGCAAAGACTTACGGCGACAGCGGCGAAGTACTCGCCGTGATCGACCGCGGTTACAAAACCTTCGTGGGCACCTACCGCGGCGCACGCGGCGGCGGTTATGTGAAACCCGACGAACGCAAACTCAATCTATTGCCCTTCGTTCCCTTCCGCAAAAACCTTTCCTGCAAGGACGGCGACAAAGTCGTCGTAAAAATGATTTCGTATAACGAGAAGAATCAGCTTGCCGAAGTCGTGGAAACGCTCGGAACGAGCGGCGATTTCCTTACCGAAGAGCTTGCGCTCATCCGCGCGCACAATTTGCGCGAGGAATTTCCCGAAGAGGTTCTGAAAGACGCCGATAAAGCCGCACAAAAACAACTTCTGCGCGAAGGGCGCGTCGATCTGCGCGACCATCTTATCATCACCGTAGACGGCGAAGACACACGCGACATCGACGACGCGATTTCCGTTGAAAAGAAGGACGGAAAATATTATCTCGGCGTGCATATCGCCGACGTTTCTTCTTACGTTCCGCGCGGGTGCGCGCTCGACGAAGAGGCGTTCCGCCGCGGCACGAGCGCGTATTTTCCCGACCGCGTGCTGCCCATGCTTCCCACCGCCCTCTCGAACGGCATCTGTTCGCTCAACGAAGGCGTCGAACGCTTTACCCTATCGTGTTTTATGACGATCGACAGAAAGGGAAACGTGCTTGAAAAACGCGTCGCTCCGTCGATCATCGTATCGCGCCACCGCATGACCTATACCGCCGTGACCGCGCTTTCCGAACACGATAAAGCTGCCGTGCGGCAATATCCCGATCTTGTGGAATTCGTCGATACGGCGATCGAGCTGACAAAAATCTTAAAAGCGGCGCGGGAAAGCCGCGGCGGCGTGGCTCTTGACATCAAAGAGGCGAAAATTCTGTTTGAGAACGGCAGAATTTCCATTCCCGATTACAACCGCTCGATCTCGCATGAAATGATCGAGCAATTCATGGTACTCGCCAACGAAAGCGTAGCGACCATAATGACGCAGATGGAAATGCCCTTCGTATACCGCGTGCACGAACAACCGTCGGAAGAGAAAGCGCAGGATTTTACTTCGTTTTTGCGCGAGGCGGGCGTGCGGGCGAAATTCGATTCTTCCAACGTGCGCCCTGTCGATTACGCGGCGCTGTTGCGTTCGCTCGAAGGCGATCCGCTGTATCCGCTCGTCAACCGCGTCATGTTGCGGTCGATGATGAAGGCGCGTTATGCGGAAGTCAACCTCGGGCACTTCGGCTTGGCGTCTGACTGCTACTGCCACTTCACTTCCCCCATTCGCCGTTATCCTGATCTGTGCATTCACCGCATTATAAAAGATGCGCTCACCGATCCCGCCGCGGCGCGGAAACGGCACGAAAATTTCGTCAAAGAAGCGTCCGTCCGCTCTTCGTTATGCGAAAAGAACGCAACGGACGCCGAACGCGACGTCGACGCACTCTATATCGCCGCCTATATGGACGGAAAGATCGGCGAGGAATACGACGCAACGATCTCGGGCGTGACCTCTTTCGGAATTTTCTGCGAACTCGACAACACGATCGAAGGCATCATCCCCCTCGAAACGCTGCCCGAAGACAGTTACGAATTTCTCGAAAACCGTTACACGTTGCGCGGCATGAAAAACTCCTTCCGCCTGGGCGAACACGTGCGCGTACTTGTCGCCGCGGTCGACTGGGGACTCAGAAGAGTTCATTTTGCCTATCTTGCAAAACTTGCCTGAATTTTCTTGTCAGAAAAAAACAGGCATGCTATAATATAAGATAATGAAAATAATCGCTCTCAACAAATCCGCGTCATACGAATATTTTATCGAGGATAAATACGAGGCGGGCATCGTGCTCGAAGGCAGCGAAGTAAAATCGCTGCGCGCGGGCAGAGCGTCGCTCGGAGAAAGTTTCTGCGAAATCCGCGGCGGCGAAGTCTTTCTCAAAAACATGCACATCGCCCTTTACGATAAAAGCGGCGCATTTTCCACGCGCGATTCGAGAAAAGACCGCAAACTGCTTTTACACCGCGAGGAAATCGCAAAAATCGTCGGAAAAGTAAACGAACGCGGTTATACACTCGTGCCTTTGAAAATCTATTTCAAAGAAGCGCTCGTCAAAGTGGAAGTCGCGCTTTGCAAGGGCAAACACACATACGATAAAAAACGTTCGCTTATGGAACGCGATATCAAGCGCGAAACCGACCGCGCGTTAAAAGAATTCAACCGTTAAGGAGAAAATATTATGAGCAACTACAAAACCGATACGCTTTGCGTACAAGCGGGTTACAAACCCGAAACGGGCGAGAGCCGCATTCCCCAGATCTGCCAGAGCACCACCTTTTATTACGGCGAAACGCAAGCCATGGCGGATCTGTTCGACCTGAAAGCGAACGGATTTTTCTACTCCCGCCTTGCCAACCCCACCGTGGAAGCGCTCGAAAAGAAGATCACTGCGCTCGAAGGCGGCGCGTACGCCCTCGGTTGCGCGTCGGGCATGTCTGCCATTCTGCTCACCGTGATGACGGTGTGCGGTGCGGGCGACAACATTGTTTGCGCAAGCGAGATTTACGGCGGCACTTATAATCTATTTGCAGTCACGTTGCCCAAATTCGGCATCGAATGCCGCTTTTTCAACGCCGACGACAGCGCGGAAAAAATCAATTCGCTCATCGATAAAAACACCAAACTCGTCTTTGCGGAAACGATCGCCAACCCCGCGATCGTCGTGCTCGATTTCGATAAAATTTCCGCAATCTGTAAACAACAAGGCGTACTCTTTGCCGTAGACAACACGCTTGCCACGCCAGCCCTCTGCCGCCCCGCCGAATGGGGCGTGGATATCGTCATTCACTCGACGACCAAATATATGGACGGGCACGCGGCGGCGCTCGGCGGAATGATCGTCGACTGCGGTACGTTTGTATTCAAAAACAATCCCCGTTATCCCGCCTTCAACACGCCCGACGAAAGCTATCACGGTTTGGTTTACGCCGATCTTACCGTAGCGTTCGGCACCAAATGCCGCGCGCAGATGATGCGCGATACGGGCGCGATCATGAGTCCGCAGAACGCCTTTTTGACCTATATCGGTTCGGATACGCTTGCCCTGCGCATGGAACGCCACAGCCGCAACGCCGAAAAGGTGGCGCTGTATCTGAAAAATCATCCCAAAATCGAATGGGTGAAATATGCCGCCCTTGACGACAGTCCTTACCGCGCTTTGGCGCAGAAATATCTTCCGAACGGCTGCGGCGGCATGATGAGTTTCGGCATCAAAGGCGGCTCGAAGGCTTGCGCACGGTTCATGGAAGCATTGAAACTCGTCACGCAAGAAACGCACGTCGCCGACGTGAGAAGCTGCATTCTGCACCCCGCCTCAACGACCCACCGCCAGCTCAGCGACAAACAACTCGAAGAAGCGGGCATTGCGCCCAACCTTGTGCGGCTTTCGGTCGGAATCGAAGCCGTCGAGGATATCATCTCCGACGTCGAAAACGCGTTGAAATCCGTTTAATTTAACAAATCACACCGTTATGCCTATCGTCATTGATAAAAATATTCCTGCCTATTCGGTGTTGCGCAACGAACACATCTTCGTTATGGATAAAGAACGTGCGGTTTCGCAGGACATCCGTCCCATTGAAATCGCCATTCTCAACCTGATGCCGACCAAAACGGAAACCGAAACGCAGTTCATGCGGCTTTTATCCAACTCGCCGTTACAGGTAAACATCTCACTTATTCATACGCAGAGCTATCGCTCGAAAAATACCGACGCGGCATACCTCGATCGGTTTTATGTGCCCTTCGAGCAGATCAAAGACCGACATTTCGACGGCATGATCGTTACGGGCGCGCCCGTGGAAGATTTGCCCTTTTCCGAAGTCGCGTATTGGCAGGAGCTGAAAACGCTGTTCGATTTTACACGGACGAACGTCACCTCGACCATCTTCATCTGCTGGGGTGCGATGGCGGCGCTCAACTACTTTTACGGTATCGAAAAAATCGCATTGCCGCAAAAACTGTTCGGCGTATTCGCGCATAAAAAAACGGCGACGGACGGAAACGATCCGTTGATGCGCGGCATTTCGGACGTATTCCATATCTGCCACTCGCGCCATTCCACCGTGCGGTTATCCGACGTAAAAAAACAAAACAACTTAAAAATACTCGCTACGTCGGCGCGCGCGGGCGTTTCGATCGTCAGTAGCTTGGACGACAAGGAAATTTTCGTGCTCGGGCACATGGAATACGACCGCGATACGCTCAAAAAAGAATATGAACGCGACCTTGCCAAGGGCTTGCCTATTTCCAAACCACACAGCTATTTTGCCGACCGCTCTTGCAAAAAAATAAACATGAACTGGACTTCAACCGCCAACCTGTTCTATAATAATTGGCTCAACTTTGTTTATCAAACGACGCCTTACCGTTTATAACAACCGAAACCATAAAAAAACGCCCCCGAAGAGGGGGCGTTTTTCGTGCAATCAGAACGCTTTTTTGCTTGCAATTTCTTCAAGAACAAGCGAAATGAATTTATCGGTCTGCATTTCGCCGATATCGCCATCGCCGCGGCGGCGCACCGAAACCGTTCCCGCCTCGACTTCTTTATCGCCGATCACAAGTTTATACGGCACTTTTTCCTGCTCGGCGTCAAAAATCTTTCTGCCGATCTTCTCTTTGCGCAGATCCGCCTCGGCGCGCAAACCCGCCGCTTTCATGTCTGCAACGAGTTTTTCGCAATATTCCGCCGCACGGTCGGTAACAGGTAGCACTTTGATCTGCACGGGCGAGAGCCAAACGGGGAATTTTCCTGCATAGTGCTCGATCAGAATGCCGATAAAGCGCTCGATCGAACCGAAGACAACGCGGTGGATCATAATCGGGCGGTGTTTGAGCCCGTCCTCTCCCACATATTCGAGGTCGAACCGCTGCGGCATTTGGAAATCGAGCTGTATCGTGCCGCACTGCCACGTTCTCTTAATGCTGTCTTCGAGATGGAAATCGATTTTCGGGCCGTAGAACGCACCGTCGCCTTCGTTGATCACATAAGGAAGTTTTAGCTCGTCGAGCGCGGCTTTGAGCGCGCTTGTTGCCGCTTCCCAATCCTCGTCGCTGCCCATAGAATCTTTGGGTCGCGTGGAAAGTTCGACGTGATACTTAAAGCCGAAGAGCGAATAAACCTCGTCGATGATCCGCACGACGCCCTTAATCTCTTTCGTGATCTGTTCGGGCGTCATGAAAATATGCGCGTCGTCCTGCGTAAAACATCTCACGCGCATCAGCCCGTGAAGCTGACCACTCTTCTCGTGGCGGTGCACCAGTCCCAGCTCGCCCATGCGAATGGGCAGATCTTTATAGCTGTGCGGCGAGTTTTTATACACGAGCAGACCGCCGGGGCAGTTCATGGGCTTAACCGCGCAATCCTCGCCGTCGATCTTAGTCGTGTACATATTGTCTTTATAGTGATCCCAGTGCCCCGAGTTTTCCCAAAGCGTGCGCGTGAGAATGATGGGCGTCTGCACTTCGACATAACCTTCTCTTCTGTGGATCTGACGCCAATAATCGACGAGTTCGTTTTTGAGGATCATGCCGTTGGGCAGGAAGAAAGGAAAACCCTTTCCTTCGGGCAGCAACGCAAAGAGTTTGAGTTCCTTGCCGAGCTTGATGTGATCGCGCTTTTTCGCCTCTTCGAGCATGGTGAAATATTCGTCCATTTCCTCTTTTTTGGCAAACGCCGTACCGTAGATACGGGTAAGCATTTTCTTCTTTTCGTCGCCGCGCCAATACGCGCCCGCAATGGAAACGAGCTTGAACGCCTTGATCTTCCCCGTCGAAGGCAGGTGCGGGCCGCGGCAGAGATCGGTGAACGCGCCCTGCTTATAAAAAGAAATTTCTTCGCCTGCAGGCAGATCCTGAATAAGCTCTACTTTATAATTTTCATGGAATTTATGCATGAAAGCAACCGCCTCGTCACGGGAAAGCGTAAACCTTTCGATGGGCAGATTGCTCTTGATGATCTTCTTCATTTCCGCCTCGATTTTCGAAAAATCTTCGGGCGTGATGGGCGTTTTGAAATCGACGTCGTAATAAAAACCGTTTTCGATGACGGGGCCGATCGCCAGCTTGCATGTGGGGTATACGGTTTTCAGCGCCTGCGCTAAAACGTGCGCGCAGGTGTGGCGGTAAACTTCGAGCCCCTCTTTGTCTTTCAGCGTGACGATTTCGAGCGCATCGCCCTCTTTCAAGACGGTTGCAAGATCGCAAAGTTCGCCGTTGATCTTCGCCGCGACCGCTGCGCGTGCAAGACCTTCCGAAAGCGTTTGTGCCGCGGCAAGCGCACTCGCGCCTTCCGCCACCTGAAGTTCGTCGCCGTTTTTAAGTTTGATTTTCACGGTATTTCCTCTCCTTATGCCGAAAAATCGGCTTGTTATGCGTGACATAGTACTGTGCGAACGGTTAAAAATAAAAAATACGCCCTCTAATCCTCCCTTTCGGGAAAATTAAGGACGCAAATTCATTTTGCGCGGTTCCACCTTAATTGCCGGAACTGATCCGACCGCTCGCATGCAGATTGTATTAAATAAAGCGGTTTCGCCTTCCGTTTCGCCCTGCAAATCTTCCAGCCGCGGATCTGCTCTCTGTAAGGGATATTTCGGCGCTACTTGTCTTTAAGTGATTTTATTTTATTCCTTTTGCGGCGATTTGTCAAGAGAATATCGCGCGTTCGGCGTAATATTTTTGTAAAAAATCGCTCAGTTCGTCGGTAACGTCGCCAAGACAGTAAACGAACCCCGCATCGGATAATAAAATTTCCGTTTCGATGTCCTCTTCCCCCGTCAGGCGGCTGCGCCGCAGCGGCGCGAAATTCTCGCCGAATACGACGTTGTCGCGCAGATAAATTTTATTCCGGCTTTCCCCGACGAGGAACTCGCAAAACCTTGTTAAATCGACGGAAGAAAATCCCGAGGGAACGTAGCCGATGATCTTATCCCATTTTTCCCGCAGTCTGCCGAGGCGGAAGTTGTAAATACCGTCGATTGCATATTCCGACGATGACGTGATTTTGCGGCGGATAAAGGCGGCGTCGCCCTCGCAGTCGGCGGCGATGAGCGCGGCGCGAAGTAATTTTCTCTCGCGTTTCGACAAGCTCACCGCAAGCCTTTCTTCCAGATATTTATTCTTATATCCCACGCCGAGCACCTCGGCGATTTCACGCTGCAAGGCGCTCTGGACGCGCGCAGAATCTTTATTCAGTTTGATATGCAAGGCGGCGCGGTCGTCGAAATGCAACAGCGCGCTTCCCTCCGCCCGCAAAACTTCTTCTGCAAGACGGTTATATAAATAGGTAATATACGCGCTATGCGCCTTGTCGTCGGATACGGTTATTTCTTCCACAAGGTTATTGTATGTGGAATTCGGCAATTTATTTATAAAAATTCAGAAAAATGAATTTATGATCGAATCTCTTATTTCATTTTTTTCACGGCGTCTACCGCCGAATATAAAGTCATGAGTGCCATAAGAGTACCGAATACATGTCCATGCGCAACCGACAACGAACTTTGCATTACGGTTACAATAGAATTTACCGTACCGGATGACAACCCCTTCCCCATTTAGCGCCGCCGTTCTTTGTTTTGTAGCAATACGAACGTAATGTTCCTGCCACTCTTCCAGCCATTTTTGATATTTCATAAAACGATTCTCCTTATTGTTTTCTATATTTTATCGGATTTGAAGATTTTCCCCAAATTATCCGAAACAAAATTTACTTAAAAACAATAACTATTTTTTCGTTTGACAATTACCACCATATATAGTAGAATATAGATAAAAAGCGTTGGGAGTGACCACCAAATGGACATGAAACAAATCGAAAAAAAATGGCAGGCTCGTTGGGAAAAAAGCAAGAGCAGCCATTTCGACGAAAAGTCGGATAAGCCCAAACACTACGTTTTGGAAATGTTCTCTTACCCTTCCGGCGCAAAACTGCACATCGGGCACTGGTATAACTACGGCCCTTCCGACAGCTATGCCCGCTTCAAAAAGATGCAGGGTTATAACGTGTTTCAGCCGATGGGTTTCGACGCGTTCGGGCTGCCCGCCGAGAATTACGCGATCAAGACAGGCGTGCACCCTAAGGATTCGACCGATAAAAACATCGAAACGATGGAAGGACAGTTGCGCGCGATGGGCGCGATGTTCGACTGGTCGGCGGAAATCCAGACCTGCCGCGAAGATTATTACAAATGGACGCAATGGATGTTTTTGCAACTGTACAAAAACAAACTTGCATACCGAAAAGAGGCGCCCGTAAACTGGTGCCCTTCCTGCAATACCGTACTTGCCAACGAACAAGCCGAAGGCGGCAAATGCGAGCGGTGCGGAACCGAAGTCGTGCGCAAAAATCTAACGCAATGGTTTTTTAAGATCACCGATTATGCCGAAGAACTGCTTTCGGGATTGGATACGCTCGACTGGCCCGAAAAAACCAAAAACATGCAGCGCAACTGGATCGGGAAATCGGTGGGCTGCGAAATCGAATTCGCTTGCGAAAACGGCAAGGCGATCCGCGTTTACACGACGCGTTGCGATACCGTTTACGGCGTGACCTACGTCGTGCTTGCCCCCGAACACCCCCTCGCGCTCGAACTCACGACCGACGATCGGCGCGAAGAAGTCGATCAGTATATCGAATATGCGGCAAAAGCGAGCGAAATCGACCGTCTTTCGACCGCACGCGAAAAAACGGGCGTCTTTACGGGCGCGTACTGCGTCAACCCCGTGAACGGGCGCAAAATTCCCGTGTATCTTGCCGACTACGTTCTTGCAAGCTACGGCACGGGCGCTGTCATGGCAGTGCCCGCGCACGACGAACGCGACTTTGCTTTTGCAACGAAATACAACCTGCCTATCGAGAAAGTTATCGAAAAGCGGGGCGGCGATACGACGATCCCCTTCTGCGACGACGGCATCGTGGTCGGTTCGGTACAGTTCGACGGACTGTTCGGCGAAGAGGCGCGTGCGGAAATCGCAAACTATATTTCCAAAATCGGCAAGGGCGGCAAGCGGATCAATTATCGTTTGCGCGACTGGCTCGTTTCACGCCAGCGTTACTGGGGCGCCCCCATTCCCATGGTGCACTGTCCCGTTTGCGGTACCGTGCCCGTACCCGAAAAGAAACTGCCCGTGCGCCTGCCCTACGACGTGGAATTCAAGCCCGACGGAAAATCGCCGCTTGCCAAGCACGAAAAATTCATGCAGACGACCTGCCCGAAATGCGGCGGCGAAGCACAGCGCGACCCCGATACCCTCGATACCTTTGTCTGTTCGAGCTGGTATTACCTGCGTTATCCCGACGCGCACAACGAAAAAGCCCCCTTCGATAAAGATAAGATCGACGAAATGCTACCCGTCGATACCTATGTGGGCGGCGCGGAACATGCCTGCATGCATCTGCTTTACGCGCGGTTCTTCACGAAAGCTCTGCGGGATATGGGTTATCTTTCCTTCGACGAACCCTTCAAACGCCTTGTGCATCAGGGCGTCATTCTCGGGCCGGACGGCAACCGCATGAGCAAATCGCACGGCAACGTCGTTTCGCCGGACGATTATGTGGAAACATACGGCTCGGACGCCTTCCGCCTTTATTTAATGTTCGGATTCTCTTACACCGAGGGCGGGCCGTGGAACGACGACGGAATCAAGTCGATTGCCAAATTCATGGATCGCGTGGAAAAAACCGTGCTGAAAATCTGCGCCTACCCCAACGCCAACGAAAAGCAATACGGCGCGGACGAAAAAGCGCTTGACTATGCGCGGCACGACGCTATCGGACGGATCACGAAAGATTTGGACGCATTCTCGTTCAACACTGCCGTAGCGCGGCTCATGGAACTCATGAACGCCATGACGAAATACGACGCGCTACCCGAAAAGAACACCGTGCTCTTCAAAGAGACGGCGAAAGATTACGTTCGGTTGTTCGCCCCCTTCGCCCCCCACTTCAGCGAAGAACTGTGGCAGCTCATCGGCGGCAAGAACTCGGTATTCGAACAAAGCTATCCGCTTGCCGACAGTGCAAAACTTGTACAGGACGAAAAGGAATATGCCTTGCAGGTCAATTCGCGCATCGTATGCCGTGCGAACTTCGCGACCGCGCTCTCTGACGACGAACTCGTCGCCGCCGCGCTCGCCCTGCCCGCCATGCAAGACCGTCTTGAAGGAAAATCGGTGAAAAAGCATATTATCGTAAAAGACAGACTTATCAATTTTATTGTCGGTTGATCCCAACACAAGATAAATCCCGTGCCAAGCACGGGATTTTTTTATGCGAAAAGACTTGACTTTTCCGCCCTGTTTTCTTATAATAAAACATGTGTTGCAAAACAAATGTTGCGATAAGGAGAACGTATGCCGCCCAAAGCCAAATTTACCAAAGAAGAAATGATTCAAGCCGCAATATCAATTGTTGAGCGCGACGGTTCCGACGCGCTCACGGCGCGCTCGCTTGCGGGCGCGCTCGGCAGCTCCGCCCGCCCGATTTTTACGGTATTTTCGGGCATGAACGAAGTAAACGACGCCGTTTGCGCCTATGCAAACGCCGTTTACGGGGATTATGTACGCAACGGATTGCGCGAAGAAAAAGCCTTCCGCGGCGTCGGAAAAGCCTATATCCGGTTTGCCGCCGAGCGTCCGCGGCTCTTTCAATTGCTCTTCATGCGGGAACAAAACAAACTGTCCGACCAAAGCAGTATTCTCGTCGGCATCGAGGAACATTATCGGGAAATCCTGCATTCGATCACGGAAGAATACGGCGTAGACGAGAACACGGCAACTTCGCTCTATTTCCATATTTGGGTTTATTCGCACGGGCTTGCCGTGCTGATCGCCACACGCATGTGCACTTTTTCTGCGGAAGACATCACAAAAAACATTACGGAAGTATTCCGCGCGTTGGTCAAAAAAGTCAAAACCGAGGGAACGTTATGATTCAGGCAAAAGACGTTACAAAGAGTTACAACGGTACGCAGGTTCTGCGGGGAATTTCGCTCGACGTTGCAGACGGCGACTTTACCGTCGTGCTCGGCGCGTCGGGTTCGGGAAAGTCTACCCTCTTGAACGTGCTCTCGGGCTTAGAGCGCGCCGACGGCGGCAGCGTCGATTACGACGGCATAAGGCTAAATGCTCTCAACGACAAACAGCTGACCGCGTTCCGCAAGCGGGAAGTTGCATTTATCTTTCAACTGTATTATCTTCTGCCCCACCTTTCTGTAAAAAACAACGTAAAATTAGGCGCGGCACTTGCCCAAAACGGCGATTATGAAAGTATTCTTGCCGCCGTGGGACTGAGCGACAAGGCAAACGCCAACCCCTCGACCCTCTCGGGCGGCGAACAGCAACGCGTCTGTATCGCCCGCGCGCTCGCCAAGCAGCCGAAAACGCTGTTCCTGGACGAACCGACGGGCGCGCTCGACGAACAAACGGGGCGCGAGATCCTCGATTATATCATTCGCCTGCAACAGGAACGCCGCTTTACGATGATCATGGTGACGCACAACCGCAACATTGCCGAAACGGCGAACACCGTCATAACCATGAACAGCGGAAGAATCGTCGGACTTTCGCGCAACGACGCGCCGAAAAGCGCCTTCGATATCGGGTGGTGAGTATGGTTGTCGGTATCAAAGACGGCGCGAAACTCTTCGGCATTGCAATCGTTTGCTTCTGCGCCGTGTTCGTTTGTACGTTTATGCTCAACTTTTACCTCGACGTTACACCGTTGCGCGATACGGTAAGCGAAGAACTGCTGCCCCTGTTCGAAGCGCAGCTTTCCATGGCGCAATTCTGCTCGGCGATCACGGGCGGCGTGTTATCGCTCACGGCCGCCGTCATGTTGCTCTTCTACCTGCGGCTGTATATCGACGCGCATTCCGCTCAGTTGGGCGTATTAAAAGCGCTCGGGTACGACCGCGCGCGCATTTGCCTCGGTTTTTGGGTATTCGGGCTGAGCGCGTTCGTCGGCTGCGCCGCAGGATTTTGCGGCGGCTGGGCGGTCATGCGATTTATTTACGACTCTTTGACGATCGAAGGCATGGGGACGATCGCGCCGCACTTCCACGCAGAATTGCTCTTTGCGCTCGTGCTCGCGCCGAGCGTCCTGTTTTCGGCGCTTGCTTGCGTCTATCCCTATTTCGTACTGCGCCGCCCGCCCTTGGAACTCATACGCGGCAACGAAAAACAGCCGAAAAAAGAAAAGCCTCTTCCGCAAAGTAAAAAAGACCGCCCTTTTCTGCAAGAAATGTGTCTCTCTTCGCTAAGAAGCAAAAAATTGCTCGCGTTTTTCGCCTCGTTTTCCTCTTTCTGTTTTGCCGCCATGACGCAAATGGGGTTATCCATGGAAGAGTTGACAAACGCCGCCATGAGCTACATGATCCTTGCGATCGGGCTGGTGCTCGCCGCCGTAACCGCAATCTTATGCGTTGCCGCCCTGCTGCGCGCCAACCGAAAAAATATCGCGCTCATGAAGGCATTCGGGTATTCGCTGAAAGATTGCGCCCTTTCGGTGCTGGGCGGGTATCTTCCCTGCGCCCTCGTCGGATTTGCCGTCGGCACCCTCTATCAGTACGGACTGCTCGTCCTGATGGTGAACGTTGTGTTCGCCGGCGTGGAAAGCACGCCAACCTATTCCTTCGACGTCCCTGTATTTTTCATCACGCTCGCCGTTTTTCTCGTAAGCTATTTTCTGCTCGCCCTGTCGTTCATATACAAAATCAACAAAGTGCCCGTGAAAGAAATCATGCTCGAAGAATAAAAAAATCCCCGTTAAAGCGGGGATTTTTCTTTGCCGTAAATTTGATCGACGATATACTCTGCATAGATTTTAGCGACGTTCACGCCCGTTACGCGCTCCGCCGCGGCGAAAAACGCGTTGGAATTGACTTCGCACACGAGAAATCCGTCTTTCCCGAACAGCAAGTCGATGCCGCAATAGTCAAGCCCGAGCCGCCGCGCAACGCCCTCGCAGAGCGATGCCGTTTTCCGATCGAGCGGAAATTTTTCACCCGTACCGCCCGCCGCAACGTTGGATAAAAAACCCTGCCCTGTCCTTTTCATGGCGCAACGCGCCCTGCCGCCGATCACGATCACGCGCACGTCTTTTCCGTAACTCGTTGCGATAAATTTCTGAAACAAGTGTGGTTTTGTCTGCAATTTATTACAAACGTCCTGCAATTGCGCCCTATTTTCAATAAAAAACACCCCTTTGCCGAGCGAACCGAAGCATTCCTTTACAACAAGCGGATACCCCAGCGTTTGTTCCGCACATGCAAGCAACTTATCGCTCACGGGCTCTTCGGGCGTATAACATAACGGCGCCGAAAGCGTTTCGGGCACGGGAAAACCCTGCAACGCAAGACAGGTCAACATTTTATCGTCGCATGTTTCGATTGCCGCCGCGCGGTTAAACAAGCGCAGACCCTGCGCTTCAAGCCGCCGCGCGCAATATTTATCCTTATCCAAATAAATGCAAAAATCATAATCCGCGCGCGAATCGGCGCATACGTTGCGCACGACGTCGACCGAAACATTTAACTTTTCCAACTCTTCGCGCAGACGGCGCGGCTGATACAGTTCGCTTTCCGCCTGCGTGTAAGCGTTGATCGCAATCATTCCTTTCAAACTCTTCACCGTTATAATACAAAAGCGGGAACGATTGTTCCCGCCCCGAATTTTCTTTTACGATACGACGCGCAAAACCCGTTCAACGGAAGCCACTTCCAACGCATTGATTTTGGATACCGCGTTATGAATGGCGGTTTCGTGCGTTTCGTGCGTGACGAGCGTGATGGTCGCACGATCGTTCTCGTCGCTCACCTTCTGCAACACCTCGTCGAGCGAGATGTTGTTTGAACCGAGAATGGAAGTGATCTTGGCAAACACACCCGTTTTATCGGTTGCAGAAATACGCAGATAATATGCGCTGCGGTAATCCTTGGCGAACTTGACGCCCTTTTCGGCTTTCTCTTCGTTCTTAAAGGTGGAATATTTGTTTTCTGCATGCGTCGCGGCGAAAATAACGTCGCTTACAATAGCGCTGCCCGTCGGAAGCGCGCCCGCGCCTCTGCCGTAAAGCATGACGTCGTCCACGCTGTCGCCCGTGATATAAACGGCGTTGAAACTGTCGTTCACGGCGGCAAGCGGATGGTCGGCTTTGACGAAAGTCGGATGTACGCGCACTTCAATGCCGTCTTTGGTCTGTTTGCCGATCGCAAGCAGTTTAATGCAGTAACCGAGTTTCTTGCCGTCGGCAATATCTTCCTGCGTTACGGACGAAATTCCTTCGCGCGAAACTTCCGAAAGCGGCACTTTAGTGTGGAAGGCGAGCGAAGAGAGAATGGAAAGCTTATAAGCGGCATCATATCCTTCCACGTCGGAAGTGGGATCCGCCTCGGCATAACCCAGACGCTGCGCCTCTTTGAGCGCGGATTCATACGACTCGCCCCCGTTCGACATCTTCGTGAGGATATAGTTAGTCGTACCGTTGATGATACCCATCATCGACGTAATGTGATTTGCCTGCACGCCGTCGAGCAGCGTGCGAATAATGGGCACGCCGCCCACACAACTCGCCTCGAAATAAAGCCCCGCATTGTGCGCCTTTGCTGCGTGTTCGAGCTCGTGCGAATACTTGCAGACCAGTTCTTTATTGGAAGTAACGACGGTTTTTCCCGCGTTAAGCGCGGCAAGCACGAATTCTCTTGCAACACCGACGCCGCCGATCACTTCCACAACGATATTGACGTCGGGATTCGTGACAACTTCCGCTATGTTGGAAGCAATTTTTTCTTCGGGAATACCGAGCGCGAGCGCGCGTTCGCGGTTGATTTCAAGCACGTTTTCAACCGAAATATCCACGCCCTGCGTTTTTTGATAAAACTCTCTGTGCTCGGTGAGGATATGATACGTTCCCCCGCCGACTACGCCCAGCCCTAAAATTGCTAAACCGACCTTTTTCATGTTTATCTCCTTCCCGACGCGCAAAGCATTTGTTTATGCCTGCTCAGCCGCATTCAAATCATACAAATATTTCAAACCGTCTAACGTCAACAGTTTATCGATCACGTCGATACAGCGCGTTTCGCGCGCGATCGTTTCGGAAAAACCGCCCGTCGCAACCGTGGTGAGTTCGACCGTTCCGAGTTCCTTTTTAATGCGCTTGACGATATATTCCACCAATCCCACAAAGCCGAACACGATGCCCGCCTGCATGTTGGTTACGGTATTCGTCGCAATGACGCTCTTGGGCGCCTCGATTTCCACACGGGGCAGTTTTGCCGTGCCGCTCACCAGCGAATCGAGCGAACCGCGGATACCCGGCGCAATGACGCCGCCGATGAATTCGCCCTTGTCGTTAATGATGTTAAAGGTCGTCGCCGTGCCGAAATCAATGACGACGAGTGGCGCGCCCTTGAAATACTTTTTAATGGCGGAAACGTTGTTAACGATGCGATCCGCCCCCACTTCGCGCGCGTTGTCCGCCCGCATCTTCAAGCCCGTTTTCAGCCCCGGTTCTATTTTATAAGGTTTCACGCCCAAATATACTTTGAGCATGTGTTCGATCGTATAATCGAGCGACGGCACGACGGAAGAAAAAATTCCGCCCGTGATCTCGCCCTTTTGTACACCGTTTGTTGACAGCATGGCAGAAAGCGTGGCGCCGTATTCATCGGAAGTCCGTTTTAAGTCGGTTGCAACGCGAAACGAGAACTTCAGCCCCTCGTCGCTATAAACCGCATATTTAACGTTGGTATTGCCGATATCGATGCAAATGATCATGATTTCTTTTCCTGTTCCGCCTGTTCGGGCTGAGGGTTTTCCGCCGCTTTTTCTTCTTCGCTTTGATCAGGCAACGCGACCGCTTTTTTCTTTTTCCCGATCTGTTTTTCCACGACAATCACCACGCGGTGGATAGCGGGTGCCAGAACGACATTAATTGCAAATTCAACAATAAAATTAACCCCGGCACAACCAACAAACAAATAATACGGAACTGCTACCGTCGCTTCCATCCAACCATTGGAAACGGCATATTCCATCCAACCAGTTAACGTGCCGCTAATAATAAGGCATCCCAAAATAAAGATACCCGTATTTATTATTGGCGTTAAAAGAGCAGCCACAACTACGGCAATCAAGGTATTCTTTTTCGCAATCAACTTATATATCAGAGCCGGAATAATGCCCGCAAGAACACCTTTCACCAAACAGATCAAAACCGTCATTACAGGCGAGTTTGTTAATAAATAGCCCGTAAATGGATCCGCGCCGGAAACGCCATACATCAAGACGATAAATCCAAATATAAAACCCAACAATCCACCCGCGAGCGGACCGAGCAAAATTCCACCAAGCACGATGGGAACGAGAACAAAACTCAAACTCGTTCCGCCGATTTTGATGAAACCGCCACAACACTGCAACACTACGACGAGTGCAAGAAGCACCGCAAAGTAGGCGATGTTCTTAGCCGAAAAGAACTTCTTCTTTTCCATATTAAATTACCTCCATCGGATTCGCTTTCCGCGATATCCGTAGACAAAAATAAGTATTTGACCGGCGCCATTCAAGATGAAACCGTTGCCGTATTTCTCTTAAAACGCTCGACCTTTCTTTATTATAGCAAAAGCAAACTCATTTTGCAACTAAATGACAGGAACATTTTTTGCTTGCCGATACATAATATTTTATAGATAACCGTCAGAGAAACAAACTTTACATACTCTGCGGCGAACAAGGAGGAAAAACTATGAATTGCTTCTTACAAGGCAACAGCTGTCTCTGGATACTCATTATCCTGCTCATTCTCGGATCGTGCTCGAACGTGTTTAACTCGAGCGTATTTACGGGTTGCGGGTGGCCCATCGTCGCGGCTTTGGCGTACTGCATGTGCAAAAACGGCACGCTTGGCGCCATCTTCGGAAAAGATCGCGGCTGCGGCTGCGGTTGCGGCTGCAACGGCTGATCGCAAGCCGATTTTCCGAAAAAACCCCTGTCTGATTTCAGACAGGGGTTCTTCTTTTTAACGTTGCGTCAGCGCGTAGCGGTACATCGCGACGATGGTTTTCGCGTCGCGTATTTTATCTTGTTCGATCCTTTTCATCGCCTCTTCGACGGGAAGAAAAACAACGTTGAGAAATTCCCCTTCGTCGAGGTGTGCCGCGCCCTGCGTAACGCCTCGGGCAAAATAGATATAAATTTTTTCGTTATCGTAACCGGGGGTGGGATACAGAACGTGCCATAATTCCAACTTTTCGGCGCAAAGACCCGTTTCTTCGGAAAGTTCGCGGCTTGCACAGTCTTCGGGGCGTTCCCCCTCGTTGATCTTCCCCGCGGGAATTTCGAGAAGTTCTTCGCCGTAAGCATAACGGAACTGCCTGACGAGCGCGACGTTGCCGTCTTTGACGCACAATACGCACGCACCGCCAGAATGCTCGACCACTTCGCGTTTGCAGGCTTTTCCGTCCGGCAGTACGGCGTCGTCGCAACGCAGAGAAACGATTTTTCCGCGGTAAAGATAATTTTTCTTTACGGTTTTTTCGGTTAAATCCATAAAACTGCCCTACCTTTTATTATGATAATTATCATTATAGCACAAAAAGTAAAAAATGTTGAATAAATTTCGGGAAATATCTTGATTTTCTTCGCGTTTTTGAGTATAATGTTGGCAACTATGATTTAGGAGGTATCCTTACATGAAATCACTTACTATCTCGCTCGAAGTAGCGCAAAGAGTCAAAGAGTTCGTCGCGATCACCCAGAATTGCGAATGCGAAATTCTGCTTAAAAGCGGAAAATACGTCGTTGACGCGAAGTCCATTCTCGGTATTTTCAGCCTTGATTTGTCTAAACCCCTTACGGTTGAAATTTACAGCGACGACTGCGCCGACCTGCTTACCAAACTGAAAAAATTCTCGGCGTAACAAACTTCGGCACCTACGCGACAAGCCGCTTCGAGTGATTCAAGCGGCTTATTCGTTTCTCTTGCGAACGACAAATTCAAGGGGACTTTATGCAAGTTAAAGGCGAAACCTCGGTAAACAAGTTAATCATGCTGTTCGTCTTTGACAAAATGGAGAGCGCCATTTCCGAACGAATTCTGGTCGACATCTGCTCTTCATCGAACGAATGGCTGAACTATATGGATTGCGTCGGGCTGATTCCGACGCTTATTTCCGACGGATTTATCTGCGAGATCAGCACAAGCGAAGACCCCCTTTACACCATCACGCCCGAAGGAAGAGAAACGCTCGCCAACTTCTATATCAATATTCCGCGCAGCCAGCGCGAAGATATTTCGAAATTCATCAAGAAAAACAGCTCGCGTTTCCGCATCAAACAGGATTGCAAATCCGATTATTATCAGAATAAAGACGGAACGTATACCGTCTTTCTGAAAATACTCGCACCCGTTCAGCCGATGTTAGAGCTGAAATTCGTGGTTCCGGATAAAAAAACCGCAAACGTTATCTATAAAAAATGGGAAGATAAGGCTCTCGAACTCTATTCCGTTGTTTATGAAACGCTCGCAGATTAAAGAGGATATATTATGATTACCTATTCGACAAACGGCACTTGCAGCAAACAGATCATCTTCGATCTGGATGCGGAAAACAAAATTCGCAACGTAAAATTCATCGGCGGATGCAGCGGCAATTTGCAGGGCATCAGCCGCCTCGTCGAGGGCAAGACGCCCGAAGAGGTCGTTCCCCTTCTCAAAGGCATTCGGTGCCGCATGAACACATCATGCCCCGACCAGCTTGCAAAAGCGTTGGAACCCTACCTCAAAAATCAATAACGCCGTCAAAGTTCTCATAGAGAATGATTCTAAAAACACGAAAACGGATTTTAAGTAACTGAAAAATCCCCCGAATAATTGATTCGAGGGATTTTTCGTTTTTAGCAAATTCCTTACGGGAAGCGCGTTTTTAACACACTCTGTAACTTGCCGCAAGCCCGCCTTCGCTCGTTTCGCGATAGCGTTCGTTGATATCCTTGCCCGTTTTATACATCGTTTCCACGATGAGATCGAAGGAAATTTTGCGTGTTCCGCATAAGATTTTTGCAATCGCCGCACTGTCGAGCGCGCGCAGAGCAGCGACGGCGTTGCGTTCGATGCAAGGAATCTGCACATAGCCGTGGACGGGATCGCAGGTCAGCCCGAGCTGATGCTCGAGGGCGATTTCGGCGGCGTATTCGATTTCTTCGGACGACGCGCCGAAGAGCGCGCTGACCGCCGCGGCAGCCATCGCGGTAGCCGAGCCGATTTCCGCCTGACAGCCCGCTTCCGCGCCGCTCACCGAGGCATTGGTTTTGATGACGTTCCCCACCATGCCCGCCACCGCGAGCGCGTCGATAATCTGCTCTTCCGAAAATCCTTCGCGTTCGGAAAGATAATACAACACTGCGGGCAACACGCCGCACGCGCCGCACGTCGGCGCCGTGACGACCGTTCCGCCGCAGGCGTTTTCTTCTGCCGAGGCAAACGCATACGAGGCGATCAGTCTTTTTTCCCGCTCTTCGGGTTGTTCGCGTTCCACGGGTGCGAACAGTTTTTTGGCTTTACGCATCACCTGCAAATCGCCCGGCAACACGCCTTCGCCGTTCAGCCCGCGCCCGATCGCCTGCCGCATGGTATGCCAAACCGCGCGCAATTCCCCGCGCATATCCTCGCCCTCGAACTCGTAAACCGCCCGACAAAGCGGTATGCCCTTTCCGTCGCAATACGCCCGCCACTCGGCAAAATTCGCAAACGGATAGACCTCTTGTTCCTTCTCTTCCTCGCCGTCTACGGCGAGATTGCCGCCCCCGACCGATATATAACGCAAAAAGCCGCACTCTTTATCCCCTTCGAGCGCATAAAAATCCATGGTGTTGGGGTGGTTTTGGCGCGTTTTTTTATCGAACACGATCTGCGTACGCCCTTCGCCGAGCACGGAACAGATCGCCGCATCGGTCAAATGCCCCTTCCCCGTCAAGGCGAGCGAGCCGTACAGCACGATGCGGAACTTGTCCGCCTGCGGATAACGCCTTAAAAAATCGGCGGCGGCGCGCTCGGGCCCGATCGAATGGGAACTCGAAGGTCCTCTTCCCGTGCGGTATACATTCAGCAAAGATTTCAAAATCTCTTTCTCCTACGATATTTTTCGGAAATTACGCATACTGCAAGCGGTATGGTATTTCTCTACGTTCTGCTTACGGTATATATTCTTGCGATCAACTTCTATTCCTTCCGTCTGCTCAAATCGCAGCAGGAAGCATGGGACGGCGGCGAAAAGATCGGAAAAAACGACGGCAAACTCATTCTCGCCGCCCTGCTCGGCGGCGCGGCGGCGATTTATGTGACCATGTTTATTCTGCGTTTCCGCCTGAGCAATCTGTTGTTTATGATTTTGATGCCGCTTATTGCCGTCGTTAATTTTTACTGTTTCTTTTTGGGATTCCGCGGAATTTATTATTTTGCGGTTATTTGAATCGTTCGGCAAGGAATTTCGCGACGCCGTCTTCCTCGCAATAACCGATAACACCCGTCGCCTTTTCTTTTAACCAACCGTCGGCATTCATCACGGCGTATTTCTCATCACACACGTCGAACATATCCGAATCGTTGGAAGTATCGCCAAAGCAGACGACTTTATCGCACGCAAGGCGGTTGCGTAAAAAGGAAACGGCGTTTGCCTTGGTTGCTTCGCGCGGGGAAATTTCCATCCAGAAATCGTTCTGATAGGTTTCCTGATGAAAGATACAGATAAAACGCGTATCGAGTTTGAGGTCGTTCCACGCCCGTTCGAGCTGTTCGCGCGGACCGATACACTTAAAATAAAATACGTTGCCTTCGAGCAGTTCGCCCTCGTTTGCCGCTTGGCACAGACGCGCGTCGCTGCGGCGGCGGTCGAGATAGCGTTTCATGCCGTAACTTTCGCGCCCGTCTATCCAGCGAAGGGTTTCCCGCTCGTTTGTCGCGCCGAACACAAAGGGCACGATGCCGTATTCTTCCAACACCGTTAAGATATATCCCTTTTCTTCGGGCGTAAAGAGCACGGCGCGCAACACTTCGCGCGTAGAAAGATTATAGACCAATCCGCCGTTATATAAAATGACCGGCGTGCGGATACCGAGCGCAGAGGTCGCGCTCTTCGCACTGACAACCGAACGCGCCGTGGCAAAGGTAAAGAGCAGCCCCCTTTCCATCAGATCGTTGAGTAGCTGCGCGCTGTAAGGCGATACCGTTTCGTATTTTGTGAGCAGCGTGCCGTCGAGGTCGCTGACGTAAAGTGTTTTTTGCGTTTCCATAATAATATACTATTCTGAGAGTTTGAAATACCGCACTTTTCCGTAGCTTATTATATCATAGTCCGTCGGGAAAGAATACGAAATTTCGCTATTATTTTGCAAAAAATAAGTGAAATGTAATTGATTCACAAATAAAGAGAAAACCGCGCGGTTCAAAGTCTGAAAAATTTCGAAAAAAATTTGTTACTTTTGTTTGACAATCCCTTTGCCGCTCTGTTATAATGAGTATGAAATCAGAAACGGAGGGCGTTTCATTGATCGTTCGACGACCGCTTTTATGGTTGCCAAAACGCAAGGCAAACGAATATAACGCAAAGACTTTTACCGAACCGCGCGTTCGGTAAGGGTCTTTCTTTTTTTCTCGCAGATATCCCTTCCAAACGGAATAAAAAAGGAGTTATTTATGGACGCAGTACAAATCGCCACATCGGTGCTCTCTCTGGCGGCGGGCGTAGGCATCTTCCTCATCGCTTGCACGATGATGAGCTCGAACCTCGAATCGCTGGGCAGTAAACGCCTGAAAAGGCTGTTTGCGAAAACCTCGAAAAGCAAACTCGCGGGAGTCGGCGTAGGCGCCGTCACCACGGCGGCAATACAGAGTTCGAGCGCGACGACGGTCATGGTAATCGGTTTCGTCAACGCGGGCATCATGACCTTAGCGCAGGCGGCTACCGTCATATTCGGCGCCAACATCGGCACGACGATCACAGGTCAACTCGTGGCAATCGGCCTGTTCGGCGAGAACAGCGTTTCCACTTCGGTAATCTTTTCCGCCTTGGCGGGCATCGGCGCGTTTATCCTTGCGTTTGCGAAAAAGGATATGACGCGCAAAATAGGCGGTATTTTGGCAGGCTTCGGCATGCTCTTCGTGGGACTTTCGATGATGAGCGACGCAATGGGAGATTTTGCGGAGCTGGAAGCAATGAAAAACTTCCTTGCCTTCTTCAAAAACCACTTCCTTCTCGTCTTAATCGGCGCGCTCTTTACCGCGCTCGTGCAAAGCTCTTCGGTAACGACTTCCATGGCGATCACGATGGTCGTATCGGGATTGATCACGCTCGACCAAGGCATCTATCTTACCATGGGTTCCAACGTCGGAACGTGCGTCACCGCTTTGATCGCAGGACTGACAAGCACCAAAAACGCGCAGCGCACCGCCTTGATCCACCTTATTTTCAACGTGAGCGGCGTCGCCGTGTTTATGCTTATCGGCATGTTTCTCGGCTTCGGGAAGATCGATTACGGTTTCCTCTTCTCGCATATGTTCCCGAACGCTCCGCAGATGCAACTTTCTATGTTCCATACCTTTTTCAACGTGATCACGGTTGCCATCGTGCTGCCGCTTACGGGTCTGCTCGTCAAACTCGTTATCAAAATCGTACCCGACAAAAAAACCGCACCTGCCGCAGACGAACCGCACTTCCGGTTTGTGGAACAGCACATGCTTACTACGCCGCCCATCGCCGTGCAACAGATCAAACGCGAAATTCTTTCCATGGCGGATACTGCAACGGAAAATTTCCGCCTCTCGTGCGATATTGCCTGTACACTCGATTACGGCAAGGTGGAAACCTTCCGTGCCAACGAAAAGCAACTCGATTTTATCAATAAGGAACTGTCGCGCTTTATTGCGGAATTGCTACAAGCCGATCTCAACGAAAAAGACCGCCTGTATCTGACGACGGCGTTCCGCACGCTGACCGATCTCGAACGCGTGGGCGATTATGCCGAAAACATCATCGAATACGCCGATAAGTTAAAAGAGGCGAACGAAACCTTCTCGGATGACGCAAAACGGGAAATTACCCTCTTACAAGAGACGATTTGCTCGCTCGCGGATAAAGTGATCACGGCTTACCGCGACCATGATTTCAACGCACTGCGGGAAGCCTATGAGATCGAAGACGGCGTCGACGGCATGACGGCGGACATGGCGCAACGGCATATCAAGCGCCTTTCCGAAGGTCTGTGCACGCCCGACGTCGGCACGCAATATCTTTCCCTTTCCACCAACGCCGAGCGCGTTGCCGACCACTACATCAACGTAGGGAAGACGATCAAATCATACGCGCGCCGCAGTCGGCAGAAGTGAAAAAAGAAACCGAATTTTCGGTTTCTTTTTTGCTCTATTTCCAAGTTTCCACTTCGATTCGGGTAGGAATCGCAACTGCCGCACCTTTGCGCGTGCAGGCAATGCTTGCCGCTTTCGAACCGAACGCCATCGCTTCTTTAAGCGATTTCCCTTCCGCAAGCATGGCGCACATGCCCCCGCAGAACGTATCCCCCGCGCCCGTCGTATCGACTGCTTTCACCGCAATACACGGATATTTCTTTGCGCTCGTTCGGTCGGCATATTCATAACCCTTACTGCCGAGCGTCGTGATGATCGTGCCGATTCCGCTTTGAAAGAGCTTTTCTTTTCCGCCGAACAGTTCCAGTTCGCTCTCGTTGGGTGTTATCAGATCGACGTAAGCAAAATAATCGGCAATTTCGGAATGAGCGGGCGCAGGATTGAGCACGGTTATCAAACCCTTTTCTTTCGCGCGTTTCAAACCGTATCCCACGACGGCAACGGGGTTTTCAAGTTGCGTCAAATAAATGTCGCCCTCTTCCGCTTCGGTTAACACGGCGTCGATATCCGACTCACGTAAAAAAGCGTTCGCGCCTTTATCGAGTACGATTCTGTTTTCGCCGTTCGTGACGATTATGACCGCCGTACCCGTCGGAACGCCGTCCGCTTTACGGACGTAGCGCGTATCCGCGCCCGATTTTACAAGATTCCCGATGAGATTATCGCCGAACATATCGTTCCCGACACAGCCGCACATAAGCACCTTCCCGCCGAGTTTTGCCGCGGCGACTGCCTGATTGGCGCCTTTTCCGCCGCAATTCACCATAAACTCGCTGCCCGTGAGCGTTTCGCCGCCCTTCGGGCAATACGGTGCATGAATGACCATATCGGTATTCAGACTGCCCGTTACTATTATCTTTTTCATCTTATCACCTTATTTTTAAGAATATGCTTCCCCGCGAATGGAGAAGCACATTCTTTATTATACGCCTTCTTTTTCGGATTTGCAAGCAAAAATTATTCTTCTTTGCCGCTTTTTCTCTTCTTGACGATCACTGCCGTCGTGATCATGGTTGCCAGCGCCGCCATGCCGAGCACGGAAGAAACCGTAGCGACAACCGACGAGCCGCACCCCTTGGAAGGTTTCTTATCGTCCTCTTCGGGCGGGGTCGCCGTTCCGCCGCCGAACGACTGATCGGAAATGCCGACCGCAAATTCATATGCGTTTTCTTCGTCGCCTTCGGCGTATACGCGGATTTTATAATCTGCCTGCATATTGCCCGAAGTCACTTCGTTTCCGCTTGCATCGACGATCTTCAAAGCGTAGTTGCCGTAAGGATACACGTTTTCTTTGAAATGGGCTACGGGCATACCGTTTGAAACCGTGATTGCGTTTTCTTCGAATCTGATATTTTCCGTATCGACCGTACCGAGCACGTCGGCCGGCGTCGTTGCCTTCATCTGAGACAGTTCTTCCATGCTTGTTTCATACATGGATATGCCGCCCAAGTTGATCCCGCCTACAAAAACAAGATTGCCGTCCTCGCCCTGTTGCGCCGCTTCGTCGAATCCGACCAGAATCGTATAGGTTTCGTCCCGATCGACGGAAAAGATAAGATTGATAGGACGGTAGTACATGTCGCTGTCGATAAAGGCGCTCTGCTTGGCAACCACTTCGAGTTCGCCGTACTTTTCCATCGCCTGATCGGCAAATCCGCCGTTCCACAGATTCATGCCGTCGCTCAGAATTTTGTGCGTCGCTCTGTCTGTACCTCGAATGACAAGTATGCTTGCAGGGGAAGGAAGATTGACCCAGGATTCCACATACGCGGTTACTTTGTAGAGTTTACCTGCCGTAAGCTGTGCGCTCTGCATCAAACCCACATAGGGATACCATTGATTCACACCCAGATTATGATGCGAAATATATGCCTGATCGTCTTCGTTGCACCAACCGTTTGAAATATACCAGCCGTCCTCTGCGGCGGAAAAATCACCGTTTTCAAAGAGGTTGGTTTTTCCTTCGGGAACGTCGAGTTTGTTTTCATAGAACAGGCAGTCGTCAACATAGAGGCAGTTCCCCCACTGTCCGCCGTTCGCAGATTCGAATTTGATAAAGGGATAGACGGTCGTGTTGTCGCCCGAATTTGCATAAACGCCGAACATGGCATACCTTGCACGGGAAATATCGGCACCGTTTACGACTTTACTTTTCAGCACCGTTTCTTTATCCGCCGCGTAAATTCCCACGGTAACGCGCTGAATACCCTGCGCCGTGACGCCGTTTTCTTCGTCGGCAGCCCTCTTGGCGTCGCCGTATTTCGAAAGATTGACCGAGAACGAATAATTGGTATTCTCTTTTACCGAAACGGGCTGACCGATCGTAATATTATCTTCCGTCGTAAATCCGTCTTTTGCCGCAAGATACAGCGTATTGACGCCTTCCATCTGCTTATCCTGCGTGGAACGCATGTAGGTTGCCATATCAAGCGGATCGATCCCGATTTCCGAACCCGCCGATGCCGTATCGGCAAGTTTTTCCCAACCGCCCGCAAGCGGTTCCGCCTTCGAACTTTCTTCGAATCCGCCGTTTCGCAACAGATTTTCGCTGCCCGCGGGAAGAAGATTACCCTCGTAGGTGACCGAAACGTCGTCAATAACGATCGCCGATTTTTCTACGCGGATAAACAGACGGCATTCCGTTTCGTTCCCCGTAGTAAAATGGGCGTTGTAGAGGGAATATGCCGAGTATTCGTCGGAGTCCGTCTCGTCGGCAGGGTTCACAAGCGTAATCGCGTCGCTCTGCAGGTTGTGATCGGCATCGACTGCCGTATCGTTCCATCTGTGAAGCTGCCCATAAATGGTTTCGCCGTCGCGTTCCGCCGACGCAAGCCCGAAGAAAATATTGTTGACGTACGCGCTTCTTACGCGCATGGCAACATAATAGGCGGTGTTGGGAAGCACAGTGATTTTCTGGGATATTTCGGGATACCCGCTCTTATTGCCCTCGGCGTGAAGTTGAAAGGCGTTTTCGCCCGTATAGCCGTCGTCGACAATGGCGACCGAACCGCCCTTGCCCGCCGAAGACGATGAAATATCGATGTCCCATGCGCCTGCCTTATTGTCCGCAATGCTAACGCCTTCGAAACTACCATCCTGAATGAGGTTGGAAGTCAGCACGTTATCGTTTTCTTTTATTGTTTCCTCGCTCACGCCGTAAGCGCCCGCCTGCATGATCCCCGCCGCGGGAATCGCCGAGAGCATCAACGCCGCCACTACCGCAATGCCTGCCGCCTTGCCCAATGCTTTGGTCTTTGTTCCTGTTTTCATAACTTTCCTCCTGTTTTTTCTTTTTATTTTTTACTTCAAACGAAGTTCAAAATCATCAAGACGCACGACGTCGGAATCGTTTTTGCCCGTAAGCTGTACGCCGACTCTGACCTGCGTGTTATTGCCCGTGTTGAATACGAGCGTCACTTTGTACCAACCGCTCTGCGCTTCGACTGCCTGCGCACGAAGCACCATGCCCGAAGCGTTCCATACGGTCAGCTTCAAATCAGACGCAAAATTGCCGTTTACCTGCACCATGCATGAAAGTTCGTAGTTGGTATTCTTTCGTAACGTTCTGTTCGTCGGATTGAACAGATTGATCGCCGTACCGTTTTTCGCCGAGAGTTTGACGTTGCACAGACCCGAATAAGCCGTTTGTTCCATACATTCGATGTCAACGGACGAGCCGCCATCAGTCGACCAGCCGCCCTTAACGTAGCCCGCCGTGCCGTCGTTCTGGCACGTTTCGAATCCCGGTTCGGAAAGGTAGCGCAAACGCGCCATTTCTTCTTCGGTGTAACGGACGGGCTCGCCGAGCTCTTCTTTGGTGACTGTCTTTCCGCATTTGTATTCTTCGACCGTCGCATTCTTTGTCGATTCGGGAATGACAAGACTCATTACGCCGTCTACCTTGACGACCCTGCCGCCCTGTTTTTCGACGACTTCTTTTACGAGTTCCACACACTTATCTGCCGCACCGTCCACCGTCAAACGGGTATATTTGAAATACTGATTGTCGATGATTTGATTTTTGATGTTGGATTCCAGCCCTTCCCAACCGTTTATGACTGCAAGGATCCCCGCCGTTGCCGCCGCCGTCGAATCGCAGTCGTTGGCGCACTGCACGGTTATTTTTGTAGACGCTTCCAGATCGCCGTTCCCATAAAGCAAGCCGATCGTAGTAAACGCCGAACAGAGTTTGCCGTCGAGCATGATATGATCGGCAAACGGCCAATCGATCCATTGATACGGCGAACGGTATGTGTTGGTAACAGGATCGTAATCCGCCCATTTAAGCATGATGGCATTAAAGTTCTCTTCCGCCGTCTTGCCGTCTTCTTTGTGTTTCAACACGTCGCGAATCACTTCCGCCGACCAGGAATCTTCGGGGATCGCAGCAAGCCCCGCGTTGACGATTTGCATGATATCGTCTGTAAAAAACGCCTCGCCGTACATTGCGGCAATGTATTGCGCCGAATAGATCCCATCGCCGTATGTGCAGATTTCCGCAAACCTTTGCACCAACTCGTTGCCCGCGCCCGTCATGTTCAAGCCGAGATACCCGCCGAACGATGCCCCGCACTGGTAACTGTTTCCGTCGGAAAAGGCATTTGTATAATATCCCGACGACTGTTTCGGATATCCCGAAAACGGCGGCGCAAACCCGCCCGCAAGCACATCGCTGTTCGACCCGTCCCAGAACTCGAAATTTTTATTATACATATAGATCCCAAGTTCCCTGCTTGCGGTATCGATCCCCAGTGCTCCGAGCGCTTCGATGGCGGTAATTGCCAGATAGACGTCATCCTGATCGTATCCGTTTGTCACGGTATTGGTTTTCCAGGACGGAAGGCGGCGCGCGTCGATCCAGTCTTTCGAGGCAAATTCCCACTTTTGCCCCTTGTTGAAATCGCGGTAACCGTAAGCAACGCCCGCCATAGAACCGACGATGCCCGCTTTCACTTTGTCACGGTAAGCATCGAGTGCAAGCACCGAGGTGGTGGCGGGAAGATCTTGCGACGATAAGTTATCCTCGCCGTTTTCCCCGCCGCATGCGGCGAGCGCGCACAAGCCCGAAGCCAACAGCAACGATGAAAGCGCGATGCTCATGAATTTCTTTCCCTGCATTTTTATATCTCCTTATCTTAAAGTTCTTTGATCGAAAAACGGTTGAAGCGCACGACGCTGCCGTTGCCGACGTAAGCGCCCACACAGCCGCGCCTTACCCCATGTATGCAATCGAAGGCTTTTTGCCCGTCGATCACAACCGAAACGACGCCGTTTTTGACGTCGACCGCAATATCCGCGCATCCGCCTTCTTTCAGTGCAACAGGGGCTTGCGCAAGAATTTTTTCGCCGTATTCGTAATCGACAAGCCGCACCGCATGATCGGCGAAGAGCAGGCGGGTCTGTCTGCCCGCGCCCTGCACGCCGAACAAAACACCGAACGTATCGCCTTTGACGCACGTCACGCGCGTTTGAAATTCAAACTCACCGAGCGGTTTTCCCGTGAACAGTTCGCCGTTTTCAAGACATCTGCCCGTCAGTTCGCCCTCTTCGAGTTCCCACACGCCGCGGTAATAGGTGCACCCCCGCACTTCGCGGTGCTGCAAGGCATATTCTTCCATATACTCTTTGGAAAAATCAATTACATAATCGACCTTTCCTTTCCAGCTCAGCGACCGAAGGCGGACGATCCCGTCGCCTTTCACCGCCAGCCCGATTTTTGATACGAAGATTTCCCGCGCGCCTTCGATTTTCAGTTCGGTTGCGCCTTCTTCGGAATAGTTCCGCGTTCCGCTGTTCGCGTCCTCATAAAAGAGACGAACAGCCGCGCCGCCTTCCGCCTTATAGCTTGCGCGGATAATCTGTCCGCGATATGCTACGGGCGAAAATGCGGGATCGTAACGGTTATCGAACAGATCGTGTTTCCCGTAATAGGTTTTATAATACGCTGCGCTCTCGGCTCCTTCGGGCACGATTTCAAGTTCACCGCCGCCATTCTTCACCGACGCGTTCTCGCCGCGCATGCCGCTTACCGATCGGGGTAGCCGGAAATCGAGTTCCCATTCCCGCAAATCACCGTAAACTCTGTCTGCATATCTGCCTTCGTATTTCTGCCCGCGCATATCGCACGCCGTTCGGAAAATACGGTATACAAAGGTTGGAAGATTGACTATGTTGTCATAGCCGAGCACTGAGGAACAGAGCGCCGTATCGCGCAACGGGGCGATCCACCGATCGTAATCGACGCCTTGCAATTGCGTAAAGACGCCCATGACCGTGCCGAGATTCCCCACGTTGCAATCGGTATCGAATCCGCTGTAATTTGCTATTTTCAAGGTTTTAATAAAATCGCCGCCGCCGTATAAGAGCGAATAGACAATGATCGCCGCATTCGGCAGTATGTGGCAGTTGCCGCCGAATCGATCTTTCCAGTAATGTTTTCGGATATAGGCAAAACATTCTTCCGCGCTTTTCCCCGAAGAGAAAAACTTCATGATATCGCGCACGATTTCCGCATACGGCGATGTTTGCGGGATCACGCTCAACGCCGCTTCGAGCAATTCGTTCACGCTCTCGGCAAGGAATGCCGCAGAGATCAACGCCGCGATGAATCTTCCCCCGTCCACGGCAACGCCGTCGTGCGAAACGCGCGCCGCAATTTCCGCCAAACGCGCGGCTTCCCGATAGTCATACGGGGAAACCAGCCCCCACACGTCGCTGAAAATTTGCCCGCCGATCTGCTCGGCAAGCACTTTGCCGTTCTGCGCGATACTTCCGCTTGCAGGCGGTTCGATTCCCTTTTGCAAATTCAGATAAGCGGTATGCTCTTCCGAAACGCCGTACCCGCCCCACCAGTAAAAGCCGTGCTCGTAAGGAACATAATTACGCCAGCAATTCGCCATATCTTCATACCCGTATTTAGAAAAATTCTTGCATTCTTCCAACGCGCGGAAGAAAAAAATCGGGCCGTTACTGTCGTCGTCGGCGGCAAAATCGTTATAGTCTGCAAAATATCCGTCCTTCCCGCCGTATTGTTTTATGATCTCTTCGCTTTCCCACATTTCCACGGGTGCGCCGTAGCGGATCCCGATCATTTTTCCGAGCCAGCCGAAGTAGATTTTTTCCAGATCTTTTTCGGTTAAATTTTTCATATTACTTGATCCCCGATATTTTAATGCCTTGCATGATATATTTCTGCATAAAGATGAGAATGACGATCAAGGGAATACAGGTGATCACCGTACCGGCAAGCAACAGATCCCAGTGCGTTCCTTTTGTATCCCGCAAATACGCAAGCAACTGATTGACCTGATAAAGAGCCGTTCCGCGCGAAGAAAGCACCATAGACGGCCACAGATACGAGTTCCAGAACCCTTGAAACACACTGAGCCCCATAATAATGAACGGCGTAACCGACATGGGAATAAACAAGCGGAAATAAATACCGATGCGCGAGCAACCGTCGATAAGAGCAGCCTCTTCGATCGACCGAGGAATTCCGAGATAATATTGCCGGTAAAAAAAGATCGACCAGATATACGTTACACCGGGAAAGATGAGGACTGAGAGCGTGTCCGTCATGCCCATTTTGGAAACGACAAGATAACAAGGGATTAGTACGGCGATGTTCGGAACGAACATATTCACGGCATAGATGAGCCAAAGTATCTTTTTGCCCGGAAATTCCAGCCTTGCAAACGCATAAGCCGCAAGCGAGTTGACGATGAGACTCAGCCCGAGCGCAAGGAAGGCAACGAGCAACGTCATGCCGACCGAGAGAAGAAACGACGTCCCCTGCGGGAAATAACGGTTTTTCATGCTGAACAGCGCAACATAGTTATCGCCCGTCCATTTTTGCGGAAAGAAATGAAATTTAATGCTCTGAATTTCGGTCAACGGTTTGAACGAGGACAGAATCACCCACAAAAACGGAAACACACCGATAAAAATGATGAGCGCCCCGACAAGCCACATGAGCACCTTTCCCATGACGGAAAAAACGCGTTTTTTATCGGAATTATTCTTTTTTGCTGAATTGTTTTCGGTTTCGATCAGCCTTTCGCGATTCATCTTCCCCTCCTCAATCCTGCGATTTTTCCGAACTCGTTAATTTGAAAATAACGGAGGAAAGCGCCGTTAATACAATTGCGACCAGCAACGACGCCGCATATACCTCGCCCATATTGTCAGTGTGCTGGAATTGGTAGAACAGATAATAAATGGGACCTTCCACGGAATGTTCGGCGCCGTTCCCGACGATCACGAGCGGGATTTCGTAAAGTTGGAAGGAACTGACGACCAGCGAAACAAGCAGATACAAACCGATATTTTTCAAAGACGGTATGGTGATATAAACTGTTTGTTTCCACCAATTCGCACCGTCGAGCCGCGCCGCCTCGTAATAATCGGTCGGAATATCGTAAAGACCGCCGAGCATGACCAGTGTATTGTAACCCAAACCGTTCCAGATCGCCGCAATACATACGGCGAAGATTGCCCAGCCCTTTTCGCCCGTCCAGTTCACATTGCTCAACCCGAACGCGTTGAGCATGCTGTTGAGCAGTCCGCCGTGATAATTGTATACATAGGCAAAAATCGATCCGACTACAATGCCAGAAAGCAAACAGGGCAAATAAATGCAGACTTTGATGATCGCCGCGTACTTTCTGTTTATTTTCATGACCAGATTGGCGATCAGAAAAGATAGTATGAGTTGCAACGGCACGATGATCGCAACAAATTCCAAGCCGATCAGTAACGACTTGTAAAAACCCGTGCTTTGCAATCCCGACAGGATGGCGCCGTAATTTTTTAAGCCGATAAACGTATTGCCGAGGTATTCCTTTACGTTGAAAAAGCTGTAATAAAACGACAGGATCAACGGCACGATCGTAAACGCCGCCAACAGAAGAAAGGAAGGCAACAGACAGACGACCGCGGCAATCACTTGATTTTTCTGATATTTCCGCTTCCGCTTTGCGGTTTCTTTCATCTTGCCACCCCTCAGTTCTTACCGAACGGATATTCCCCCTGTCCGCCCGCTTTCAACGTTTTTTCCAGATCGGCTTGCAACGCCCTGAGCGTTGCCTCGACGCCTTCCCCCCGCGACGCTTTAATAAGAGCATCGGCGTATTTTTCGGATACCGTCCACTTATAGGCGGGTTCCGCTTTGGCGTAAGGCAGAATCTGTTCGGAAACAAATTTATAGAACGGATCGTTTTGCGCCTGTGGAAGTTCGGCAAGCGCCGTTTCCACGCTTTGGCGCGCCGCAAATTTGGAATACCCCAGATCGCTCATAAAATCGGTAAGGCGCCTGGTGTCGCCGCCCAGCAACCATTCGATAAATTCGCCGCACTGCTCGGGATGTTGCGCCTTGCCGTCGATCGCCATTCCCCATCCGCCCATAGCCGCCGTCGTCTTTCCTACGGTCACGCCGCTCATCGTAGGGCATACGGCATAGCCGATATCGTCAAGTTTTTGGGGATAATTATTTTTGATCTGTCCGATCGACCACGATCCGCCGAGCGCCATCGGAACGTATTCCTGCGCAAGCGGATAGATCTCGTTGTAACTTGAAAAAGCCGCCGCGGGCGTTAAGTTCTTCGAATACATCGTTTCGAACATGGTGAATAGATTTTTATGAAATTCGGTGTTTACGTTGACTTTCGACCAGTCTTCGTTGAGCAGATAATATTCCGCCGTTTCGTCCTGCGCGACAAATCCCCAAGCAACCCAGCCGAGCTGTTGGTTGTTGGGCATGGCGATGCCGTAATCGTAATTCGTGTTGTTTTTCAACGTTTGGGCATATGCGCATAATTCATCCCAGGATTTGGGCGCCTTGTCGGGATCAAGTCCCGCAGCGGAAAACGCGCTCTTACTGTAAAATAAAATACTGTAAGGTTCTACAAACCAAGGGTAAACGTAATGACTGCCGTTTACGTTTGTCACTGCCTCCACATTCGGCAACAGATCGGTAAAACAGCTTTCCGACATATAGTCGTCCAACGCGGTATATTTGCCGTCGAGTGAGTTCAGCGCGACTTCGGCATAATTAAGTACGGTAATTTCGGGCTGGGTACCGGCGCTTTGCGCCCCTTTCAGCGTCGCTTCCCAGGTATCTTCCGTCACCCAACGAAGTTCGATATAATAATCCCCTTCGATTGCGGTATCCGAAAAATTAAATTCCTTGATCTCGGCTTCTAACCATTCCTGCGTTTCGATCTCGGTAAACGGCTGGCACCAAAGGCGCACGGGCGTTCGGTCGCCATAGTTTTCAGAACCGCCGCAAGCGATAAACATTCCCATCGAAAACGCGAGCACCCCGCCCATCGCAACCGCAAAAAGTTTCTTTTTCATGCACTCTTCCTCCATTCTATTTTGAAATTTATATCGTACGATTATGTATCCTTTGCGGGGAATGGTTTCCCCGCAGACAGAAACGGTACAATTTCTAAAAATGTAAACGTTTACATTTTGTTTAAAAAAAATTATGAACGCCTTAAAACCGTTTCTCGTTCTACAAGTGTTCTGTCGCAAAACACTTCGCGCGCCGCCCCTTCGTAACCGTGTAAAACGCGATCGAACAGCAACCGCGCCGCCTTTTCGGCAAATTCCTCGCTGTTATTCGATACGGTCGTAAGCGCGGGGCGCACCACTTCCGACATGGCGATATTATCCATACCGACGATGGAAATATCTTTCGGAACTTGAATCCCCACTTTGTCGAAATACTGCATCATGCCGATCGCAATCATATCGTTCGCGCAGGCAACGGCGCTGAGGCGATTTATGTGACGGGAAAAATATACCCCCGCCTGATAACCGCCCTCTAACGTGAACGAATGCGAAAAACAATACTGTTGTTCTGCGCTGTTATCCCCCCGTTTCTTTTTTCCGATAATTATTTTTTTCTGTCTATCTCTTAGACAGAAACGCGAACCGACGTCGGTTCGAAAAATTTTTCCGTAAACCTGAAATTTCGGCAACAAATTTCTTTGTGAGACTATTTAATCATTTCAAATCGCAACCGTCAATAGTTTTCTAAAATCTCGCCAAATAATCCACCTGACGCAAAAAATACCGCTCTCGTGCGAGAGCGGTATTCCTATCATGAACATCTCGAAAAACCCGTCAAGGTCATTATAACGCATAAAGACCGCATTTTCAAGACTTTTTTTATATTTTCTTTTATAATGCCTTACTGACATTATAAGCAATTCGTACACTCAATTCTTTATTTTTGATAAAGTTTTATTCGGTTGTTATGCTTTTCCGATGTGATTTTCAGTATTGTTATTTTTCCGTAATTTATACCCGCAATCGGGGCATACAACGTAAGATGTCATATTACCTCTATATAGTCGGAAAGATTGCGCCGCAGTCCGCAATTTGCGCCGTATTCGTCCACATAACCCAAGCGCAAAATCATTTGCACGGGCACGGCAACGCCTAAATCGGTTTGTATAGACGAACAAAACGGTTCGGTTTCCAATGCGGCGGAAAAAGGTTGAACGGCTATATTGTTTTCGGTACAGTCAAACCAAAATGCTTGCGTTTTTCTGCCCGTGTTAATCAATTCCGAAAAGGTATTGCCACCCGTAATAACGGCGAACGCGCCGCAATTATTCAGTTGCTTTTTTGCCGTGTCAATTCCTTGTTTTGCAAATTTATCGCCTTTTGCGCTTTCTCTTGTAGTCGTCCAATAGTAGAAAGTTTTGACTATGCCTTTTAAGCCTATCATATCGGCGGTTATGCCGTCTAATTTGTTTTCGGCTTCCTTATCTGAAAAGCGCATCCATTCCGCTAATTCGTCGCGGTATGCTTGATTTGCCGATTGCACCGTAACCGCGTCCATTGAAATGCGTTTTACATAAGCAAAGTTTTCATCGCCGTTTTGATACACCGATATATCGGAATACTTATTGAGTAATGCGCTTGCCGTTTCTTGCTTAATTTTACTGTTTGAAAACGCCGATTTATCGGTATGTCGTTTATCTATCAATGAAAGTTTGTCGGTATCAACAGTTGCATTATCGCGTTTGGAATAGGTAACATTTACCGTCATATCGTGGCAATTTACTTGCGTGTCATAGCCGTATGCCTTGAGCGCAACGCTCATTGTTTCAATATAGCAACCGAGCGAAATATACGCCTCGCGTTTTTCACTATCAACTACATTTAATACGCGACTTTCGTCTATTGAAATTTGCAAGCGGTTTTCGTTCGGATAAAGTTTAACGCTCCACATTTGCGTATTATGTGAGTTAGCCGCAATAGAGGAATACCACAGCGCATTTTGAATATCGTCGTTTACACCGTCTAATTTACGCGACGGATTGACTTTTAACGGTCTGCCCATAATTGCCGCCGCAGTAAGAACAGCGGACAGCGCGATAATGACCACGCCTAAAATCGAAAATACAATAATCATAACTTTCTTTTTCCTTGTCATAGTTTTCCCCCTTATTTGCAAGCACACAGCAGCCGTTCAAAACAAAACGCCGAAAAATCTTTTTCATTTAGTTGCAGCATTTTCAAATAGTCTTTTTTGTGATTTATCATTCTGATTATGCCCGCAACCGAACTCCAAACGAATAGCAGAATTGCCGAATTGTCAATCGCAATATTGATAATTCCTTCGTCCTTTCCTTGCTGTAATAAAGCAATTAGTTTTTCGTTTAATGCCTCGCCCAAATGGTATATGTCTTTGTAAATTTGCGGCGTATCGTTGGCTTTTATGTTTACGTTTATGGTTCCGATAAGCCCCTCGAAATAGAGCGGGTAACGGGTGGCAAGCCGAAAAACATCTTGACATATTTTTGTGAACGTATCGCTGAAAGCGGTTTTTTCGTCGATTGCTTTATCTACTTTGACGACTATCTTTTCCATAAATTCCAAAACGAGCGCAAAATAAACCTCATCTTTATCTTTGAAATAGCCGTATAACGTGGGTTTGCTATAACCAGCCTCTGCCGCAAGTTGTTCCATTGTCGTCTTTTCAACGCCGTTTTTGCAAAATAATTTGTCGGCGGCGTCTAAAATGTTTCGACGGTTAAACGCTATTGTTCTTTGTGTTCTTGTGTTCATAGTACCCTCCTAAACTTTACTATCGGTAAAATTATAACACTTTCAGTAAAGAAAAGTCAAGCATTTTGCTTGGCTTTTCGTTTGATATTTGCTATAATGTCAATGTAACACAAAAGATTTTTTTCGTATACATTTTGTAGTTTTGTTATTCGCTTGTGCTTACCGTCTGTAGACGGAATACGCCGCCTTGACAAATTGTAAAGGGCGACGATTTATCTCCCGTTAGGCATAAAACCGTCGTTCCCTCGGGGATATAGATCAGCCCGTGAAAGTGCAGCCGTTGTTTTTCGGGGGAGCGTTCCCCTACGCCCACGCACTTCCAGCCTTTCCGCGAAACGAAGTTTGCGAGCGTCTTTTTAAGCCTTTCTTAAAACTTTCCTCGGTATGAAGTTGTCTGTTATAGGTAAACGTTACAAAGTGGGTGAACGTCTATAAATTTACCTTCCGCGTCAACCGTATCCTTCTGCAAATGAGATTGCGCCGCTTGCGTTCGATATTGCTGTCCACATATTTCTTCACCGCTTGATCTGATTTGAAATACGGGTGCAGAGCCCCGATAAGCCGTTCCCGCCATTCGCCTTTTTTTAAATGCAGAGATTCTTGATACAGCTCGTTGAACAGCCCTTTTTTCGTCATTCTGCGTTCGTTCGGTTGAAGAATATTTGCGGGCGGTAATTCTTGCGGCAACACGATGCGCTGTTTTTGTAAAATCTTTCCTTGAAAAGAAAGCGTGATTTCCGCCTCGTCCGCGTTCCCGTACAGCGTATGAATTTCGCCCTTGATCGCACGATGGTCTACATCGGATTGCAGAGTATAGCTTTCCACACAGTCCGTGCCGAAGAAGTCTAACCAAACACTCTGCCAAATTCCTGTATTTGGTAAGTAATAACAACCGAACGGTTCGCCCTTCGAGGACGGGGATATTCTGTTTTTTTCATGTGCACTCCGTTTATACTTTTTTCAGATGCCAAGCCCAACTGCCAAAATCGGAAAGTTTAGGAAGTAGCAAGCCCGCATTTTGAAGCGCTTTACCGCTTGCCTTAATGTTCAGTTCCTCGATTTTGTAGAGCGCGTTTTCGTCCAAGCCATGTAAATAGAGGTATTGATTGTAGTCGCACGGAATGCCGAGAATGCGCTCGCCCACGACGTACGCCTCGCTCTTATCCTTGGTGACGACCATAACGCAGAAGTAATTCTTTTCAAGCGGATTCATTAGGCGGTACAAATCGCCTTTCAAAATAAGCTCACCCGTACGCTTATAGCTTTCTATTTGCGCTTTGGTGAGCGCCTTTTCCTCTTCTGTCATCTTGAAAAGATCGAGCTCATACCCAAACGCGCCGAGACTCGCTACGTTCCCGCGCGTTTCAAAGGGAGTGATTCTCTGCGTTTGGTGATTGGGGCAGACGGAAACGTGACAGCTCATAGAGGAGAGCGGATAGCAAACAGAAGTACCCCACTGTATCTTCGTACGCTCGAACCCGTCCGTGTCGTCGCTCGTCCAGATCTGCGAAAAATAGTACAGCATTCCCGCGTCGAATCTTCCGCCTCCGCCCGCACAGCCCTCGAAAAACACATTGGGAAAACTACTTGTAAGCCGCTCTGCCAAATCGTACACGCCTAAAATGTAGCGGTGCATAAACTCTCCCTGACGGTGCGCGGGCAGACTTTGAGAATAACACTCCGTAATATTGCGGTTCATATCCCATTTGACGTAGGAAATTTCGTTCTCTTTGAGCACCTTGGAGACGACGCCGAAAATATAGTCTACCACATCTTTGCGCGTGAAATCCAATACAAGCTGTTGACGGCTTCTGCAAGGCTCTACCCCGTCTTTATGGATTGCCCAATCGGGGTGCGCGCGATACAGATCGCTGTCCTCATTCACCATCTCCGGCTCAAACCACAAGCCGAACTTCAAGCCGTTTTTCTTGCAACGGTCGATAATCGTTTTTAACCCGCCTTTCAGCTTTTTCTCGTTCACGAACCAATCGCCAAGTCCCGACCAGTCGCTGTCGCGTTTTCCGAACCAGCCGTCGTCCAATACAAACGTATCGATCCCGAGCTTTCCCGCTTCGTCGATGATCGGAAAGAGCTTTTCTTCGTTAAAATCGAAATAAGTTGCCTCCCAGTTGTTCACCACGATCGGGCGGCGCTTATAGACGTATGCGGGGTTGATTACGCGCTCGCGCAAAAAGTCGTGGATGCTCCGCGACATGCCCCCGATTCCTTCGCCCGAATAGGTGAGCAAGACCTGCGGCGTAACGAATTCTTCTCCGCCGTTCAGCTCCCAACAAAAGCCCGTATCGCAGATGCCGCCCTGCAACGTGAGCGGACCGTTTTTGCACCACTCTGCCGTCAATGCAAACGAACCGCTGTATATAAGCTGTATGCCAAAGCACTCGCCCGAATCCTCCGTGCAGACCTCTTTGAGAATGCCCATAAAACAATTCGTGTTATGGGAAGTACAGCATTGAATGGATTGCAAGCGGGTAATTCCGTGCGCGATAGGCGCAATATCGGGAATGCGCTCCTGTCCCCAAGTACCGGCAAGACGCGTCATGCGGTAATTGCCGTTAGGCAGCTGCGCGCGGAAGGAAAACGCTTTTTTAAGCATGATCGCCTCGCGCCCCGTGTTGCGAATGACCGAGCTGCGGACAAGCACGTCCGAATCGTCGCAAACGGTGTAATACAAATCCACCGAGATATCGGAAAAATCGTCTTTGAGGGTAATGACAAGCGTCTCGTCCCCTTGGCGCACATGCGGCATACCTTTTATGTTCGGCGCGCCCTTTCCCACACGGTAGCTTTGATAGCGCAGACGCGACATACTCGCCCCGTCTTTCCGCTCAAAAACGGCGGTCGCTTCCCTGTAATCGCCGCGCGCGTAAAAACCGTATTCGGAGAGCATTCTATCAAACGCCATGTCCATGTTCATATCGATATGCGGCGCATTGGTATCGCCGATTTCAATTAAATAATTCAAATCGGTTTGCGTAACTCTGCCGCCGTAATACAAGTGCTGTAAAAAGCCCGATTCCAGCACGTACATCGCATAGCTGTAATTTTTGCCCTGCAATAAAAAGGTTTTTCCGTTTGCTTCGATCATACTATTTACTTCCTTTTTTCAATACTAAAACTTCATAGGGCGAAACCTCGATTTTGCCCGTCAAATTTTTTCCCGTAATTAAATCGGTATATTCTCCGTCCAAGACAAGATATCCGCTCTTGTCTTCGATTTCTACGGCAATCATTCCCTGCTCATCTCCGCTCCGTTCTACGAGCACAACGTTTTCGCTCGCCTCCGCAATCGGCGCACGACCCACAAGCCGCAGTAAATCGCCGCCCGAAATAACGCTTCCAACAAGAATGATTTTACCCTTTCCTACGTTCCGCTCGGTAATCACCGAAAGCGAAGCAAACTCTCCCGCCGTATAGTGCGCAAGGTTCTTCGTCCCCTCCAAGCATTCGTATGCGTCGTAGCACATGCCGATTTTGCAGTCGCCGTCGTTCGTCCACTGTGCCTTGAAAACGTCGTTTGCAACAGGCTTCTGATACTTCGTATATACCCCCGCAAACTCTTCCAAAAAGCCGTACGGCGCGTGCGTGTAGCGGTTCACGTTGCCGTCCATGATATCGCTCATCGGTCCGACGATCCACGTGCCGCCCTGCTTTACCCATTCGGTGATACGTTCCTTAAAACCGTTCTCGTCTGCGCACACAAGGAAAGGCGATACGATCACTTCGTATCCGTCGAGCGTATGGGGCGTGTCGATGACGTCCACGTTATAGTGGCGCAACGCCGCGTGATATTTTTCAAGAATTGTTTGACGGTAGTCCAAATCCTTGATAAGCGGAGCGACGGAAAACGAATTCATCGCCGTCGCCGAATAGTGCAAAGCAATTTTGCTTTCAATTTTTGTTTCTGTTAAGAATTTTTCGCATTTTACAAATTCTTCGCCAGCGCGTTTGGCTTCTTCCGCAACGCGATAGCTTCTGCCCGCCGCCGAATACAGGGCGCCGTGCCCGATCTCGTGCCCGTTCGGGTGCGCGCGGAACAACCAGTACAAATTCATTTCCGCGCCCTTTGCGATCGGCAGCCAGGTATTCGCATAGCAATTTCCTTTTGCGCGGTAGCCACAGTCGGCATAATTGCTCCCATTCCAGCCAACCTGCGTCTCCGTTACCCAAAACGGTTTATCCTTTACACAACGCAGAAAATCGTATGCAAAGGCATTCGTATAGAGCCGATCCGCCGTATCGTAGTGATTATACTGCACGACGTCTAACTTCTCGTTCACGGCATAATAGTCCAAATAATTTTGCGCCATCATGTCCGTGCCGACATTCCCGCAGCCGTGGTTATGTAAAATTTCCGCCTGTTCTTCGGTAAACGATTTGATCAACGCGCACTGATAATCCCACCACGCTTTCCGCAAAGACGGGTGTCGCCACTGGTTCGGATACGGCGGTTCGACTTCTTCAAACGAATTATAATCGAGCGACCAACGCGCCATGCCCCATGCCTTATTGAGTTTTTCCGTTGTGCCGAATTTTTCTTTTAAGTACGAACGGAAACCCTTTTTACAGTTTTCGCAGAAACAACCGTCGCCGTAAGGAAACAGCTCGTTGTCGATCTGCCAACCGATGATCCCCTTGTGTCCCGCAAATACCTTTGCCATTTCAGTGACGATTTGCGCGTTCTTCTTCCGCGCTATGGGCGACGACTTGCACACGTGACAGCGTGAGGATACGTCCGATTTGATCAAATCGGGCATGACTCTGCGCATTTCGGGGTATTTGTTCAGCATCCAACGGGGAGGCGTACAGGTGGGCGTGCACATCACGGTATATATGCCGTTTTCGTGTAGTTTTTCTATCACGCGCAGAAGCCAAGCGAAATCGTATTTGCCCTCTTTCGGCTCCATTTTACCCCAGGCGAATTCGCCCACGCGCAAACAGTTTACGCCTAACTCTTTGCAACGGGCAATATCCTTTTCTACTTCGCTCTCATCCCACAGCTCGGGATAGTACGCCGCACCCAAATAAATTTTTTGATCCATATTTTTTCTCCTTCCGTTATAAAGTCCGCTCAATTACCGCGTAGCGTAAGCAACACCGCGGGAGCAGATTTATCGTCGGTTTTCCATAGTTCTTTCATTAAGTCCGCATCGAGTTGAAAGCTGTTTCTTTCTTCCGAAAGCGGAATTTCAACTTCGCTCCTGCCAAGCATGCTTACCGCCGTGACGCTTACCGCGTTACCTTGGCGCCACTGAAATTCAAAACTGTCGGCAAAACCGAACAATGCGATTTTATTGGGCATACGGTTAAGCGAACAAACGACCCTTCCCCCGACGTAAGCCCGCCTCCCGTTCAACGTGCGGGGAAGCACAGCGACGGAATAAGCGCCGCTTTGATTAAGAGAACAAACGACGAACGGCTTTGCCCCTGTTTGCCCTGCCGAAACCTGGGGCAACGGCGCATTGCGCGATACAACTGCGGGCGCGCTCTGACGGATCGTCCGCCCGTTTATCGGTTGATACCAAAACTCGTTTTCTCGGAACGTCCACTCGTCCGCAAGAATTTCTTCGCTTACTTCGACTGTTCCGCCCGCAAACGGCGGCGCGATCCTCTGCCAGAACAGCGCGGCGTCCGCTTCCTTTAACCTGTCGCTGTCGTCCCAGTCGTCCAGTCCTTGTCCGTAGACCGAACGCATAATGCCCATTTGACAGCCAAGCGCCGCCGCAAGATACAACTCGTCCTCCACGTTCAAATAGCCATTGGCATACGGCAATAAATATGCGGCTCTGTCCAACGTACTCGCAACCGAAAAAGGCGGCGTTACGTCGTAGGTGCGGAATACTTCACTGAAAGATACGGCTTGCTTGGAAAGCCCGCTGATTTTTGTATCGTCTTGAAATCTGCCGACCGCGCCGCGCTGTAATTCCTCGGTCACACCATTGACGGGCGGACAGCAAATTGCCTGTTCGATCGTAAGCTCGGGATATAGCTCCCGTGCCGCATCGGTTAAAAATTTACGAAAAGCGTTGTCATGTTCCGACGTTCCCCAGTCCACTTTCCAATACGTTACGCCCGCCTGTTTGCACCAAAGTATCCGCTCCCGCCAATATTCTTTGTCCGCCTCGGAAAAGGGCGAATTATTATCCTTGCCGCACTTTTGCGCCGCTACCCAGATACCGAGCCCCTTCCAGCCCAAACTCTTCACGCGCTCGTTCAGCGCACGCAGCCGCTCCGCGGGGTCGCCCTCCGCAAAAGGAAAACGCTCTTCGTTTACTTCGAGCGAACCGAAGCGGTGTTTGCTTACGGAAGGATCGATTTGATACGGCACGTCCCAGCCGTCGTCGAGCACGAGATAGAGATCTTCACGCGCATTGACTTGCGCCATGCCGCCCTTACCAAACACTGTGTGTTCGTTCACCTTGTCGCGTGCGCAGTTTGCGCCCTGATCACCCGTAAATTCGGGGCGCACGGCGGCACGCTTTTCTCCCGTTTCCGACGCGAGAAAATTCTGTGCCAACCAAGTGCAATAATAACTTCTCTGTTCGCTCTTTTGAAGTTTTGTCTTTTCCAATGCCAGACCCATATTATTTCTATTTATTTTCTATCTCGATTTTGCTCTGTGCAAGCGCACCCATAAACACATTGTAAGTCTCTAATTTGGGATGAATTCCGTCTTCCAGAAGCGTGCCTACCGTCAGCGCCTGTTCGGTATCGAGGAAGGTCATCCAGGAATATCCCTCGCACCAGGCTTTCATGGCGGCGTTCGTTTCACTCACACCCGATTTATACGAGGTATCGCTCCGTTGCGTAATTGCAAAGTAGTAGATATTCGTATCGGGCAAAATGTCATGAATGAGCGTGAACATTCTCTGCAAACTTTCGGTTGCCGTTTCCGACGAATCGTGATCGTCGTAAAAATTATTCGTGCCGAGATTTACAACAAGATTTTTCGGTGCGGTTTGCCTTAAAAACGTTTCGGCATACTGCTCCCAATCGTAAGTCGTCGCACCACTGATTCCTGCGCAAATCGCGTCTTTCTCTGCGTACACACTGTAAAAGTTTGTCCAGAAATAGCGGACGTCGAAGAAGGAATCCCCGATAAACAGCGTCGTCTTGCCGTCGTCTCCGTCGGTGTTCCACTTGCTCTTCATTTGATTGGCATAATCCGTTTTCTCCTGATCGAGCTGCCACTTTTTGCCCGTTTTCGAAAGAGACTTTACGGTAACGTTATAAATCTCGGAATAACCCTCGGTCTGCGCGGTGAGCGTAAACGATCCCGCTGCAACCGCAGACAGGGTGCGCTTCGTCTTATCGAGCACGGCGATATCGGGATTTTCCCCGCTCCATGTAACCGTTTCACCGTCTTTGAAATAAGAAACGTCGGGAAGCGGACTTGCGGGATATCCCACCCATGCGGTTATGTTGCGCACAAGCGTTACAGGGCGCACAGTTTTTACAGTAAACATAATTTCATGATACCTCGTTTTTGCGGTAATTGCAATCGTTTTATCGGGAACAAACGCCGTAATATATCCGTTTGAAATTTCGATATCGTTCCCTTCGAAGGAATAAGATATAGGCTCATACACGCCCGATGGCGTGAACACTGCGTTTATTTGTACCCTCTTTCCGACAGGGAGATTTTCGATATTATCGATCGTAAGCGTGCCTTTTTCATACCGTTCGGTGGAAGTCTTGACCGTAAAGGTCGTTTCGTGGTATTCGGTCTTTGCCGTAACGGGAACAGTTCTTCCGCCCGAAAGAGCAGTCACCTTATTATCTTCGATCTTGATCGCATTGCCCTTGAATTCGTACTCGACCGTCGAGGTATATTCTTCATTGGAGAATACGACGGTAATTTCCCGCGTTTCGCCGATTTTCAAGTTCTCGATATCGGCGATCGAGAGCGTGCCGTAGTCCGTTTGCCCGCAGGCGGCGAAACATAAAAGACACATCGCCGATAAAAATATACCGAGTATTCGTTTCAAAAATTTCATAAATGCCCCTCAACTATTGTCGCGGCGGGCATTGTTCCAAAGCGCCTCGCCGAAGCGTTTGCCGAGCGTACGGGAATCGTTTTTATTGAAATGATATTGGTCCGTTCCGTTTACCGTGCCGTCGGCATTGACGATAATAAGATCGTCCGTCCTGACCGTATATACGTTTCCCATTTCGGAGGCGACGGCGCGCTGCATTGTTACAAACGCAGGCACCTGCGAATTATTTGCATAGGCAAACGAAGTTGCGATTTCTCCGATTACAAACGGCATGCTTTCAAGGCTTTCGTCGCCCGTAATTTCCTTTAAGTCGGTGCGGATATCCGTGATAAACGCCTTCAACAGCGTTTTATAGCCGTTCGGATTGCCCAAATCCGCCTCGCCCTGCATCCACGCCATACCCTGCACACGCGGCGTATATCCGTATTCGACAAGCTGAGAATAAACGGCAGCAAAATTATCGACCAGACTCTGATAGAGTACTCCCATCGGACTTGCGGAAGCGTTTACGGTATTTCTGCCCCATTGGGAACGGGGATACCAATTTCCCCAATCGTTGTTTTCGCCGCCCGTCGAATTGAAAAGACTTGTACCGCCCGCCGCCGTTTTCAAAATCATAGCGCGATTGCCTTCGGAATAATGACCGTTCAACGCCTCCGCCATACCGTATTCGGGACCGATAAACGACGCGCCTTTTCCGAGCCCCTCTTTCACCTCCGATAAAAACGGATAAGAAAGATAGCTTTGTGCAGGAGTTCCACCGTTGCGCGGCGCGTTGACCTCGCCCGCATAGCTGATATTTTCGAATACGCCGCCGAGATTTCCGCCCTTCGAAGAATAACCCGCTGCATTGCTCTGCCCCGCAATGATATAAATATCGTAATATTTTATCTCATCGGGGCAGACGGTCGACACCGTAAAGGTCACTTCGTGATGAGCCGTTTTCGCCGTTACGGTAACCGTTTTATCGGGTATGCGCGCACGAACGTAACCGTTTGAAATCTCGATATCGTTTCCCTCAAACGTATAAGAAATGGGCTCATACAAGCCCGACGGCGTAAATACGGCGTTTATTTTTATTCTCTGCCCGACGGGAAGATTTTCGATATTCTCAATCGTAAGCGTGCCGTTATCGTACCGCTCGGTAGAAGTTTTTACCGTGAACGTCGTTTCGTGGTGCTTTGTTTTTGCCGTAACGGGCACCGTCCGCCCGCCCGAAAGCGCGGTCACCATTCCGTCTTCGATCTTGATCGCGTTTCCCTTTAACTCGTATTCGATTGCCGAAGCGTATTCTTCGTTAGAAAACACGGCGGAAATTTCCCGCGTTTCACCGATTTTTAAGTTTTCGATATCGGCAACCGTTAGCGTGCCGTAATCTTTTTCACCACAGGCGGCAAAACAAAGAAGACACACCGCGGATAAAAATATACCGAGTATTCGTTTCAAAAATTTCATAGCAAACCTCTTAAAATTTGCTCCCGCCGTTTTAACGGCGGGAGTGTCTGCGCCTGTATATCGGCTTACTCCTCGATTCCGAGCGCCTCGTTCAACGTTGAGCCACAGTTCATTTGAATGTTGAGCTGATAAGACTCACCGCCCCACTTGAACCCATCACCGAAACCGATCGCCGCTAACGTTCCGTTTTGGGGAAGACCCGTATCCCATTCGTCGATCTTCGTAACGGTTTGAGGGGTCAAGCCCGCATAAATTTCATATTTGCCGCTTTCGGTATTGTAAGCCCAAACCACATAGAACCCGTCGCCTTCGATAAAAGCGTTTTTCAACTCGGCAGATAGATTGTCGGTTCCTTGCCAATTATCAAGCGAGTAGAATTTGAACGCATTCTCATCCTGCTTCCACCAAAGCGTAACGTTCTTTTCCACATTACCGACTTTCAGGTAAATACTGAACGTTTCATGTTTATCGCCCGAATTTTTCAAAAATTCCTTCGACTCAGCGGGAAGAGAAATTTTAGTTGCGACAAAGGTGCTGCCCTGTGCAATATCAACCGTATTGAGCCACAGCGTTGCTCCATCAGGCTGCGTGTTGTAAACAAATTCGCCCGTAGCCAGATTTGCACTCACGATTCTGTTATTCGCAAGAGCGGCGTCATCGAACATCTTCGCCAAATCGAGGGTGATTTCTTCCGCGTCGATATAAATTTCGCCGAGCGAAACGGTCACATTTCCAACAACCGCCGTCGCCGTCCAGCGATCCATCATCATGTTTTCAATCACGGCATTGTCGCCGAGCGTAACCGTTTTCGTTTCTCCGTTTCTTTGGAACGTTATAACAAGTCCGTCCGCATTCCACTTATCGTCCGCACTAAACGAAACGTTGCCGTAAGGAATCTGCTCAAACTCCGCAGCTACCGTGTTTGCACCAGCTACAGGATAGAAAGAATATTCCGTCTTGTTGCCCGTGATCACAACGCCGTTGACGGTGAGCTGTTTCAAACGGTAATTTGAGTCGGGCGTGATTTCAAGCGTGATCTTTTCCCATACGGAATAGGTGTCACCCGAGGTCTTTGTCACCGTGCCGTTCTGCCCTTGCGTGAGCTCGAACGTGGGCGTTGTGAACGCGGGAAGCGTCGTCGTGATCTCGAACGGAATCCGCATAGGATTTACCCACTCCGCAAAGAATCCAAGCTGAACGGTATCCTCCGCGTACTTCGAATCCACTTCGACCGCACCGACGATTTCGCCTTCAACCATCGCGAGAATCAAGTTCGCCTTTCTTATAAGCGAAACTTCCAATCCGTCGCCGTTGAATTTAGCAAGCCATTCCGATTTTAACGGAGCGCAGCCGTTTAAGTTAAACTTGCCGTTCAAACGAGCAAAGCTGTCTTGCTTGAAGTTATAATAATCTCTTACGCTATTATATCCCGAATGATGTTCTCCATCATACCAGAAATGAAGCGTAATGTTGCTTGCGTCGTCGAATGTATCAAAGCCGAGCTGCACGCCCTCTTTATCGGAGAACGCAAGCAGGAAGCCCATACGCTGATTCCAAATATTTTCGTGTTTGAAAATCGCCGTTACCATCACGTCGCCGTATCTCTCGTTGGCGGTCACGTTGAGATGTCCGCCATCGCCCGTCACGTTAATGTAACTCTCTTCGTCGTTCTGATGCGAAAGATCGACTTTATTCGCGCCGATTCCGTTGGTATCGTTCACTGCAAGCATATCGTATTCGAGCACAATTGCCGTTTCGTATGCCGTATCTTTTTCCACGTTAATCGTTCCGCTGAGGTGATTTGCAATTTTCAGCGTATATTCGCCCGTAAGTACTTTATTTACATACAGTTTCCCATTCGAAAGCGAACCCGAATACGTTTGATTTTTGCCAACCAACTCGAACTCAGCGTTTTCGGCAATCGAATTGCCGGTAACACCGTGCTTTTTGCCCGTAACGGTCGCATTCACCGAGCCGTATTCTCTTGCCTTGAACACAACCGAAATGTTTACAATATTCGTCGCCGTGGTCGTATACGTTCCGTCCGTAAGCCTTGTGATCTGCCGTCCGTTCACAAACAACGTATCGAACGTGTAATCGGAAGTAGGCGTAACAGTAATAACGAGATCGTCGCCGTAAGCAAACGTTTGCTTATTCAGCGTTACACTGCCTTGCGCCGAATCACAATCAACCGTCACCTTCGGAACGGCGGGCGTTTGCACCTGCGGCTCGGCACGGAAGTAATATTTTACACTCTGAACGGCTTTCCATACAAGCATACCGCCCTTTACAAGCGTTTCATCATACTCGTCGGCAAGGGTTGCGGAATGAACTTCCTGCCCGTTTACAAATACCTTTACCGTTTTGCCCGTGCGCGCAAGCGTCACTTCCAAGCCGTTACCCTCGTAGCAGTCCCGCTCGCCTGCGGAGAGCGTGTACTCCCATTCGCCGTCGTTTAAGTAAGAATAGCCTTGCTCCGTTCCATAACCCCACCATGACATCTCGCTGTCGCACTTGATTTTACCGTTATCGACGGAAACAGAATAGATCGCCTGATTTTCAAAGAAGAGGACAATAAACTGTCTGTTTACGTTTGCCTTCTGCACGCGGGCAGTATACGCGATATCGGTATAATACTCGTTCGTTGCCACGTTCAAGCCGTTTTCGCCCGTGATCGTAACATAAGGTTCGGCGTCGTTGGAATGGGAAAAATCGTGATGCACGTCGAACCAACCGCTCGGCGCGGTCGTGAGCATATCGTATTCGAGCTCATGCCTGTTCTCATCCGTCACCGCTTTGTCGCCGAAACTGTCGAAATACTCTTTGTTTTCGCGCTCGCAGCGATAATGCGCCTTCACGCCGGGTTGCCCCGTTACAGGAATCACCTTTTCCACAACTTCCATGTCGTGCCCGAGCGCGGGGATCACCGCGTCCTCCATGGGGGTTGCGCCCGCCTCGTCCGCAAAGTCGTTCTCGCAGCGGTTACAGTGATAGTGTTCGTTTGCACCGTCCTCCGTACAGTCCGCTTCCTTCGCCTCCACATGGGTCATGCTGTGTCCGAGCGGGTCTGTTTTTTCCACGTCGTCCCACTTGATTTCGTGTTTTCCCTCGATATCGGAAAAAATCTTGTCGCAGCCTTCGTCGGTACACTTATAGTAAGCAGCATGCCCGCCCTCGGTGCAGGTTGCCTGCGTTTCGTCCACCCGCTCGATCTTGTGTTCTTGTCCGCCGCACGCCGCAAACGTTGCTACGGAGCCAAGCAAAAGCGCGCTTGTTGCCAAAATGCCGATCAGTTTTTTGTGTTTCATAATTCCTCCTTATTTGTATCAATCTTCGATTGATGCTTACCTGTTTAATTTTCGTCGGCAAACGTCGCGTTTACCGAGATATCGCTTTTACACACAACCGAAAGTTTTCCGTTTTGCACGGAAGCGGTGAGATCCTGCACTGCGCCGCCGTTTTCCACTTCGATTTTTGCAAGTTTTTTACCGCTCTCGGGCGTTATGATAAACTCAACGATATCGCCCGTCACTGCATAGTCGTTCCCGCGGCCCTCCGCAACCGTTCCGCCGCCCGTCGCAGAAATCGCAAGCTTGTTGCTTACAAAGCCGTTTGCATTGAACGTATAACCCCCCTTCGGATTCAGCCATCCGTAGAAAGAAAGCTCGTTTCCGCCGAAGTCGTAGCGATCACGTTCGTTTTTCAGCGCCGAGCTCGTCGCGGCATGATGGCAGATATCGATATTCATTGTGTCGGGACGGGTCGTCCGCCCAAACAACGAATAAGGCAAGAATATCTCGAACTGATATTCCTGACAGGTTTCGCCCAACAAATCGCCCACGCGCTTTACCGCAATTTGGGGCGTGGTTTCCCTTGTAAGCGCCATGTTGCGGAAACTCCCGTCTGCCGAAATCTCCGCCCTGCGCACGTCGAGCTGTTCGCCCGCCGTTGCGGTGATCTCGTAAAAGCCGTCCTGCCACGTATTTGCCTCGCCGAACGCGAAATAAAATTCAAGCCCGCTGTTCCACGAAGAGATTTTCGCAGCATTGTAGTAGACGATCGTGCTCTCCTCTACGTGCGCGGCAAGATAAATGCCGTTTTTACCCGTGTAAGTCGTCAGCCTTACGTCCGCCGTGACCTGACCCAAACGCTTTTTGCCGTAAAACCAATTTCTGCCCGTGTAAAAATCTTCGGTAAATTCGCCGTCGAGCGTGACCTCTTCATCGAGAACGGCGGTACTTTTTTTATAACGTTCGAAAGTATACTCCCGATTCGAATTTATTACGTTGTACTGCGTTTCGCTATTGCACGCCGCCAAAGTGCCGCAGGATACGGCGAGCGTAATTGCCGAAAGCGCAACCGCAAGCAATTTCTTTTTCATCTTCTTCCCTCCTTATTGCACCTTGCCGAGCACGGCGATCTCGGCAATGCCGACCTGCGTTTGATTTTCGGGAACTTCCACCGTGAATTTGATCTGCTTTACCTTGATTGCATCGAATTCCGCATACACTCCGCCGCCGCGTACCGTGTTGCGCACCGAACCGTCGAAACTGCTGATGACGATATTCGAGCGCTCGTCGAGGTTTAATTCGGCAATGTAATAAGTGATTTCCTGTCCGTTCTCCTCGCCGATAAATTCGATATTCTTGATCTTACGGAATACTTCTTCTTTCAGCTTAGAGTCGTAAACCATAAATCCGCGCACGGTTTTCAGTTCGTTGAACGTGATAGAGAACGTGCTCGTTTGAGTAATCTGCGTTTCCTTCACGTGTGCGTTTACAAAGTCCTGATTGACGACAGTATTCATCGAAAGCAATCCGTCATTCATATACTCGGCGGAAGAGCCGTTAGCAAACTTGCCCTTTTCCAGCTTTACCGTTCCCTGCTCTGCAATGTTTTTGTATTCCGCTTCGTTATCGAATCTGGGTTGTACGGTCACGGTCGGTCCGTTCACGTACATGACCTCGATCTCGTTTCCGTCGATATCCTCGGTTTTCAACCATTTGATCTCGTCTAAGGCAAGTTCTCTTCCGCCGTCCGTCGTACCGTATACCGAATGGCGGTGATAAGCAATATACAATTTGTCGCCGATTTCAAAGAAAGAATGGTGTCCCGTTCCCGAAGCCTTAGTGTTTCCGCCTGCATCGTAGCTTAAGAGCACGCCGTTTTCTGCTTCGGTGAGTTTACGGAAGGGTCCGAGCGGCGAATCGCCGACCGCCTGCACGACGCCGTATCCGGGATCACCGTATCCGCAATAGGAGAGCGTGAGATAATATTTCCCGTTATGATAATACGCTTCGGGTCCCTCGTTGACGAGCGCCGTACCCGCCAGCTCGAACCATAATGTCTCCACTTCTTCTCCGGCTTTCGCCCTATTATAATCCTCTATCGTCGAATAACCCACGCGCGTTACCACCTCTGCCGTGGAATAATCGGGTTTGAACCAGTTATCGCATTGAATGGCCAAAATTCCGCGATCCAATCCCAAATAATAGGGATCGTCAAGCGAAACGTAGAGATACTTTTCGCCCCCGTGCGCCTCGTCCGTTTCGGGAACGATAAACGGGTGCGGATCGATCGTGGGAATATGCGTCGTCGAAATCGACGTTCCGTATTTTTGATTCAACACCGCGCCGAATTTGACAGGATCGAAATAAGTGTATTTGTCGAAAGCGTTCTGAAAATCGTCCTTCGTCAACGGCGAATCATTATCGGAGTACGTATGCACGTTCTCTGCGCCGAAACAGCTCTCCGCGTCCAAAAAGTCCACGAGCTCGAAGGGCCCGTAAGGACAATCTGAAGTTGCAAGATATAACACGCAGGAAGCACCTGATTGCGCGGTCGCGCTGAAAAAGTACAAGTACTTTTCCGTTTCCTCGTCGTAGATCACTTCGGGAGCCCACCGGTCTGCCCAACCGCTCGGCGTTTCCAAAATCGTGCCCATGAATTCCCACTCGATAAAGTCCTTCGTGCGGGAGGTCGTCATATCGTTTGTCGCATAGATGTAGTAGTATCCGTCGCGCGAGGTATTGTCGAAAACCTGCGGATCGGCAAGCTCCATGATGCGCGCTGCATTTACGTTGGAACGCCACAGTTCGCGGTTGTATTCGGGAACGTCGTGAAGCTCGCTCGTATATTCCGTGCCGTCGTAATATGGCAGTTCGAGCACGGTTTTTGTTTCCGACCCGCAGCCCGCAAGCGCCGCCGCGGCAAGACAGCCCGTAAGCGCGATACAAACTGTTTTTGTTATTTTCCTCATAGTTTTCTCCTTGTTTTTATTCTTTTCCGCCGCCTACCGCGATTCCCGCAATGAAGAACTTCTGCACGAAGCAATACAGCAGGAGCATGGGAAGAAGCCCGACGAGCGCAGAAGCGCACTGCACGTTTTTGTAACCGCCCTCCGAACCGACGAACGAAACGATCTGCGACATGGAAAGCTGCAACGTCCACATAGATTTATTGCCGACGAGATATAATAGCGGTCCCTGATAATCGTTGTAGCCGCCCACAAACGCAAAGATAAATTGCGCTAAAAACGCGGGAATCGAAAGCGGGATCATCATGCGGAAGTAAATTCCGATCGTACCGACGCCGTCGATTTTAGACGCCTCCACGATCTCTTTGTTGATCCCATCGAAATACATTCTCAAAAAGAAAATCGTTCCCGCACTTCCGAACATTCCCGGAATAAATAGCGGCAGAATGCTCTTTTGCCAGCCGATTGCCGAATAGAACAAATAGCTCACCATGCCGAACGCGCCGAGCGGGATACTCATGGTCGCGATTTCGATCATAAACAGAATGTTTTTCCCCGGCACTTTCACTTTGGCGTAAACATACGCCGCCGCACCCGAAACGAGCAGTCCCACTATTGTAGGGATCGTCGTCATCCAAAGCGTATTCAAAAATCCGCGCAATATGGACGGCACACCGCCGACCGCATACGGATCGTTTTTGAACAGCACCTCGTACCCTTCGGTAGAAAACTTCGGCGCCCATACGAATCCGATGCTGTGTGAAATCTCGTAGTCGGAAGCAAACGAAGTGATAATAATGATAATAAACGGCAAAACGAGAATCAGGAAATAAATTGCCAATCCGATATAAGTGACGATATCGGCAATCAGTTTCGTTCTGCGTTTGGAGGAAGTTTTTTCGTTTCTCATAACGCTTCCTCCTTTTTATTCCGCCAGCGTAACAGCAGGAACGACGGAATAAAGGTAATAATAAACATAAACCAACTCATAACCGCCGCAGTCGGCATACGCGCCGACTTTACGCCTTCGAGATAGATATAATACATGGCGGTAAGTCCCATATCGTTCCGCCCTGCAACCTGATCCCAGTTAATGGGCGCCATGATCGTCGCTTCGCCGAAGATCCCCATCCCCGCCGTAACGCCCGCCATGGCAAGATAGAGCGTAGTAGGCGCAATTCCGGGAAGCGTTACGTGTACAAAACGCTGAAAGCCGTTTGCCCCGTCAAGTTGCGCCGCCTCGTGAAGCGCAGGATTTACCGCTTTGAACGCTGCAATATACATAACGATACCGTATCCCGGCGCGCGCCAGACGATTGAAACGAAGATCGCCCAGGTAAGCGTTGCGGGATTGTCAGGATTATCCAGCCAGTTGATATTCGTACCGAGAATACTGTTGAGAACTCCCCCGCGCGTGATTCCGTCTGCTTGCAGACTTCCGTCGAAAATCCACATCCACATGACCGAAATGGCGATCGTAGAACAGATATACGGTACGAAATAAATGATCTGAAAAATTTTCGAACCTTTTACGTCGCGAGACAAAAGCGCCGCCATTACAAGAGCGATGAACAGCGATACGAACTGAGTCGCCAGCAGCCAAAGCGTGATCCCGATCGAATGCCAGAATCTTCCGTCCGTAAAAACTGCGGAAAAATTCGCGAAGTTGTTCCATTTCAGCGAGTCGAGATCGAAACGGTCCATATCGGCAAACTGAATGATGAAGGAAATGACAACGGGAAAGCCGCTGAAAATCAGATAGCCGACAAGCGGGATCAGCAGAATAATCAAACCGACAATGCTTTCCTTCGTCCACTTTGTCTTTTTACGCGGCGGCTTTCGGGTCTCGCTCCGCCCCTCAGCCGATACCGCCGTTATGATTTCTTCCCTCGTTTCCATTTTAATATCTTCCCTTTATCACGATCTTCATGCCGTTGATTGCCGTTTCTGCCGCCGACTTTTTATTTGTGAAGAAGTCTGCAAACGCCATGTTCCCGAAACGAACTTCGTCATTAAAATCACCCGACCAATCTTTGACCCAATTGCCGTTCTGGAAGTAAGCCCAGTCGCCGATGTCGCCGCCGACCGCAGTCAAAGAACGCGCGTACAAATTGATATCGGTGCGCGTTTTCAGATAATCGTCGGAAAAAGACACGCTCGTCTGATTGGGCACAACGCCCGTTTGCGCTAATATCTTCTGTCCGTCGGGTCCCGCCGCCCAGCGAATAAACTTCCAGCTCGCTTCGTACATTTCGGAGTTGGAATTTTTGGGAATTACAAGCGTCTGCGCCTTCGAACATGCGGCAATCTTGCCCTTTACAGGCGTACCGCTTTCGGTGTCGTCGGCAGTTTTGAGCGCGCCCGTATAACCGTCTTTCCCGATGACTTTCAAATATTCGTTCCCAAACGTTTCTGCGCCGTCATAATAAACGCTTCCGCCCACGTACTCACGGTACTGCTGGCAAGGCGCGATATCATAGTTCCCGCGCATATTTCTATCCAATACTGCAAGCGTGACGTCGCCGAGCGTTGCCATCGCCACCAGCTCCGAAGTAAACGCAGTGGTCCGGTCCGCAGAATCGGGATAAGAAATACCCTAGCCGGGTACGCCGTCGTCGTAAGATTTACCTTCCGGTATAGGAAAACGGTTGATTTCCGCAATCGCTTCATAAGTAGAAGGCAATGCCGTAAGACCATCCGTCGAAGTAAGCTTTACTTTGTCTTCGTAGCACACCGTTTCACCCGCTGCATAGTGAACACTATTGATTGTAACGCCATCTTTATCAGTTACAAGGTAGTTCGGCGTCGTGTCGCCGAGCGTGAACTCGTACTTTTCACCGTTGTATCCTACGCAATCGCCGCCGACCGACCAGGCATAATTGAACCACCATTCGGATACGTAACCGTAAGCCGTGGGCGAAGTCGGATTATATCCCGTTCCGTTTTCCTTCGTCTTTGTAAAACATTTTGCGAGATAGCGCATTTCTTCCCAGTTCATGGGAATGCGGTTGTTGAACACCTTATAAACCGTTTCGCCCGCAAGATTCGTTGACGAAACCGCCCCGTCGAAAGGCGAATTCAGATATTCCGCATAGCCGTGCGGCTGTAAGGAAGGATACTGCGTTTGCAAATTTTCTTTTTCGCAGGAAACGATATTGATTTTATAATCGTTAAACGCTCTTTTGTTGTATAAAACGACAAACGGCGTAGAACCGAAAGGGAGTCCAACGAGCTGTTGCCCTTCACCCGCATATGAAATTCCGCCCGCGTTACGCGTGAAACGGTTACGGTTTGCAAGACCTGCGGGAACGTCGTTCTCGTTATAGAACTCTTTATCGTTTTCGTAATATTCCGTCAAATCGGTATACAGACCGTCGACGGCAAAATCCTTGAATACCGTCTCGTCGATCGTCATGACGTTCGGGGAATCTTTGGTAAGATACGGACGCGCACCCGTGCTGATTCCGCCCGTCAATTCGGGACGGACGTACACGCCGTCGATTTTTCCCTGCCCCTCGTTGTAAGTACGGGCAAGCTCTTCGTAGTACTTGTTTGCCGTGATCGTGGCGTCATACCAGAACGAAATTTCCGTCGTACCCTCCGGTACGTCGTCTCCGCACGCGGCAAGCGGCAAAAGCATACACGCGCCAAGTGCAAGAGCGGCAAGTTTCAGTGATTTTTTCATGACTTTTCCTTCCTTATACTATTTATTTCCCGAATCCCAATGAGTCGCCTCAACAGAAATCAAGATTTTTTTCCTTTAACCATTGATAGGGATCTTCGCAAACCTGCGCCTTTTGATATTCGCGCGGACTCATCCCCTTCCATTTCGTAAACATTCTCGTAAAATATGCTTCATCTTCGATCCCCACCATTTGGGAAACGGCTTTAATCCCTACAGAAGATTCCGACAATATCACGCACGCGGTGGATATGCGAAAACGGTTGATATAATTGACGGGAGTCATGTCCGCAAAATCGTTAAACATCGTAATAAGCTGCTTTTTGGTAACGTTCATTTTTTCAGCGATTTCGTCGAGCGTAAAATTCATGCGGTAATTATTATTGATAAAGATGAGAATATCCCGAAAGACTTTGAACCGCGCCGATTTTACGGTAAACCTTTTTTCATATTGATTACAATATTGGATCAGGTTCTGAAACAATAAGAGCGTATACCCCATACAACTGAGCGAATTCAATGAGCTGCCGTCGTACTCTTCCGCAAGCGACCGAAAAAGATTGTAAATATTATTGGCATTATCACCTAAATAAATATAGGGTTTTTCTCTTGAAAACCCGCAAGCGGCAAGCACGTTTTCCACGCCTTCACCAATGAAATCGATCCAGTAATAAGCCCAAGGCGCCATCGGATCGGGAAAGTATTCGTGTTCCTCATTTTCGTAAAGCAAAAACATATTGCCTTTCGTCAGGCTAATTTCTTTCCCGTTTTTAATCAACGTGCCGTAGCCGTAAAAAATGCAGTGCAAAGAGTACTTTCTCGCTTTCCGTTTTTCATGTAACTTTCGGGGCAGACAATGCTCCTGCCCTACCCGCGATATTTCCAATTCGCATTTGTTATCATTAAAATCGAACGTTAACTTACTCACAATATCCTCCGTTAAAGATATTTCATTCGGTATAATATACCGAATGCGGGCTATAGCCCGCGCGATTTTATAATACGATAACTAACCGTATTATAAAATACAAACATTTCATTGCCAATAGCTTTTGAAAAAAAGGTAAATATAATCCAAGTTTTGAAAAGCTCATTACAATTATAAATAAAAAAATGCCGTTCCCTTTCGAGAACGACACCCGTCAACATACCATTCCGCAAGGTTACCACACCCAATCTTAAAAATCATAGACTTTTTAGATATTGCGAAACAGCATATCACCGACAAGAAGTATGCGTCCCATGATAAATTCTAAAATTAAGCGTGGTAATTTTATTACACAACAAAATTTGTTTGACGTTAAGAAAGAATTACGCAAAAGTGAGAAACGTATTTCCGAACTTAACAAATTGATTGAAAGCGCGTTTGAAGAAAAGTAAGCAAGAGCTTGAAGAAGCCGAGAAAGCCGTAACTGACGTTGACGAATTTATACAGCGAATGAAAAAGCATTTGCACGCCCCGAAACTTACCCGTGAGCCATGTCCGGAATTGTTTATAACGGCGTCGAAATGCAAGTTTATCGGCGGCGGTATGCCGCGCTTAATCGAAGACACGCTTTTTGACGAGGCGCAAGAGGAATTGAAAAATGCATATTAAACGACGGGTATATAGACCTAATCGCCGCAGAAACCTATCTGTTGATACAAGCCGAACGCAAAGAATGAGTTGCTTTTAAACTTGATTTTCCCCGATTACCCTAACAGCAACGGCGGCGCGGACGAAAACAGCACAAAAGAAAAAGAAACCGAAAACTCGGTTTCTCTATCTGGGTGTTCGTATACCCCTGTTATGGTGCACCAAGTGATTTAATATCCGAATTTTTTGTTGCTTCAAGCTCGGAAAAGAATACCGTCTGCGTTCCGTCTTTGAAGTTAAAAGTAATGGTAAACTTATCGTCATACAGGTAAATTGAGTTTACGAACCCGTCTATAAGCCGACGTTTACCTTCAAGCGTGGTAATATCAAGGTTTCTAAACCGTTCAATACCGAATTGTATTTGTTCTTTCGTAAGGAAGGGCTTTTTTATTTTCTCTTGCAAAATGGCAATTTCGATTTCTTTCTTTTTGCTTTCAAGTTGTGCAAGTCTGTCCTTCGTCGTGTCCGTGATAATGCCTTGCTCGATAGCGTTCATAAGATTTTCTATGCGCTTTTCGGTGTCGGCAAGCTGTCCTTTCAAGTGCGGTATTCTCGGATTTTCTTCGCCTTGTAAAACGAAAATTCTTTCGGTAAGATATTCAACTAACTTAAAGTATTGTCGTGGTTTAACCGCTATCACGCCGAATGAATTATATATCTACGCCAAGAGTTGGTATGAAAAATTCATGAAGGATCGTTGCTGAAAATTTTACACCATAAATACCAAAAGCTCTCGGACAATTTGTCCGAGAGCTTTTGTCGTTGATTAGAAGTTTAACTATTTATTACCGAAATAAAAAGTAAATCCGAACCACTCACTTGTAACAAGTAAACAATTCGGATTATACTCTTTTGGTGCACCAGAAACGACAGAGATTGAACCCGAACTATATATTCGTAAACGGGTATGCGGGTTTTATCGCTGAAAGGTAAGGAAAAAGCACAAGGTTGA